>JBDTUY010000365.1:0-5265 GCA_040007495.1 Acidobacteriota bacterium | reverse complement strand
ATCAACTGTTCGAGGACGAATCCTTCTGGTGGACGACAACGCCAATGGACTCACAGCACGCAAGACCGTATTGGAAGAACTGGGTCATACCGTGACCCCTTGCACCAACGGCCCCGACGCATTGGAACTGGCATCGGCCACGTCCTTCGACCTGATCGTGACGGATTACAAGATGCCGCGCATGGATGGCATTGAAGTGATCCGCATGGTGCGCAAGCAATTGCCCGCTACGCCCGTGATCCTGATCTCTGGCTTCGTGGACGCGCTGGGCTTGACCGAAGAGTCTACGGGTGCCGACGCCGTGGTGCAGAAGAGTTCTAACGAGATCCCCAACCTGGTGCGAGCCGTGGCACGCTTACTGTCACGCAAGCCATCCCCAAAGGTGGTGCAATCGGAAACCCGAGCCGCCGCAGCAGCGGTCGGCAGCAAGAAAAAAGCAGTCTAGCCCCCTGCCGACTACTTGGCCGGCATAGCAGCGGGAGCCGCAGGTTTCGCGGGGCGCTTTGGCTGAGCTTCCCCTTTGCGAATCTCGCTGTAATATTTCTCCACGAACTGCTGGTACATCAAAGGCACTTCATCGCGATGGATCTCGCTACCAGCTTCCGTGTGACCCGACTGTTGCGACGTGAATGCCGTCTTCAGTTGCTGCTTGGTGTTCCCGACCTCCACCATCATGTCCCCGTTGATCTGTTCCGAACGCGCGCCCAATAGCTCATTCAGCTTACCCATAGCTTCCAGTGCCTGAGCTTCCAGCAAAGCCTTGCTGCCGTCGTCGGTCCCGGCGTTGGCCTGATCCTCGCCCTTCTGCTTTGACTTGTCACCCTTCTGTGCATCCTGCGCGGAGCTTGGATCGCCCTTGGCCGCATCGGACTGTTGATCGCCTTGTGACTTGTCGCCCTTATCGCCCTTGTCGCTCTTCTCGCCGCCCTTGTCGCCGTTCTTATCCTGGGCCTTCTGTCCCTTCGATTGCTGCTTTTCGCCGGGCTTCTTATCGCTGGAGCCCTGGTTCATCAAGTTATTGATGGCATCCTTCAATTTGTCCAGCATGCTGCGCTGATCCTGATTGCTCTGCTGCGGCGATTGCTGGCCGTCCTTACCGTCGCTGTCCTTTTCCTTGGCCTGCTGATCGGTTTGCTTGTCGTTGCCCGCGCCGCTCTTATCGGAATCGTCAGCCGAATCGCCCTTCTTTTCCGATTCCTTACCGTCTTTGTCAGTCGCATCGGCCGAATCCGTTTTCGACTCGTCCTCTTTGGTCAGCTCGGACCCATCTTTGGAATCCGGCGGAACCTGCAACTTTGGATCGACTTTATCTGCATCCGGGTTGTTCGGATCGAACACCTGTGGATGAAGTTTGGCCCGCACCAGCGCAGCCTCAGCCTTCTCCTCCGGCGTCGCAAACAGCGTGTTCACCGCTTCAATCAGTGACGGCCGTAGATCCAGGCTCCCCGTGACCGCGTACCGGACCGCGAACAGTCCCACCGCAACCAGCAGCAGCCCGACCGCAGGCAATAGATAGCGGCTCCTCTGATAGGGCACTGCCTGCTTCAGGTCCACTGCGGCCGCCTTGCTCTCGGCCACGCTCCTCTGCATTTCGCAGATGCTTTCCAACCCCTTCACCGGATGTCGCAAAAAGTATTCTGCGGTTGATAGAGTATCGGCCAAACCCAGCCGAGCATCCACCTTTTGCGCTAGCTCATAGAGAGACGGAACATGCTTCCGAAGCTGGTATAGGCCATAGACCAAACTGGCAACCAGCAGCAAGACAGGCCAATACCAATCGAGGATGTCGGTGCCAGCTAACAGCAGCAGGATCACGCCGCCCATGCCGACCAGCACCGCCAACGCACCCTTGTCCAGCAAAAGCTGGGTGATAACGCGCCTACGTGCTTGAGTCAGAAGATCGTTCAGTGCCACTTGGATAGTCTCAGCCTTATATTATCAACATACAATCGCCATAAGAAAAGAAACGGTACCTCTGCTCAACCGCATGCCGATAGGCCGCTAGCGCGAGGTCCTTCCCCGCGAACGCACCGACCAGCACCAACAAACTAGATTTTGGCAGATGGAAATTGGTCAACATTGCGCCGGTACGCCGAAACACAAACCCCGGTTGAATGAATAGATTCGTCTCAGCTTGCGCACCCATCAGTGCTTGACTCTCCATCGCCCGAACACTAGTGGTTCCAACCGCGATCACTCGCTTCGCGCGATCCATCGCCTCGACCGCATGCACTGGCACCTCGAATGTTTCGTGATGCAGTTGAACCTCGTCCAGAATATTGGTACGCAGCGGCTGAAATGTTCCCAGTCCGACATGCAGCGTCACCTCGGCAATCTCCGCGCCAGACGTCCCGCACTTTAGCAGGACATCCGGCGTGAAGTGCAGCCCAGCCGTCGGCGCAGCAACAGAACCTCTGCGATCCGCAAACACGGTCTGATACCGCTCGCGATCACCCGGCGTATCGGCACGATGAATGTAGGGCGGCAACGGCACATGCCCGACGCGTTCCAGCACCTCATACAACTCGCCTGATGTTTCCAAGCGCACGGTGCGTTCCCCAAACTCGCGATGTTCGGTCACTTCCAGCAACAGCTCGTCTGAAACCCACACGCGCTGACCGATCAACATCTTGCGTCCCGGATTCACCAGCGCTTTCCACTCGCTCCGATCAGAAGCGACTGGCTTCGTCAGAAAAACTTCTACTTCCCCTTCCAACAACCGCCCATCCTTGATCCGACGCCCCAGCAACCGCGACGGAAACACCCGAGAATTGTTCATCACCAGGCAATCACCGACCCTCAGAAACTCCGGTAGTTCGCGAAACTGCCGATCTGCCCAGCGGCCTGTCGCGCGATCCACCACCAGCATCCGAGCCCCAGCCCGATCCGCCAAAGGCTCCTGCGCGATCAATTCTTCAGGTAATTCGTAATCGAAATCGGAGAGCAGCACCTGATAACTACTCTAAGATACAACCATGAGTGAAATCGCTGACTAGACATTTTCTGTCAGGACATACGTTGACAGAGTAACCACAAGTGGTTACCATTGAGACGTGACGGCCAGCGAGTTGAGAAGGTGGCTGAGGAAACAGGGCTGTATTTTTGTGGAAGAATCACGCCATACACGCATTCTTCTAGGCTCAAAGGTTTCGCGTATGCCTCGCCATCCCGCGAAGGAGATTAAGAAAGGAACCTTGCAGAGCATATTGAGGGATTTGGATTTGAAGTTGTGAGGTAAACGATGGAACAATACTTGGCTATGTTCGAGGCAGACTTGGAAGCTGGCGGCTATGTCGTGACACTGCCCGATTTCGGCTACGGTGCTACGCAGGGTGAGACCGATGAGGAAGCAATGGAAATGGCACGAGATCTACTCGTGCTCACCATCGGCGACTTCATTCGGGAAGGCAAACCTTTGCCTGCCGCCTCGCGCCGACGAGGTCAGCACTACCGTCTGGTACAACTCTCAGTGCTCCAATCCGCAAAGGTGGATCTATATCAGGCTTTCATTACGTCAGGACTGAAGAAGGCCGAGTTCGCACGTAGAATCGGCATACCTAAAACGCATGTGGAACGGCTGTTTTCGCTCAGGCATCGATCGAGACTAGATCAGATTGAGGCTGCATTCGTTGCACTAGGCAAAAGGTTGAAGATTGAGATCCGCGACGCCGCGTAAGCCGGCATGACCCGCCTGCAAATGTATACTGATAAGTAGACATTTAGAGGGTGCCCCTATGAACGCAACAATCGTAGACCTCCGCTATCACATGAAGGACGTACTTCGCGCCATTGATCGCGGAGAAACGGTGACGGTACTTTATCGAGGGAAGAAGAAGGCGACACTTGCGCCAATAGCTGCCTCGGAGAATGGAGGCCAAACAACGTCTTCGATTAAAGATCAACCGCTATTTGGCCTCTGGAAAGACCGAAACGATTTGGCTGACCCCGCTCTTTTTGTTCGACAGCTACGACGCCCCCGCGCTTCCGTTGTGAAGGCCAAAGGGTCGCCCCGGACCCCGCCCAGGAAGCCGAAATGATCTTCGACACGGACGTCCTCGTTTGGGCAACCAGGGGTAATACGGCGGCAGCGCGCGCAGTTGATAGAGCCGCAGATCGCGCACTCTCCATAGTTTCCCTCATGGAATTACTCCAAGGCGCTCGCTCTAAATTGGAAGCAAGACAAATCCAGCAATCCTTGCGCCAAGCAGATTTCCGGGTGCTGCCACTTTCTGAAACAATTGGCTCAAAGGCTGCCTCCCTCATCGAGCAACATTCTCTCGCCACCGGCATTGAATTGGCTGACGCGCTCATCGCCGCCACGGTGCTGGACGCCAACGATTTTTTTTGCACCGCCAACACAAAGCACTTTCGGGAAATCCGAGGCCTATCCTTAACTTCATTCCGTCCAGCCAGCGCACGATGACAGTCGAAAAATCGGTCCTATCCCGTATGCGCATCCTCGCCATCGAATCTTCCTGCGACGAAACGGCCGCCGCCGTAGTTGAATCACGTGTCGAGTCCTCCCCCGGCGACCGTAGCGCGACGATTCTGTCATCCGTCATCGCATCGCAGATCGCGACCCACGCACAATATGGAGGTGTTGTACCCGAACTCGCTTCTCGTGAACATCTCCGAGCCATCGTACCTGCCGTTCGCCTCGCGTTGGAACAGAGCAGCACTCAGTTAGCGGATCTCGCCGCGATCGCCGTGACGCAGGGTCCAGGCTTGATTGGATCTCTTCTGGTCGGCATCACCTACGCCAAAGCATTGGCGACCGTGCACCAACTGCCTCTGATCGGCGTCAATCACATTGAAGGGCACATCCACGCAGTCGCGAGCCAGAACCCAATCGAGTACCCCGCCCTCGCGTTAATCGTCAGCGGCGGTCACACGCACCTCTACGAGGTCACAGAAGATTTCCGCTACCGCCTGCTGGGCAAGACCCGCGACGACGCCGCAGGCGAGGCTTTCGACAAGGTCGGCAAGCTCCTGGGCTTCGGCTATCCCGGCGGACCGGTCATCGACCTCCTAGCCCCGCACGGCAATCCGCGAGCCGTCAAGTTTACGCTCGTCAACATGAAGGGCAACGCGCTCGACTTCAGTTTTAGCGGAATAAAGACAGCGGTTCTGCGGTGGGTTGAAGCTCGCGATATGGTCAATGAGATCGCCACGCGGAAGGCACTCCTGGCGACTACCCCCAAACCGACGCTCGAAGATTGGATGGCCGTGACACCCAGAACCACGCTCGACGTGCTGGCATCGTTT
>JBDTUY010000364.1:0-5285 GCA_040007495.1 Acidobacteriota bacterium | reverse complement strand
GTGGGCCTTGCCGGCAAATACAATTTGGAGAGGACCAACGTTGCGAGCAATTCTTCGCAATCGCTCCAGATCGGAAAAGAGCAGGTCGGCTCTTTTGTAGGTGGCGGCCCGACGAGCGAAGCCAATCGTAAAGACAGACTGGCTAAGCTGGACTCCGCTGCGGGATCTGACTTCTTCTAATAATCGGCTCTTGGCGGCGAGGTGAGCTTGACGAACTTCCTCAAGAGAGATCCCGATCATATAACGCAGGTACAAGTTGTCATAGCGCCACTCGGGCACGTGCCTGTCGAAGATTTGCTGAAATGGCGGTGCGGTCCAGGATACGGCGTGGACACCATTGGTGATGGCTCGGATTGGATACTGCGGGAACATTCCTCGGGACACTTCACCGTGGTGCATCGCAACGCCGTTGATGTAATGGGAGAATCGGAGCGCGAGAAAAGTCATGTTCAGGACTTGCTCCGGACAACAATGTGTGACCTCAAGAACACTGCTGCGCTCCTCGCCGAGGATCTGGCGCGTCTGATCGAGCGAGAATTGGTCTTGCCCCGCAGGGACCGGGGTGTGCGTCGTAAACACGCATCGGCGGCGAACCTTCTCGATGTCGTTTTCTGTTGCCAGATGCAGGTTGCCCTCGCCCAAGTCCCGCTCAAGAAGTCCGAGCGCCAGCAGCGCCGCATGGCCTTCATTCATGTGGTAGCTGGTGATACCTGCGTAGCCCAACTTCTCGAGCATCTTCGCCCCTCCCATTCCAAGAATCACTTCCTGACAGAGACGATAACGGGAGTCGCCGCCGTAGAGGTCATTGGTGAGAACTCGGTCAGCCTCGCTGTTCTCCGGTAAAGAGGAATCGAGCAGGTATACCGGCACTGCATATCCCGATACTCCGTGAATCCAATAGCGCCAGGCCTGCAGCCAGACGGCACGCCCTTCAATAAGGACCGAAACGCACGGTTCCATGAGTTCAAGGTGCTCACTCACGTGCCATGGTTCAGGTTCTTCGGACTGACTCCCTTGAGGACTTAGCTTCTGCCGAAAATAACCGTTGTGATGCACCAACGTGATGCCGAGCATCGGTGACTCCATGTCCGCCGCGGACCGAAGCATATCTCCCGCAAGCACTCCCAACCCACCACTGTAGGTGGGGATCTCCGCCTCAAGCGCAATTTCCATCGAGAAATACGCTATTCGGGTGGTGGCAATACTATGAGGCACCTGCCGATGCTGTGGATTCATCAACCTAAAGACAGCACTCTTGTATCCATCCCATCGGAAGGGAGGCTGTCAGCTCCGCAGTGCCCGCCCAGGGGGCGATTTCAGGCTTTCAGGGCTACTCTCGGGTCAACGGGCTGCAGCCTCGCTGCGTCAATTAACGCTAGGGTGGGCGAGGAAGCACGGCTTTGCCTCTCTGAGAACGAGCGATTCAACGGACGGCTATGTGGGCAGCATTCGGACATTGGCCACGCAGGTGCTGTAGCCCACTGGACGAGGTTCAGAGGAGTAACGTGGGCATCGACAACATGGCCAAAAACGGAGAAGCACCCAAGCGGGTCTTGATCGCCGACGACAAATCGACCGGTCGAGAGCTGGTCCGGACTGTTTTGGAGAAGCGCGGCTATGAAGTCTTCGAGGCACGCGACGGGATCGAGGCGCTCGATGCGGCGCAGCGCATTCGCCCCGATTTGATTATTTTGGATCTCCACATGCCCGGATTAGATGGTTTCGGCGTGATCAAGGAACTTCGTCTCGACACTCGCTTCGCGGAGATTCCAATCATCGCCTTAACCGCGAGCGCCATGCAAGGAGACCGCCAACGCGCGATGGCAGCTGGTTTTACCGCCTATATCACTAAGCCAGTTTCTCTAACGGCACTACGGTCCGAGGTGGAACGTCTGCTAGCATAGTCGCACAGATGTCCGCGAAACCGGGAATATCCGTACTTGTCATCGACGACAACCCTGGGAGCTTAGAGCTTCTGGAAAGCGCCCTGTCGCAGCCTGACATCGAAATTCTTACAACATCTGATCCGGAACAGGGTCTGGACCTCGTAGCTAGCCGGCATCCCCAAATTGTCCTCACAGATCTTGTCATGCCGGGCATGACCGGACTTGAGGTCTTAAGCCGGATCATGGAAATCGATCCGTCAACGGACGTGATGCTGATGACAGCGCACTATTCCAGCGAAACGGCTGTTGAGGCGATCAAGAAGGGTGCCACCGATTACCTCAACAAGCCAATCTCCATAGCGGCAATCCGCGAGAAAATTGCACAATTGATCGAGGCTGGAAAGCAGAGGCAGAGGGCTTTGCAGCTTCAGGGCGAAGTACTCGCCAATGCCGAGTTCGAGGGAATCATCGGCAATAGCCCCCTCATGTGGGAGATGCTCTCACGGGCTAGACGCGTCGCGCCCCACTATCGCTCCGTTTTGATTACCGGAGAGACCGGCACTGGCAAAGACCTCGTGGCGCAGGCAATGCATCGGTTGAGTCCGGCATCTCGAGGCCGTTTTGTGGTCTTGAATTGCTCCGCTGTCGTAGACACTCTGTTCGAGAGCGAACTGTTCGGGCATGTCCGTGGATCGTTTACCGGCGCTGTATCTGATAAACCTGGGCTAGTCGAACACGCGCATGGCGGCACCCTCTTTCTCGATGAGATTGGGGACATGCCCCTGGCAACTCAAGCAAAGCTTCTACGCGTGCTGCAGAACCACGAGGTTCAGCGAGTCGGATCGCTCACGGCGCGAAAAGTCGATGTTCGCGTCGTGGCGGCGACGCATCGAGACCTTCGGGTTGCGATAGAAGAGAAGAAGTTTCGCGAGGACCTGTATTACCGCCTCGGAATGGTGGAAATCCATGTCCCGCGACTGGCGGAACGGCAGGGAGATTTGCCCCTCTTGATGCGCCATTTCGTTTCGAAATTTGCGAATCAGTACGGCAAGGAAATCCGTGGATTGACGCGGCGCGCGGAAATTCAACTGGCGGCCCATTCATGGCCGGGCAACGTGCGCGAGTTGGAAAACGCCATCGGTCATGCCGCGATGATGAGTCTGGGCGAGACGATTGATATTCAGGATCTGCCTCCCTACATGCTCGGCAAGAGCGAGTCGGCAATATCCCACTCCATGGCCGAAGCCACCTCTAATGGGGGGAGTCTGGAAGCTCAGGAAAGAATGCTCGTAGCTCGCGCGCTAAAGGACGCCGACGGCAATCAGTCTGAGGCTGCGCGGCAGTTGCGGATTGGCCGCGACGCATTGCGATACAAAATGAAGAAGCATGGGCTTGAGGCAGCGAACTCATAGAACTCGCGGCTCTGCCAATCGCGTTGCCGTGCTACAGTTGGGTAGCCTTCGAATGGCCACAGTTGGCAAGAGCTAAGCCCTCCTCAGGCTGACAGGCATGCAAACGCCACGGATCTGGGAGGACCCGGTGATCACCAAAGGGAAATTCGACCCCGGCATTCTCAGAGACATTCTTCAGGTCATCCCTGTTGGACTTGTTGCTATTTCTTCGACGGGTCGCGTTGAATCGTGGAATCCCGCCGCCGAAAAAATCCTCGGATGGAGCAATGAGGACGTAGCGGGCGGTCCGCCGCCGATCGATTTGCCAGTCTGCCCCACGACTGACCTTGAAATCCATCGGCGTCGAAAGAACGGAACGCACGTGGACCTTGAGGTCCACGTGATTCCGTGGAAGGACTCATCGGGAACAGAACACGGATCTTTCGTCGTTCTAGCAGACGTGACCGCTCGCCGCGCGGCTGAACATGCGGTCGAAGATCTGACCGAACAGGGAGTAAAGGCCAGAAGCCGTGTCCGCGAGCATATGCGGTTTCGCGAACTTTTGGAGGCTGCTCCCGATGCGATCATCGAAGTCGATCGCGATGGGAAGATTGTCCTTCTGAATAAAGTGACCGAACAGTTATTTGGGTACGCGCGCGAGGAACTGTTGGGACAAACTGTTGAACTGCTGATTCCGGCAGGGTCTCGAGCCGGTCATCACGTCCATCGCGATAGCTATTGGGCCAAGCCTTCCACCCGCCCGATGGGCAGTGGATTGAAGCTGGAAGGCCAACGAAAGGATGGGTCAACATTTCCGGTTGAGATCAGCCTTAGCCCCGTAAAATTTGAAGAGGGGTTTCGCGTCTCGGCTATCATTCGCGACGTGAGTGAGCGCTGGCTAGTTGAAGAGCAGCTTAGAGTTGCACAGGCGGCCCACACTGATGAACTATCCTCCCGAAACCGTGAACTTCAGGATCACAGCGAGGAAGTGGATCGCGCAAATCATCTCAAGGACGAATTCCTAAGCGGGATGAGTCATGAACTCAGAACACCTCTGCACACCATCATTGGCTTCACGGAACTGCTTGAGGAGGAACTCGAAGGACCTCTCAATGAAAAGCAGCATCGGTTCGTTCGCCACATTCATAGGGACTCGCAGCACTTGCTCGCGTTGATCAACGATGTTCTCGACCTCAGCAAGATCGAGTCCGGCCGGCTGGAGTTGCAGCGCGAGCAGTTTTCGTTGATTGATGCCTTGGAGGAAACGGTTTCAGCCATGCGTCAGCGGGGGGCAATGAAGTCGATTGAGATCCAAAGTACCGCGCCTGATTCGCTGGACATTTATGCCGACCGGCTTCGTTTTAGACAAATCCTTTACAATCTCTTAAACAATGCCGTGAAGTTCACACCGGAGGGCGGCCGGGTGTGGGTGGAAGTGATCGCACATCAGGACCACATTGCAATCTCCGTGTTGGATACTGGCGTGGGCATTCCATTGGCAGAACAGGCGTCCGTCTTCGACAAGTTCTATCAGGTTGGCCAGCGGCAGGCCGGAGGACAAGAAGGCACCGGGCTAGGACTCGCCATTACCCAGCGGCTCGTCGAAGAGCACGGGGGCTCGATCTGTCTGCAAAGTGAGCCAGGCAAGGGTACCCGGTTCACATTCACAATCCCATTTGCCGGTGGCGCCGGAGCGGCAGCCTAGCCTCCCGCATGGGCTCCGTCAAATTTCGGCCCGCTCAATCCCAGGCCCTCACCAGTAAAGTCATAACGCAACCGAATCTCGCGGCCAAGAGACTCGGCGATCTCGGAGGTCTTTCCTAATCGATAAGCATCCTCCAACTCACCGATAGTGTTGCTGAGACGGTAGTCGCCGAAAACGTCGACGATCCAGCGCGAAAAGTCCTTCCTGCGCAAGTGGCCGTCCAGATCGGCCGATGTCGCGTGGTCAACCACGTCAACGAATTGTCGAAGTGTCCTCGCTCGCTTGCCTGTCGGCGAATTACCG
>JBDTUY010000363.1:0-5294 GCA_040007495.1 Acidobacteriota bacterium | reverse complement strand
GCCGAAACTCTGCGGGCACTGGAAGAAGCAACCAAACTGGCCAAAGATCTGAACGCTCGTGTGCGGCTGGTAGTTCCCCAAGTGGTGCCTTACCCGCTCGACCTGAAGAGTCCGCCCGTGCTTTTGGAGTTTAATGAAAACCGCTTTCTGGCGATGGCCTGCGCACAATCCGTCGAGACGCACGTGCAGATCTACCTATGCAGGGACGCGGAGGAACTGCTGCTTGAAAAGCTCTCGCCCCCCTGCATTGTGATCGTCGGTGGCCGCAAGCACTGGTGGCCGACGCGCGAAACTCGGCTGGTGCGCAAGTTGCGGCAGAAGGGGCACCACGTTGTTTTCGCTGAACTCAGAAAGGCCAAACATGCTTGACGTCATCTTCGTTGGTGCTTCGATTCTGTTTTTCATCGTCAGTTGGGCCTTCGTGAAAGCCTGCGACGAATTGTGAGGGAGCGTTCATGGACTACATTCTTGCGGGAATCGCTGCGGTGCTCTTATTCGCGTACTTACTCTATGCGCTACTGCGCCCAGAACGGTTCTGAATTGACGGAAAGGTGCGTGCTATGACTCCGATGGGGCTTTTGCAAATTCTGGTCTACTTCGTCGGGTTGGTTGCGCTGACGAAACCGCTGGGTACGTTTATGGCTCGGGTGTTTCAGGGTGAACGCACATTCTTGCATCCGGCGTTGCGCTGGTTGGAGAAGTTGATCTACAAGCTGGTTGGGGTCCGGGAAGACGCGGAACAACGCTGGACACAGTACGCCGGATCTCTGTTGGCATTCAGCGCCGTGAGTCTGGTTCTGACCTACATGCTGGAGCGCACTCAGGGCATGTTGCCCTTCAATCCGCAGGGATTTGGCACATCTAACGTCTCGCCGGATCTGGCGTTCAATACGGCTGTCAGTTTCACTACGAACACCAACTGGCAAGCCTACTCCGGCGAATCGACGTTCAGCTACTTCGTGCAGATGGCGGCGCTCACGGTTCACAACTTCGCGTCCGCAGCGGCGGGCATCGCCATCGCCATTGCACTGGTACGCGGGTTCGCTCGCCAACAAGCGAGTAGCATCGGCAACTTCTGGGTGGACTTCACTCGCGCGAATGTCTACGTATTGCTTCCGCTTAGCATGATCGTCGCCCTGGGGCTCACTTCACAGGGTGTGATTCAAAACCTGAATCCGTATACAGCGGTGACGACAGTGGAAGGCGGAACTCAA
Organism: Acidobacteriota bacterium; assembly: GCA_040007495.1. Lineage (GTDB taxonomy): Bacteria > Acidobacteriota > Terriglobia > Bryobacterales > Bryobacteraceae > Palsa-187. The sequence goes on along the minus strand of JBDTUY010000363.1, from coordinate 4,080 downwards.
ACGATTGCCCAAGGCCCGGTCGCGTCCCAAGAGGCGATCAAAGAATTGGGTACGAACGGAGGCGGCTTTTTCAATGCGAATTCGTCGCATCCGTTTGAAAATCCGACGCCCTTGACGAACTTTGCGGAGATGCTGCTGATCTTTCTGATTCCCGCCGGATTGACGTACACATTCGGCAAGATGGTCGGCGATACCAGACAGGGATGGGCGATCTTTGCGGCGATGAGCGTCCTGTTTCTGGCCGGAGTCTTCGCCGCGAACTACTTCGAGCAGAGTGGAAATCCCACGATAACGGCTCTCGGTGTGGATAACGCAGCCACGGACTTGCAGGCGGGCGGCAACATGGAGGGCAAGGAAACCCGCTTCGGAATTTCAGCCTCCACATTGTTCGCCGTCATTACGACCGACGCCAGTTGCGGAGCGGTCAACTCCATGCACGATAGCTTCACGCCGCTCGGAGGCTTGGTGCCGCTCTTCAACATCATGACCGGAGAGGTGATCTTCGGAGGTGTCGGCGCGGGCCTATATGGAATGCTGCTATTCGCGATCCTGGCAGTCTTCATCGCCGGGCTGATGGTGGGCCGCACGCCGGAGTATTTGGGCAAGAAGATCGAGCAGAAGGAAGTGAAGATGGCGATGCTCGCTGTAATCGCTACAGCGGCCAGCATTCTAATCTTTACGGGAATCAGCGTGGTGATCCAGTTTGCGGCGAACGGCTATTGGAATGCCGCTGGCGCCGCAGTTGCAAATGTGAACAACGCAGGGCCGCATGGGTTCAGCGAAATTCTCTATGCGTACACCAGCGCTACGGGCAACAACGGCAGCGCCTTTGCCGGCATCAGCGTCAATACTCCCTGGTACAACTTGACGCTCGGTCTCGCGATGCTGATAGGCCGCTTCTTATTCTTGCTCCCGTTGTTGGCTGTTGCCGGTAGCTTGGCTGCGAAGAAGAAAGTCGCAGTCACCAGCGGAACATTCCCCACCGACGGGCCGCTCTTCATCGGACTGTTAATCGGCACGGTGGTCATCGTTGGCGCTCTTACGTTCTTTCCGGCGTTGTCACTGGCCCCCATTGTTGAGCACTACGTGATGCGCGGCGGAGGTCTATTCTGATGGCACTCGATTCATCCTCGCTACTTCCGAAGAAGCTGGCTCACTCTCGCCCGCTGTTCGATCCACAGATCATCAATCGGGCGATCGTGGCATCGTTTGGCAAACTGAATCCTGTCACCTTGGCGAAGAATCCGGTGATCCTCGTGGTGGAAGTGGGCGCAGCCATGACCACGGTGATTCTGCTAAGGGATCTGTTCGCAGGTGCGGCGGGCCTAGGTTTTACAGTGCAAATCGCTGTTTGGCTCTGGTTCACCGTGCTGTTTGCGAACTTTGCGGAAGCGATGGCGGAAGCTCGCGGCAAAGCCCAGGCCGACGCTCTGCGCAAGACGAAGACCGATAACATCGCCAAGCGGTTGACCGCGAGCGGCGGCATAGAAAGCATCCCCGCGTCGAAGTTACGCGCGGGAGATGTCGTTGTTTGTGAAGCCAGCGACACGATCCCCGGGGACGGGGACGTGATCGAGGGTATCGCGACAGTGGATGAATCTGTGATCACGGGTGAGAGCGCGCCCGTGATTCGTGAGTCCGGGGGGGATCGCAGCGCCGTCACGGGCGGCACCCGTGTACTTTCCGACTCGATCAAAATCAAGATCACGTCCAATCCTGGCGAGACGTTCCTCGATCGCATGATTGCGCTGGTCGAAGGTGCAGAACGGCAGAAAACGCCGAATGAGATCGCGCTAAATATTCTGATCGCGGGACTGACACTGATCTTTTTGTTGGCTGTGGTGACCCTCCAACCGTTCTCGGCATACAGCGTGGCAGCGGCTGGTTCGGGACAAGTGCCATCGGTGATCGTGCTCGTCTCACTACTGGTCTGCTTAATTCCTACGACGATTGGAGGCTTACTCTCCGCAATCGGCATTGCAGGAATGGACCGTGTAATGCAGCATAACGTCCTAGCCATGAGCGGGCGAGCTGTAGAGGCATCGGGAGACGTCAACACTCTACTTTTGGATAAGACCGGAACGATTACGCTGGGGAACCGGCAGGCAGTCGAGTTTCTGCCGGTCAGCGGAGTCACGGACACGGAACTTGCCGATGCCGCTCAGCTGTCTAGCCTCGCGGATGAAACCCCGGAGGGCCGCTCTGTCGTCGTTTTGGCGAAAGAGAAATACGGGTTGCGAGGGCGCGAAGTTGCCGCGCACGAAGCGCACTTCATTCCCTTCTCTGCTTATACGCGAATGAGCGGTGTGGACATGGAAGGCCGTCAGCTTCGCAAGGGTGCCACCGAAGCGGTCATGAACTTCGTAACGGAATTAGGCGGCTCGATACCCTCCGATCTTTCACAGATCGCCGACAAGGTAGCCCGGAGCGGCGGCACCCCGCTAGCGGTCTCGGAAGGAACTCGCATTCTAGGAGTGATCCACCTCAAGGACATTGTGAAGGGCGGCATGAAGGAGCGGATCGGCCAGTTGCGGGCGATGGGAATTCGCTCGGTGATGATCACTGGAGACAATCCGTTGACCGCCGCCGCGATCGCTGCTGAAGCAGGCGTAGACGATTTTCTGGCTCAGGCGACACCTAAAGACAAGCTGGAATATATCCGCAAGGAACAGGCCGAAGGCCGGTTGGTCGCCATGACGGGAGACGGCACGAATGACGCGCCCGCGCTCGCGCAAGCAGATGTTGGTCTGGCGATGAACACCGGCACGATGGCCGCCAAGGAAGCGGGCAATATGGTGGACCTGGACAGTAATCCTACGAAACTGATCGAAGTGGTTGCCATCGGAAAACAGCTTCTCATTACACGCGGCGCTCTGACTACGTTTTCTATCGCTAACGACGTGGCGAAGTACTTCGCCATCATCCCGGCAATGTTCATGGCCCTTTATCCGGCTCTCGGCCAATTGAATATCATGCAGCTACACACCCCGCAGAGCGCGGTGCTCGCGGCTGTGATCTTCAATGCGCTGATCATCGTGGCTCTGGTCCCGCTAGCCTTGCGTGGGGTGAAATATCGGCCTCAGGGAGCCGAGGCTCTATTGCGCCGCAATCTCTTGATCTACGGGGTAGGCGGGTTGATCGCTCCCTTTCCTGGCATTTGGCTGATCGATCAGATCCTAGTGTTGACGAAGCTCGCTTGAGGAGGTTTTATGTGGCGACAAATTGTTCCCGCCCTGCGAATGACGGTCGTGATCACGGTTCTCACTGGATTGCTGTACCCGCTCACGGTGACGGGCCTCGCGCAAGCACTATTTCCGAGGCAGGCGAACGGCAGCCTCATAGAGCAAGATGGTAAGACCATCGGCTCAGCATTGATAGGACAGAACTTTGCAGGTGCTGGCTACTTTCATCCCCGGCCCTCCGCAGCGGGCGCAAACGGCTACGACGCCGCAGCATCCGGCGGATCGAATCTGGGCCCGACCAACAAGAAGTTGATCGATCGCGTGAAACAATCGATCCAAGACTTTCGGGTGGCGAACCCTGGATACACAGGACCGATTCCGGCTGATCTGGTCACAACGTCGGCGAGCGGCATTGATCCGCACATCAGTCCTGCTTCCGCCGAAGCCCAAGTGGCGCGCATCGCGGCAGCAAGAGGTATGAGCCCAGAGAGCATCCAAACGCTGGTCGCCGCGCATACCGAAGGCCGCGATCTCGGCTTCCTCGGCGAACCCCGAGTCAATGTTTTACTGTTGAATCTGGCCCTGGACAACAAACTGCCTAGTCAAAAATGACGAATTCCGCACGCCGCCCGACGCCGGATGATCTGCTGCGGCAGGTGCAAGCCGAGGAATGGTCGGAGCACCGTGGCCGCCTCAAAGTGTTTCTTGGCTATGCTTCCGGCGTCGGAAAATCCTTTCGGATGCTGGATGAGGGTCGGCGGAGAAAGGAACGGGGCGAAGATGTTGTAGTGGGCGCGCTCCAACCGCGCGCCGATTCTGAACTCGAACCGTTGCTGGAAAAGCTGGAAGTGATTCCGCTCAAGTACTCCGGGGAAGCGGCCGCGATGGACGTTGTCGC
>JBDTUY010000362.1:0-5294 GCA_040007495.1 Acidobacteriota bacterium | reverse complement strand
AGTTTTCGCCCACGCCCATCACTTCGCCGGTGGAACGCATCTCAGGTCCAAGCGAAGGATCCACGCCAGGGAATTTATTGAACGGGAATACGGGCGATTTGACGAAGTACTGGGGTACTGGCAACACGCCGGTCTTGTCGGTGAAGTCGGAAATCTTCTTGCCCAACATCACGCCGACGGCGATGCGCGGCAACGCGACACCGGTCGCTTTGCTGACATACGGCGCAGTTCGCGATGCACGAGGATTGACTTCGATCACGTACACCATGCCATCCTTCACCGCGTACTGAATGTTCATCAGCCCGATGACGTGCAGAGCTCGCGCTAGACGTTCGGTATAGGATTTGATGGTCGCCAGGACTTCGGGCGCTAGTGAGGTCGCAGGCAACACGCAGCTGGAATCGCCCGAATGCACGCCCGCTTCTTCAATGTGTTCCATGATGCCGGCAATCAGGACGGTGCCATCCATATCGGCCAGCGCGTCGACGTCGACTTCTGTGGCGTCTTCTAAAAAGCGGTCGATCAACACCGGGCGATCCTGCGAGAAGATCACCGCTTCCTGCATGTAGCGGCGCACGCTTTCTTCGTCGTAGGCGATTACCATCGCGCGTCCGCCAAGCACGTAACTGGGCCGCACTAGGACCGGATAACCAATGGACCGCGCGATTTCGCACGCGCCCTCTACGGTGGTTGCAGAATCGTTCTTGGGCGAGGGGATGTCGAGGTCCAGCAGCAGCTTCCCGAATAACTTGCGATCTTCCGCGAGATCGATGTTCGCTGGGTCGGTGCCGATGATCGGCACGCCCGCTTCCTTCAATGGGATCGCCAGCGTCAGCGGAGTCTGCCCGCCGAACTGTACGATCACGCCGTCCGGCTTCTCTACGTCGTAAATGTTCAGTACTTCTTCGAGCGTCAAAGGCTCGAAGTAGAGGCGGTCGCTGGTGTCGTAGTCGGTCGAAACAGTCTCCGGGTTGCAGTTGACCATGATCGATTCGACGCCGAACTCCTGCAGCGCGAAGGATGCATGGCAGCAGCAGTAGTCGAACTCGATTCCCTGGCCGATGCGGTTCGGACCGCTGCCCAGGATCATGACCTTTTTCTTCTTGGTCGGTGCAGATTCGCATTGCGACTCATAACTCGAATACATGTACGGCGTGAAACTTTCAAACTCCGCCGCGCAGGTGTCCACTCGATTGAAGACCGCCGCGACGCCCAATTCCTTACGGCGAGCGCGCACGTCGAGTTGGTCGACCTTCCAGCCGCGAGCTAGACGCGTATCGGAAATGCCGTCACGCTTGGCTTCCAAGAACTGCTGCTTGGTCGCTTTGCCCAACGATAACCCGGACATCTTCTGTTCCAGTTCCACCATTTCGTGGACCTGACGAACGAACCACGGATCGATGTTGGTTAGCTGATGGACTTGCTCTTCGGTATAGCCGCGTTCAAAGGCGTGGCGGATGTAGCCCAAACGATCTGGGTTCGGCGTGATCAAACGCGGCTTGATCAGGTCGTCGGAGTAGACAACCGCTGCGCCCGAAGATCGCCCTGTCTCCAAGCTGCGCATCGCTTTACCGAGCGATTGTTTGAAGGTGCGGCCGATGGCCATTACTTCGCCAACGCTCTTCATCTGTGTGCCCAGCACAGGTTCCGCGCCAGGGAATTTCTCGAACTGCCAGCGCGGGATCTTGGTTACTACGTAGTCAATGGTCGGTTCAAAACAGGCTGGAGTCTTGAGCGTGATGTCGTTCTTCAACTCATCCAGGCGATAGCCGACCGCAAGTTTGGCCGCGATCTTCGCGATCGGGAAGCCAGTCGCTTTCGATGCGAGAGCCGAACTGCGCGACACGCGCGGGTTCATCTCAATGATGATCATGCGGCCGGTTTTGGGATGGATCGCGAACTGCACGTTCGATCCGCCGGTATCGACGCCAATCTCGCGCAGACAGGCGAGCGAGGCGTCGCGCATCATCTGATATTCGCGATCGGTCAAGGTTTGCGCGGGTGCGACCGTAATCGAATCGCCGGTATGGACTCCCATCGGATCGAAGTTTTCAATGGAGCAAACGATGATCGCGTTGTCGGCCTGATCGCGCATCACCTCCATTTCAAATTCTTTCCAACCCAGCAGATTCTCTTCGATCAGGACTTCGTGGACGGGCGAAAGATCGAGGCCCTTTTCCAGGATCTCGACCAATTCTTCGCGATGATACGCGATGCCGCCGCCGGTGCCGCCCAACGTGAAACTGGGGCGCAGGATGATCGGGTAACCGACCTTTTCGGCAAACTCGAGACCCAATTCCAACGCGGACTGCTTGTGTTCGCGCGTCTGACCATCCCAATTGATTAACTGAGATTCGGGCAGATCCAATCCGATCTTCTGCATCGCGTCTTTGAACAGCAGACGGTCTTCGGCCTTCTTGATGGAATCGATTTTCGCGCCGATCAGTTCGACGCCGTACTTATCCAGCACGCCTGCTTCAGCTAACGCGATCGATAGATTCAGCGCGGTCTGTCCGCCAACTGTAGAGAGCAGGGCATCGGGGCGTTCCTTGCGGATCACTTCTTCCGCGTATTCGACGCTTAACGGTTCGACGTAGGTCGCGTCCGCCAGATTCGGGTCGGTCATGATGGTGGCTGGATTGGAATTGATCAGCACCACTTCAAACCCGTCGGCTCGCAAAGCCTTGCACGCTTGGACGCCGGAATAATCGAACTCGCAGGCTTGCCCGATCACGATGGGACCGGAGCCGATAATCAGAATACGGTGGATATCATTGCGGCGAGGCATTATTTTCCACCTTCCATCAGTTTCACGAAGTCGTCGAATAAGTAGAGCGAATCGTGCGGTCCCGGCGCGGCCTCCGGGTGATACTGCACGCAGAACAGCGGCAGGCTGCGATGGCGGAAACCTTCCAGAGTCTGGTCGTTCAGATTGATGTGCGTAATGTCGATGTCGTTCAAGTTGAGCGAATCCGGGTCGACCGAAAAGCCGTGATTATGCGAGGTTATTTCCACTTTATTGGTGACCTTGTTCAGCACGGGATGATTGCCTCCGCGATGCCCGAACTTCAATTTGTAGGTCTTGCCGCCCATCGCGAGGCCGAGGATCTGGTTGCCGAGGCAGATGCCGAAGATCGGCACACGGCCCGCGAGTTTCTGGACCTGCTTAACCTGATGCGTTAATGGCTCAGGATCGCCGGGGCCGTTGGATAGGAAGACACCGTCCGGTTTCAGCGCAAGCACATCTTTCGCAGTGGTCGCGGCGGGAACTACGGTCAGCTTGCAGCCGACGTGCGCGAGGCGGCGGAGAATATTGCGCTTGATGCCGTAGTCATACGCAACCACATGATATTTGGGCGGTGAGGGATTGCCGAAATCTTCCGATGGCGAGCATCCGACGACGGGCTCTGTCCACAAGTAACTCTTTGCCGTTGAGACTCGCGTTGCGAGATCGAGACCGGCCATGGATGGCGATTGGCGGGCTTTCTCGACCAACGTCTTTATGTCAGTTTCGTTAAAGGATGCCGGTCCGGCGGAAATCGTTCCGCGCATCGTTCCGCAGGAGCGGAGGTGGAGAACTAGAGCTCGAGTGTCGATGCCGGAGATAACCGGCACGCCCTTCTTCGCGAGAAATTCCTCTGCGGGTTGATCGCTTCGCCAGTTGCTAGCAAGCGGCGAGAATTCGCGTACCACCAAGCCTTCAATAAACGGGCCGGTTGATTCGCTATCGCTTGCATTCGAGCCGTAATTGCCGATTTGCGGGTTGGTCAACACCACGATCTGGCCGGAGTACGACGGGTCCGTGAAGATTTCCTGGTAACCGGTGATCGAAGTGTTGAAAACGACCTCGCCGGTACGCTCCGTAGGCGCACCAAAACTGACCCCCTCGAAGACTGTGCCGTCTTCCAGGGCGAGGATTGCTGGGTTCAAAGGGGTGTTGCCTCCAATGCGGGGGGTGGTAACTTTTATTGGACCACAACCAGCGCGGGGCTTGCACGAACGGCCTCTGGCGAGGTTACAGGAGTTGGTGCAGCAACCAGGCGCGTCCGATGGAAGGCGGGTTCCGAAACCCGCGCCGGGAACATTTCCCGGCTGTTAGATGGACGCTCGAATGGCCGGTTATGAAAGTCATGAACCGGCTGCGGGAATCTGATCCCGCCTTCCACCCGCCTTCCAAGGGCAACTTACGGTCTGACAAGGTGGAGCGCTATACTCCAGCGTGAATATTGAGAGGAGGCTCAATGTAGCCGATGCCGCGTCCGCAGATCATGATGCTGAGCCACAGGATCAACGATAGAACTGCTGCGAGCTTAGCGCGGGCCGGCACCTGCTCCCCCAATTTGGTTTCGCCCAACCTGTTGTAGACGCTACTGTGGAACACCAACGCGTGCACGCCGACCAGTAGTAGAAGAGAGACTTTGGCGCGGAAGAAAATATTCAGGTAATACTCTTCCGCCTTCGATCCAAGCATCAGCAGTCCGCAGGTGATCACTAAAACAAATCCGACGCGTTTCAAGCCGCGTAGTTGCAGCGCGATGTCGGCCACTGGGTACTTCTTCAGCGCGAGGCCTAGAATGCGGAGATCGGTGACCACGATCATCGAGCCGAACAGTCCCATTCCAATCAAGTGGAGTGACAGGATGGCTGGATAGACGGTCGTCGATAGGCGCAGCTCGGTGAAGAAGTACGTGGCTTGCAGCCATAGTGCGAAAGAAAGCAGCATTAGTTGTAAGGCTCTACACGAACGCCGTGAAGATGCCGCCTCCAATCACAAAGCTCCACAGAGCGATGGAAATTATGGCGGCCAAGCTACCGCTGGATCGCAACATACGGCCTCGCAGCGTGTAATGAAATAGTAGCGCTGCCAACAGTGCCGCCATCTTCCACAGAAAGATGTAATTCAAGTAGTACATGTCGGGGTCCGACATATAGAGGCCCATACCAGCCATGAACGTAACGCCCAGGGCCACGATGGTCCACGGGGCGAGGTCGCGTGCGAGCTCTTCAGGATCTTGACGGAGTAGTCCGAAGCCCAATAGCCGGAAATCCACAATCGCAATGGTTCCCACCGCGACGATGAAGCCCGCGATGTGGAAGCACTCGAGCACCGGGAATACTAGGGGCGATTCGTTTAGGAAATCTAAAGCCATAGTCAATTCCGCTGCGGTCGGGGAAACAAGATCGCGTGCGGCACGTATAGACCGTATCACGCAGGCTGCCATGGAGCAAGTTTATTGGTGTCACTCAGAGTCTCCGGCAAGTCACTGACCTCAAAAATGACGTAATTGCTGATG
>JBDTUY010000361.1:0-5331 GCA_040007495.1 Acidobacteriota bacterium | reverse complement strand
ATCGTTCGCCGTCCATTAATTTCGGACTGGATTTCGCGGAGCATCTCAGCGGTGAGTTTCAGATCGCAGGCTCCGGGTCGGCAACCGGGAAGCGATTTCACGTCGGCTGGTGCCAGAACCAGGGAACGAAGGTCGTCATCGACGGGGATAGAACTAAATTTGCCGACCTGTAAGACCGCCGAGCCAGTCTTGAACGCTTCTATATCCTCGATCTGGTTCAGAGCAAACTTCAGCGGAACCCGCACGCGGACCACTCCCGCAGCACCGATTTGCTTCTTCTCTTTTTCCGGGAACACTCTGGATAGAACCGTTCCGTTCTGCGCGGCTGCGGCGATCTGCGCGGCAGACACGCCCATCTGTTCACGAAGCAGCGGCGACCAATCCCGGCGGGACTCCTGGGCGATGGACACGGAGGTACCTAGCAAGAGGAACAATGGACCCAGACAAGTTGCCTTCATTCCTTCTCAGTCTAGGAGGTTCGCGCGCGCGGAAGTAGTCGTGGCGAATTATTCATACGACAGAGATTGTGAAGCCACCAATGATTGAGTGCAGAATGGTAGATACATGGAAGACAATCAGCTCAAGCTAACTACTTCTACGCAGACTCAAGAAACGGGGAGCCGCGTTGTCCGTACCCATTGAAGACTATGCCTTGATCGGGGATTGTAAGACGGCGGCGCTGGTTTCGAAACAGGGCAGCATAGACTGGCTTTGCCTGCCGCATTTCGACTCCGCCGCCTGTTTTGCCTCTCTGGTGGGAACTCCGGAAAATGGCCACTGGACAATCGCGCCCGTAGCCCCGATCCGTTCTGTTCGCCGCCGCTACAGGGAGCTTACGCTGATCCTGGAAACTGAATTTGAGACGGAGCAGGGTACGGTCCTGGTCATTGATTTCATGACGCCGTCGGACGAGTCTCCGGATCTGGTGCGTCTGGTGGTCGGGAAGAGTGGCTGCGTCCAAATGAAAATGGAGCTCGTAATTCGATTCGACTACGGCTCCGTCATCCCATGGGTGGAGAGCACCGACCACGGAATTTCCGCGATAGCGGGTCCCGACATGGTCAGTCTGCGAACTGAGGTGCCGCTGCGGGGAGAAAATCTTCACACCCTGGCGGATTTCACCGTTTCCCCGGGCCAGCAGATTTCATTTGATCTCACCTGGTTCCCTTCCAACCGCCACGAGCCCTCACCGCTGGATATCAAACAAGTGCTAACGGCTACCGAACACTGGTGGAATGAGTGGTCCAGTCGATGCAAATACCAAGGCGAATGGCACGATGCAGTGATTCGCTCTCTCATTACGCTTAAAGCGCTTACCTTCGAGCCTACCGGAGCGATTGTGGCTGCACCCACCACCTCGCTGCCGGAACGCATTGGCGGCGTTCGCAACTGGGACTATCGCTATTGCTGGGTTCGAGACGCCACACTGACGCTGGACGCTTTACTCAATGCCGGTTATGTAGAGGAAGCAAAGAGCTGGCGCGACTGGCTGATGCGTGCCGTCGCCGGTCATCCTTCTGAGCTGAACATTGCGTACGGAATTCGGGGCGAGCGACGTCTCACGGAACTGGAACTTCCCTGGCTGGTCGGATACGACGGGTCAGCTCCGGTGCGCATTGGGAACGCCGCCTATTCGCAATTTCAACTCGATATCTTCGGTGAGGTCGCAGACACGCTCTTTCACTGCCGCCAAGCCGGACTTGGCCCGATGAAACGTCGTGAAGGTGTGATGGGGTCTCTGCTGAAATTTCTGGAGACGGCGTGGGAGAAACCCGATGAGGGTATCTGGGAAGTGCGCGGACCGCGTCGTCACTTTACCCATTCCAAAATGATGGCTTGGGTAGCTTTGGACCGGGCGGTGAAGGCTATGGGTCAGGGTTGGATGCCTTACAACGAGGCGTGGGGAACGCTTCGCGACCGGGTGCACGCGCAGGTCTGCGCCAGCGGCTTTGATTCCGATCTCAATTCGTTCGTGCAGTTCTATGGATCGAAGCATTTGGATGCAAGCATCCTTATGATGCCGTTGGTTGGATTCCTTCCCGCCAAGGATCCTCGTATCGTGGGCACCATTGCGGCGATTGAGAAGCATCTGATGTCTTCCGATGGGTTTGTAGCACGTTACACAACCGATCCTGACGTCGACGGATTGCCGCACGGCGAAGGTGCGTTTCTTCCCTGTACCTTCTGGCTGGCGGACAACTATGTTTTACAGGGACGGCGCGAAGATGGGGTCCGCATGTTTGAGCGGCTTCTCAAAATCCGGAACGACGTCGGCCTCTTAGCCGAAGAGTACGACCCGGTGGAAAAGCGTCTTTTAGGAAACTTCCCGCAGGCGTTTTCCCACGTAGGATTGGTCAACACGGCGTTCGGCCTCAGCCGGTAAGGTCAGCCCGCCGGTCGCGGGGCGGATGTCACGCGACCGGTAGAATTAACGCGGCCACTCTCCGTCGCTCTCCCGCAGACTCTAGCGGGAGCGGCTAGTCGGCGTTCGCTAGACTAAAAGCAACCATCTCCATTGTGGTGTTTGGCCGATTCGTACCAATGCGTCGACTTGAAACAGCACCTAATCATTCCTGGCTGGAAGTGAGCCGCCGTTTATGGTCAAAAATGAAGTCCGACAACGTTTTCGGACGCGCCGCTGAATTGGCGTACTTTTTTTTCTTTTCCATTTTCCCCCTTCTGATCGCGCTCACGTCACTGCTTAGGGTTGTGTCCGGAGGTGGTCAGTTCCAGAGAGAGTTGCTGCGCTATTTCCACGCAGCTCTCCCGGGACCGGCCTACGAGTTGCTGGCGGCAACTCTGAAAGATGTAACCGACTCCAACGCCGGCGGGCAGTTATCGCTTGGCATCGCGATAACTATGGCTTCCGCATCGGCCGGGATGGTTGCGGTGATCGAAGGCTTGAATACCGCCTACGACGTGCGCGAAGCCAGGACATGGCTTCGCCGCCAGAGAGTCGCGTTTCTACTGACTTTGGCGCTGCTTATGTTCCTAATTCTGGCGCTCGCCTTTTTTATATATGGGCCGCAGTCCGGTGCCTTTCTCGCGCAACATGTGGGATTCAGACCGCTCTTTAGAACCGCCTGGCCAGTGATGCAATGGCCGATCGCGTTCCTCTTCGTACTGACAGCCATGGCGCTCATCTATCGTTTTGCTCCAAATGTTCGGGGCCAACAGTGGAAGCACATCTTTCCCGGTGCGATTGCGGCCTTTCTGCTCTGGCTGGCGGCCTCGGTCGGCTTGCGCATGTACCTCAGCATATATAACGGTTACACTGCCGCCTATGGCTCGCTCGGCGCCGTGATGATCCTGATGCTTTGGTTCTACCTGTTCGGTCTGGCGATCCTGGTGGGAGGCGAGTTGAACTCGATCCTGGCAGCATCGCTTGACAACAAAAACTTAGGTTAGAGATTCCGACGGAACATCCGGCCTGGATTCGCCCGAACCCAGTAAAGCAAAGCGGGCCGCCAGAGGACCGATCAGCTCAAATAGAGCGACAGATGCCAGGACAACGGTTGCCACAGTTCCGCCGATCTTAGGGAATCGCTGATTCACTATCAGCACCAGTCCGATGGCCAAACCGGCTTGCGCCATGATGGAGAAGCCTATCCACTTCTGCGTCATCGCATCCAGTCCAGCCTTGCGCGCGCCATAGCGCGATCCGAAGAACTTACCGCCTGCGCGCCCGATCACGTAGATGAATCCCAGGACCCCCAGACCCGCCAGTAAACCCAAATTCAGATCCGCTCCGCCAATCACAAAAAAGATCGCATACAACGGGGGGTCCGTCTGAGACAAAGACTTAAACAGGCTTTTACTCCGCTTGGAGATGTTTACCGTGGTGGCACCCACGGCCAGGCTGGCCACCAGTGGCGACAGATCCATCCATTGCGCGAATCCCACGCACAACAACACGGAACCGCCCATCAGGATAAGAATCTCTCCGTGCTCAACAACGTTCTGCGACCACAGACTGAGCAGCAAACCAATCAGGAAACCCAACGCGACCGATCCTATCATCTGCCATGCCAAGGGGAAAAGGGAGGCATAGATGGCCTGTCCCCAGGATGGTCCCGTGTGCGAAGCAAGATCGATGATTGAAGCGACCAAACTGAAGGACACCAGGCAAAAGATATTGTTCAACGCGATCACTCCGGTCAGCGTTTCGGTAAGCGTTCCTTCAGAGTTGCATTCGCGGATCACCATGAGCGTGGACGCCGCGCCGGTGCCCATGGAAATGGCTCCCAGCAAAAATGCGATATCCCAACTCTGCCCTGCGAACAGCATGCCAACCGTGACAAGCGCGCCACACAGCAACGACTCAGCCGCCGTTACCATAAACGCCTGACGGCCAATGACCCGAAATCGCGAAACCTCAAATACCGAGCCAATGGAAAATAGGATCAAGCCGAGCGCAACTTCGCTGAATACCTCCAGTGTCTCGAGATTGTCGTAAGTGATCCAACCGAGGAAGGAAGGTCCAACGGCGACACCGGCCAGCATGTAGCCGGTCACTTCGGGTACGCGGAGAAATTTGACCAAATGCCCCGCCAGAAGGGCGAAGAAGAGAATGACGCCAAGCGATGCGAGCTCATTCATGCGGCACCTCTACCAAGCTGCGTTTACCGTTGCGCTCATAGACCAGACGGATCAGGTCCTGCCCGGGGTTGGCCAGCAGCTTCGACAAGAGAGTAACGGAACGATCGCTTTGCCCCAGAATGGAGACCAAGCGGTCTCCATTCCTCAACCCGGCCCGGTCGGCGGGCGTTCCGGGCTCGATTCGTAGTTCCGGTAAGGCGGTGGACACCGGCATCAGAAGGAGGCCCGTGCCACTGCCGGGAAACTCGACTTTCAGCCGAATCCGACCGCTGCGTCCCGGCCGGACGACGCTAAGTTCCTCACCCGTTTCGATCATGTTCAGGGATGGGCTGTCGCTCTCGATCAGGTCGCCAGGTTGCAGTTCGTTTAGATCCGCCCAACTTCCCACCCAAATATCCGTGATGACAAACCCCTTCATCCCGGCATACAAGTCCTGCCAATCTACCGGAATGGGCTCGGCACGGAATCCAAACTTTTCCGCGACTGCTCGATCCCGTCCGGCGCTCAAGGCTAGAAGATCGGGAACACTTACGATGGACGCAACATGAAGCCTATCCTCACAGGGCATCGCAATCCCCATCAGGCTGCCGTTCAGATCGAACACCCCGGCACCGGCAAACGATTTATCCAGGGAAATGTTCAAAACCAGCTCTTGATAGGGGATGCCATCGCACACGGAAACCTCTACTGGACCTTGGATGCTGGCCGTCCACAAGAGTTCTTCTTTCGCAG
>JBDTUY010000360.1:0-5345 GCA_040007495.1 Acidobacteriota bacterium | reverse complement strand
ATCAACAAAGCCCGATAGAACCATAAACCTCAGTCGGAGCCAGCCCTGGCGGCCGCGCAAATAAAGTGGAAGAATATGCTGTCCCCGTTCGTTTTTCATCAGCCCTGAGTAGGGACGGCACAGTGCCGCGAAAGGATCGTATCCATATGCTGCGAAAGCCGAAGTCCATGTCGACATGCACGCGGCCGATACTGCAAGCCACAATCATCGCCCTCCTCGCGAGCATCCTCGCAACCAACGGGTTCGCCCAAGCGAAAGAACCCCGCTTTGACGTGGTGTTAATCAAGCCGCTTGGTGACAGGCCGCCGCCTCCGAACGTCGGCGACGTGATACTTCCGGGAGGTACATTTCGAGATCCCGGTACGACGCTGCGTGAGTTGCTTTTTGAGGCTTACGATATCGACGACGTAGCGCATAAAGTGATTGACTTCCCCAAATGGGCAGAAACAGCTCTCTTTGCCGTCACGGCGAAGGCTGGCCCGAACTATCCGGCGGCTACCAATACCAGGCAAAACCAGGAAAATGTCAGGGCGATGCTCCGCTCCATGCTAGCGGATCGCTTTCAGCTCAAGCTTCATCAGGAGGAGAGAAAGGCCAAGGTATTGCTACTCCAAGTTAAAGGAGGCGATGTGAAGAAAGGTAGTGCGAAGTTGCAGCCTGTAGCCGAGCCCGTGCCACCGGAGAAGGAAGGTTGGCCCACCTTGAGCCTGAGCGACCGTCGGGGAAGCATTACTGGAAAAAAGGTAACGCTTGCTCGCTTAGCCACGCGCTTAGCCTATGCCCTGAACCAGCTTGTTGAGGACAGGACCGGGTTGACCGGCTTCTACGATTTCAACGAAAAGTGGGTGGCACAGTACCCGGAAGGCGGCCCCGTGCCCCCTGACACGCTGGGCGCAGAGGGGCTGGCCCAACTGATGTCCGATCTCGACCAGAATCTAGGCCTGGTCCTGAAGCCCGATACGGTGCCCGTAAAGTTCTGGGTCGTAGATCACGTCGAAATGCCCAGCGAGAATTAGTGTCACGACCGCGTGCGCTGTTGGCCAATGCGACAAGCAGACAAATCAAGCGGACGGCGCACTGGTAAATCTTTCCCGCGAATTTTGTTAGTGAATGACGTCCTCGCGTAACCACCTGATTCAACCACCCAAAACCGGCTATCTGCGGTTCCAATCGCTACTCGCGCTTAGCCGCCACCAGGCTCCACAAATACAACGCCACGCCCGCACAAATCAGCGGGCACCCAAGCACCGCGAACGTCACGAACGCCAGCGGATGAATCTGCAACATGGTCGCCAACGCGAGTAGAAGCCCCGCCCCAATCAAGAGGCCCGCAAGTCTAATTCTGGATTCGATCGGCGTTATTTCCATTGTTCAAAATCTCTCTCCAGCAGGCCCTACTTGCCCGGTTTCCAAAACGTCGCGTCTTTCAATGAGCCGACGTCATGCACAATGTCATGACAGCCGCTCGACAGGCACGACTTCTGATTCGATTTGATGCTTTCCAGCAGTCCCGGGTTTTTATTGTGAGGCGAGGCCGCTTCAAACTTGCGCGCGCCCTGATGGCAGTGCAGGCACTCCCGATTGTTGTACGGTTCATACAGCTTGATATCGGCCGGCTTCGGGATGGTTCCAAAATACTGGACCTGCAGATGCCGCAAGCCCCGCAGCTTTGCCCGCACCGTCCCAAACATCGCGTAATCGGTGTGACAGGTGTAGCAGGCCGAATCCCGAGCCACGCGATTGTTCTGGAAGTGGGCCGCCGGGATATAGCTCGGGTCGTCTACGTAGAGGCTGTGGCCGTAGTCTTCCATCACGTGGCAGGACAAGCAGAATTGGGTCGACTCCGCGCGCTCCATATGTTCGGAGAGTCCGCCCCACATCGCGGCCACCGGCAACAGAAAAAGCGCCAGGAACCCAAGCATCTTGCCCTCGCGCGACCGCGTCCATGGCGCATGGAACGCCATCAGCAGCGCGGCCGCAGCCGCCAGCGCGATGAAGACGACGATCACAGTGCTCATTGGTTGCTTCTATTTCGCAAGGCTGCGGTAGTACGCAACCACGCCCTTGATCTGCTCCGCGCTCAGCTCTTTGCCGTAGGGGCTCATGTCCGCGCCCTTGCCGTTCTGAACGATCTTGATCATCTCGGCCTCGTTCACTTTCGCCGCCGTTTCCTTCACGCCCTTCATATTCAGCTTGCGCCCTTTGGCGGTTTTACCCGCTCCGTCTGGGCCATGGCAAACCGCGCACTTATCAAGATACAGATCCTTGGAATCCGCCTGCGCGAACGCCGTCATGGCGCAGGTACATAGCAGCAGCGCAGGAAGCGACAGTCGAATCGATCGTAGTGGCATAAACATCAAAACTCCTCTTCTCAAAAACTTCTGGTGTACGCGATGGTCAAAAGTTTCGCGCCGAAATTATTCCCCGGCACGATTTGTTCGCTGTAGTAAGCTCTCTGCAACTGCAGATTCAAACGTCCCACGCGCGGCACCGCATAGGCGATGGACGCCGTTGCATAAGGGAACTTCATCGGTCCGTACAAAGGCTGCTCTCCCGTGATCTCACCCACGCCGGTCGTGCGTACGTAGTTGCCACTGAAGCTGAGTTCCAGACTGCGGACCGGCTGTAGCCGCAAGCCGCCCTGCCACACCCGATCCACCGTTTGGTCCCGAATCGCGAGATTTGTGAACGGCGCGGTGCCCCGCAGGAAGCTGGTAAAGTCCGAAGCAAACAGGCTGTCGTAGCTGAAGCCCGCGAACACGGAAGCTCGATCGTTGAATTCGTAGTTGGCCGTGGTCGCGCTGCTGCGCACCGTGCTGCGGTAATCCGTATCGATCAGCTTACTGTTCCGGACGATCACCGTTTGTTCCAGGAAGAACTTATCCAGATGCAGCCGGCTCGTCGGCCGCACGCGGATCACCGCCCGGCCACCCGTATCTGTGTGCGGCGTGATGCGCGTATAAGAGGTGCCGTTGGTGGTCTGCTCAATATCGGCGCGAATGGAGAGTCTGGCCGACGGCTGATAGTACACGCTTGCCACCGGCCACACCGTCTTAATGCGCTTGCTGCGGGTTGCATCGGCAACCCCGGAATCCAGAAACTCCACGTCGCTCTTCATGTAGCGGATACCAGCACGCACCAGCAGCGACGAAATCGGCGTAAACATCATATTCAGGTCGGCCGTATGCGTCCCGATGATCCAGCGATTAAAAGTGTCCCCCGTCGCCACAACAGAACCGTTCACGCTGCGAAACTGCGCGTTGCTATCCACCGTGAAACGCGAATAGCGATAGTCGGCCAGCACGCTCCACCACTCGCGCAGCTTGTAGGTCAAGCCTTGATCGATCACATGATTCGGTTCGGTGACAGTGGCGCGTGTGGATAGCGACACTGCGTAAGGCGCGTCCGTGGTCCCGGCCGAATTGGTCCGCGCCACCCCATCAAACGACATATCCAGCGATGCCGGACCCCGATAGCGATAGAAAAGATAGCCGCCCCGCAGTTGCAGCTTGCCCACCGGCTTGCCCGTGTAGGAGAACTCACTCACCGGCGTCGTCAACTTGCGCGAATCCGACCATGCAATGCCGTTCACCAATTCCTTGGCAGTCGCCGGATCGTCGATGTTGATGCTCCTCTGCGGCGAAGTAGCATTCTGGCCCTGGATCGCATCCTCGAACCGCTGCAGCCCCAGCTTGTAGTGCAGGTTCCAGGAATGCAGCGTATAGTCCACCCCCCCGGTCACTCGGCTGGATGTCTCGCTTAGCGGAGCCAGTACATAAAACGGATTCGCCCGCGCAAACGACCCCCAACTGGAAGGCGATCCATAGAAATCCGGCGCCCGTGTCGTCCAGTTCATCCCATCGCGCGTGTTGTGGTTCAACTCAAACGTGAAGCGCAGATTATTGGTCGCATGCACCAGCAAATTGGCTGACCCCAACTTGCGAACCGTTGCCCAGTTGTGCCCATTCGTCAGGCCATCCACACCATTGGGCAGAACCGCGCTGTCGTTCCGGTTCCAATAGTAATGGCTGCTCATGAAGTTCACGCGCAGATCGTAAATGCGGCTCTTGCGGACCGTGAGCTGGGCATTGCTGAACGGTTCGCCACCCAGTCCGGTCAACGTCAGCGAATAGTCGTCGGCAAACCGGTTTTGCCCCTGCTGCGCCTTGCCAAACAGACTGAAATCCAGCACTCTGAATCCGCTGTTCAGCCCGAACAACTCCTGGTACTTGGGCCGATACCCCGTTACATCCGTGAAGCGATATCCGGTGGTAATCGATCCGCTATTCTCAAACCCACTGACCACCAGTGGCGTCCCGGCGTCATCTTGGCCCCAAACCGATAGCGATCCGGCCAGCACCACCAGCAGCGCGTATGGAAGTTTCATTGGCATGTCTGCGGCTTACTGCAAGAAGTCGGCATTAAAATTCGACCCGTGAATACTAGCGTGACAGCGCGTACAATCCCCGCGCGTCTGAAAACTCAAGCGGCTATGCGGCACGTTAGCCGCGAACGGATTCACGTGGCATTGCAGGCATAGCAGCCGTTCTTCCCGCCGTACCAGCAACATTCGATTCACACTTCCGTGCGGCGTGTGACAGGTGGCGCAGCCCTCAACCTTCACTGCCGAATGTTCGAATACATACGGCCCTCGCTTCTCCGTGTGGCAGCCCGTACAGGTCTCCCATCCGGTCTCGCGCAGCGTCGCGCGATTGGAGGTTCCGTGCGTGTTGTGGCAATCCGTACACTTCATCGCCCCCTCCGGCACCCGATGATGGGTCGGCAGCGCGAACTGCGCCTGGATGTTGCCATGACAGCTAAAGCATAGATCCGGCTGGGACTTGCGCAGTAGGCTATTATGCAGCCAGCGCGTTTCTTCGGCGAGTTTTGGAACACTGAAGAAGTCTGCCTGAGCCTTGGCCGTTTCCACGCGCTTCGGCGTCCGGGCCGCCTCCACCATATGCGTCGAGTGGCAGTCCATGCACGAAACCCCATGTTGCATGTGCGTGGAATGGTCAAATGCGGATTGTTCCCGGCTGCTTTGATGGCAGGATAAGCAACGCTCGGAGTTTTCCTTCGGATTGGCGTGGAACCCGAAGATAAGCTTCGCGGCAGCGGCAGTTTTCCCGTCATCCCCATGGGCCGCCGCTTCGCCCTCCGCGTGTGCCTTGCCCGGACCATGGCACGTCTCGCAATCGACCATCGCACCGGTTGCTTCAGCCTGCTTTGCCAATGCTTTGGGCCGCACCGCCCCTGCATCCACCGCCAGCGTCGCATGCTTGGTCTTGTTGTACTCCAAGGACTCCGCGCGATGGCAGGTGCCGCACACTTCCTTCCCTACATAC
>JBDTUY010000359.1:0-5362 GCA_040007495.1 Acidobacteriota bacterium | reverse complement strand
TTCGCGGTCCTGAGCAACTGACCGCGAAGAGCGCCTTACCAACTATGAATACCTCTATCCTCGCACGTATTTGTTGAAGTGTTCCAGCGTGCGGGTCCAGGCGAGCTTGGCTGCCGCTTCGTCGTAGCGTGGCGTCGTATCGTTGTGAAAGCCGTGGTTGGCCCCTTCATAAACATAGCCAACGTGAGTGACTTTCGCTTCCGTTAAAGCTGCATCATAAGCAGGCCAGCCGCCCGTGAGCCGGGTGTCCAAGCTACCGTAATGCGCCATGATCGGAGCCTTAATCTTCGCGGCATCCGCTGCCGTTGGCTGCTGCCCATAAAACGGAACTGCAGCCGCTAGGTTCGCGCCCATGGATACTGCAAGGTTGTTCGCGACGCCGCCGCCGAAGCAGAACCCGACCACGCCAATCTTGCCCGTGACATCCGTGCGAGCTTTCAACCAATCCGCCGATGCCGAGAAATCGGCTGCCATTTTATTGCGATCGACCGTGCCAAACGCTGCCGCACCCTTGGTTTCATCGCCCGGATAACCGCCGACGCTGGTCAGCCCATCCGGAGCAAAGGCCACAAAGTTCGAGGTTGCCAGACGGCGCGCGACGTCTTCGATATACGGGTTCAATCCACGATTTTCGTGCACTACCAAGATGCCCGGTAGTTTCCCACTGGCATTCGCCGGACGCGCCAGATAGCCTTTGATACTACCGTTGCCTTGCGGCGAGGGAACGGTCGTGTATTCCACCTTGATACGTGCATCGGTGGGCGGGATTTGCTGCGCCCACGCGTAGTTCGGCTTGAGAGCCTCCAACATGGCTGCGGCCGTGAAGGTGCCCACGGCGAACTTCTTTGCGCCGTCCAGGAAACCGCGCCGGTCCAGGTCACCATGAACATACAGGTGGAACAGATCCAGCACTTCCTGCGGAAAATCGGATGCTTTCATGCGTTCGGTCACAGGCTTGGGTTGCATACGCGGTGCTCCTTATTAAAGATCTTTCGTGTGGCCAATCAATCGGTAGAATCGATCACTCCAGCGTACGAACTTGGCCCGCCAGCACGCTTACCGGCGAAGATAGCATGATTAGAATACAAGATGGTAACGAAACCTGTATTTCCAGGCAGCTCTCATGTGAATGTCCTGATCCTGGGCTGTGGCTTCACGGGGCAACGCGTTGCGAAGCGCCTACTCTCCAAAGGCGTCCGCGTGATCGGCACAACACGCGAACCTTCCCGTGAAGATTTCGCTGATTTACGACGTCAGGGAGCTGAAATCATTCGTATTGAAGATGCTCTGCAATTGATCCGTGACGGTTTTGTGCCAACGGGATTCGCGGTTCTACACTCGATTCCACCCAGCGGCCCGAACCTGAGTCCTCTATTCATGGAGGGCAGACCGTCACGAGTGGTCTACTTGTCATCCACTGCCGTCTACGGAGAGGCGACCGAAGTGAATGAGGTAACGGCAGTCGACGGATCGACCGACCGGTCTCGTGCCCGACTGCTGGCTGAAGCTGAAATCCGCAAGGGTCCATGGTCAACGCTGATTCTAAGACCCGCAGCCATCTATGGACCCGGCAGGGGCGTACAGGTTTCTTATCCTCGTGGAGAATACCGCGTTGGAGACAACTACGTCAGCCGCATTCACGTGGACGATCTGGCCGCCCATGTGGATGCCGCGCTTACGTCAAATTTAATCGGAGCATTCCCGGTTGCGGATGAAGAACCTTGCACCGCTCGCGAGATCGCAACATTCTGCGCACAGTTACTCAGACTGCCAATGCCGGACCCAGCCGCCGTCTTCACCCCTAGCGCTGCACGAATCACGGGCAATCGCCGCGTCGACGGTTCGGCGATCCGCAGGCTCCTCGGTGTCAGCTTGCAATACCCGTCTTACAGATCGGGAATTCCCGCGTCCCTACTGGAGTAGCCCCAGACGAACGATACATTGTAGAGTGCATTTGGCACTAGGCCCTACCGTACCAAGATAAAAGAGTCTACACTAGGCCGATGCGTTTCCGTCCAATGCCAAATCTTACCAAGTTCGTTCTGGCTCTGGCTTCGCTGGCTGCGGGCAACGCTGCCCCCATTCCCGCCGGCACGGAACTGGTGATCCGGTTGGACGATTCTGTTTCCAGCAAGCATTCTCAAGCCGGCGATCACGTCTGTGGCGTCCTGGTGCAATCCGTTCCTCCAAACGCGGGTATTCCACTGGGATCGGTATTTGAGGGCACCGTAACCGCTGCACTGGGAAAAGGGGTACATGACAGCCGGGCGGAGTTGGCGATTCGCTTCGACTCCATCACATCCGGTGACTTCGTCTTGCCCATATCAACCCGAATCTCCGGCGTGGACAACGCGCGCGAAACTGTAGACGATTCCGGCACCATTCATGGAGTTCGGCCGATGAAGTCGAGGCCTGGCAAGTTGGAGACCGCCCTGATGTTTGCTGCATACGCGCATCCAGTGTCCCTGGTTAGCTACAACCTGGCGAAGCTGGTCTTCATAAAGGCCCGGCGTCGACCGTCCATCAACTTCGAGCCCGGAACAGAAGTCAGGCTGGAAGTGGAAGCCCCGTTTGACCTGCCTCTTGCTATGCAAGCCGACACCGTTACAGCCAGCTCTGTGTATCCGAGCCTCCGGGCCTTGATTGCACAACAACCGCTCCGGACCACCACCGATAAATCGGAGCCGTCGGATCTTACCAATCTGCTGATCACGGGAAACGCGGAACAGGTCGCGAACGCGTTTGAAGATGCGGGCTGGAATTCGGCGGACCCGCTCTGCTTCATTTCGAAAGCCAAAATGTTTATCGCGATGATCCGGCGTAAAGCATATGCGAACGGTCCCGTATCGCCCATGCTGCTAGGCAGCCGTCCCCCGGATATGGTGTTTCAAAAGCAGCTTAATACGTTCGCGAAGCGCCATCACATTCGCCTCTGGCTCATGCCGGAAACGTTTGAGGGATCGCAGGTCTGGCTCGCGTCCGCAACCCACGATATTGGCATTCGATTTGCCCCTTGGGTCAATACCATCAACCATAAGGTTGATAGCGATCTGGATGCGGAACGCGAAAAAGTAGTCGCGGATCTCCAATTTCTGGGCCGCGTCACTAACCTTGCGTATGTGGAGCGCCCGCGCGCTCCCCAATCCCTTGAAAACGCAACCGGTGATCATATGGTTACGGATGGCCAGATGGCCTTCCTTGCTTTGCGATAACGTGCCGACCCCGGAGTGTTATTCGGGGAAATGCAGTGCTTTCACGACGCCGTCCACTTTGGTCCCCGGAGGGGGCAAATCGTAATCGATTTGCAAGGGTACCGCCTTCGCCATCTTGCCGCAGTCAAGCGTCGGAGACGTTCCCGTCACGACCGTATTGCTGGGCGACAATACCAGGAAGGTTTTACGGCCCGCATCGGTTTGCAGCACCAAAGTGGGGGTTCCTGAACAACCGGTTTCAATCAGCGTTCCTGACATCGATAGCACTTGTACGACAGGCGCGGAACGGACTGGCTCGGGCACGCTCATCCTAATTAGCGTCGGTGCGTCGGCATCCGATTCTTGTTTGGCCTTGAGTGTTGGCTGCCGGTTCGCATCACGAGGGCTATCTTTGGTAGCAGCCCGAATCGCGTCTTCAATTGCCTGCTGCTGCTCATCCAACTCTAGAGCGCCGCTCGGGACTGGCGGCGGGGGACCAACCACTGCCGCTCGGGCGGCGCTTTGCGCACGCTGATCCAGGAACTGTAGCAATTGCCCTACCTTGGCCCGGTCCTGATCGGTCTTCGCGAAACTCATCCAACGCGTCGCGCTGGCCCGTGCTTCTTCATATTGACCTGTCTGTACCTGCGCGTTCGCCATCAAACTGAACAACCTGGGTGCTTGGGCGGGGCTCGCCGTCTTAATGGCAGTCAAAGCCTCAAGGGCTCGCGGATACTGACGTCGGTTGTAACGGACTGCCGCTAATTCAATGATGGCGTCTACGTTTTCTGGTTGTAGCGCTACTAAGTCGCTGAGAGCCTTATCCGCCTCGTCGGGACGGTTTGCCTCCGCCAAACGCCCGTAGTCCCACAGCAACTTGGTGCTGTGATCGCCCAGCGTGTAAGCCTTGTTGAAGCGATCCAAAGCTCCCTTGTTATCGCCTTCGTGCCAGCTGATATAGGCGAGGCTGGCCCACGGTTCAGGTCGTTTGGCATCCTCTTGCAGCAACACTTCCAATCGCTTCTTGGCTTCAGCAATGGTTTTGGCACGATCGAAAAGATTCGCCTCCGTCAGGTGCACATCGAACAAGTTTGCCGGCTCGGCAGTCCATTTCTCCTTCGATACATCCAACTTTGACTTCATAACCAAAGTATTAAAGTTTCCGGCGGCAATGTAGAGCCTCAACTCCTCCTCGATCTTGGCAAAGGGCATGCCGTAAGTTTGTTCTATCGCGTCCGTTGAAAGAGTGCCCTTCGTGATTGCGGACGTCACCTTTTCGAACCCAGGACTATACTTCGGCGTGGTCGCCAACATGTGCGTCAACGCCCATCCTTCGCTGTATAGCGCGGTGGCTTTCTTGCTCTCGTTGTAATAGGGCGAGTCGGCCTCTGCCGAAAGGATGGTGGCCAACGGGACCCAACGTTCCGATTGGAGTTCCCGCAGATGTCCAATCAAAGGAGCGGCGACCTGAATATTGCTGCCCACCACTCGGAAGGTAGAAAACAACTCCGCCAACCCTTCGTTCAGCCACGGAGGCAGGTTCATGTGTGCGTGCTTTTCTATCAAATGCGCATATTCGTGAACCACCACCTGCGCGGTATCTTCACCCGTCTTACCCAGCACCACATAGTCGCGATCGGCAGTTCCCAAAAAAAACGCCGCAGCGAAATCGTTGGGTTTATAAGGCTCATATTCCTTGGCTGAGCCGAACATCACGACGTAGACCGGCACATCCTCGGCCGGAGGAGCCCCAAGAAACGATATAAAGAATGCACGGACCTGTTCCAGATAATTCAGCGTGTCGCGCGAATCGCGCTCCCCGGCACTCGAATACATGTCGAAGTGGTCAGCCTTTATGTGGATCCATTTGGGTTGCGCCTCTGCCAGACCGGCGGTCAACAGTGTGCAAATCGACAGAATTACGGCGCGAATCATGCGGTAATTGTATCACCGCAAAGTTACGGCGAGAGTACTTTAATAACTGCACCGATGTGCGTCGGTCGTGGGTGTGGTCAACTATGAACATGCGGGTCGTAACCATCTCCGAGTTCAAGGCGAAGTGCAGTCGCGTTCTGGCCGAAGTGAATAGAACAGGCACGCCAATTCAGATCTCGAAATATGGGCGCTCTATCGTGGAGATTAGACCCGTGCAAGCGCCAAAAAACGCGTCC
>JBDTUY010000358.1:0-5393 GCA_040007495.1 Acidobacteriota bacterium | reverse complement strand
CGGGTTCCCAGCCCGCCCCTTTCTCCCCGATTGGACTGCGAAATGATAAGGAGTGATGCATGCTACTAGACTCGTTGTTGATCCGCTGCAACCGTGCTACATGGTTGCTCTGCTCCTGTATCGTCGTCCTGCCATTGATGGCGCAGGGTCCGGCATCGTTCGATGTGAGTTCTGTGAAGCTCCACGATCATCAAGAAACCGATATCGTCGTTCCCGCGTGTGAGAACAACCGGTTTATCTCCCATGGGATGCCAATGTCGGAGATCTTCAGGTGGGCTTACGACCTGAGAAGCGATCAGTTCTTGGCTCTTTCGGCAAGTTTGCCAGCGTGGGCTATGGAGCTTTATAATATCGACGCAGTGGCTGGTAAGGCGGTACCAGTGTCGCAATGCAAACTGATGGTCCAACAGTTGCTTGTAACTCGCTTCAAGATGACGGCGCACTGGAAGAAGATTACAAACTCGCCGAGTTATGAGCTTAGAGTTGCTCCAAAGGGACCTAAGCTGAAGGCAGTAACTCCGGCAGATACGGGGTGTGGCGTGCACATCTCCTATCGCGGCCAGGAACGCCCCTGCGATCGGTACCAAATGCCGTTTGCTCCCAAACGAGCGATAACCATGACGGACCTCGCGCGAGTACTGTCAATCTATACCAGCAGTCGCCCAGTCATCGACCTAACTGGACTGGTCGGCGAATACAAGCTTACCCTCTCTTTTGCATTGCGTTCCGACGATCCAGAGTATCCTTCCTTACAGACGGCCCTTAAGGAGCAACTGGGTTTGGAACTGCGGGATTCCAAAGGCGATGTGGACATTATGATTGTGGACAGGTTCGAGAGGCCGACCGCGAACTAGGTGTCGGCTGAACTCGGCGGCGCGAGTAAAGACGAACGGTTGATGGACATCCCGAATCCCCAAGGGAGGTCCTTGATGGAGTCGCTACACCAGCAGGGATTGGACATCGTGAAACAAAAGCTGCCGATCGAGAAACTCATCATCGATCACATCGAAAAAACCCCGACGCCCAATTGATTTGCGCTTAGCCACATGCAGCATGCTCACAAACGGATAAGCAGGAAATAGCTTCGGGCAGTCGCCGACGGCTACCGACCGCCCCCTGGCAGCCGACCGTTCATCAGACGATAAATATAGGCGAGGATTTCGGCCACAGCGCGATAGAGATGGGCCGGGATCTCTTTACCCACGTCGACCGACGAGTAGAGAGCTCGGGCGAGTGGAGGATTCTCCACGATCGGCACCTGGTGCTGCAGAGCGAGCTTACGAATTCGCGCGGCAAGATAGTTCTTGCCCTTTGCCACGACTTTCGGTGCCGCTCCGACGACTCCGGGTTCGGTTGGCAGTTCGTATAGAATCGCGACGGCGTAGTGCGTCGGGTTCACGATGATGGCCGTGGCCTTCGGCACTTCCTTCATCATGTTCTTGCGAGCCATGTCGCGCTGAATCCTGCGCACGCGCGCCTTGATCTGCGGGTTCCCTTCCTGATCCTTCGATTCGTCGCGGATTTCCTGCTTGCTCATCTTCAACTGGTTGTTGAAGCGGCGGCGCTGCCAGATCAGGTCGATAATGCCGATCAAAAAGAACAGCCCCGCTGCGCGCCATAATAGGGCACCGGTCACCGCGCCAATTCGCGCCATAGCTGGACGAGGAGTCATCCAGACCAGCGCCATGAAGGAGTGCAGGTTCTCCTTAATCTCGTAATAGACCACAAAGCCCACCAGGGGCAACAACGCCAATGCCTGCAGAAAGACGGGGATGTTCTGCGCGGGGAGGTTCTTCAACTTGTTGCCCAAGCTGAGCCGCTTAAGGTCGGGAGCCAGCTTGCTAGGCGAAAGCCCAAAGCCAGTTGTGATCATTTGCGCAAGCACGACTGCGACAAGTAATCCCAAGCCGCCGAGAATCAAAGGAACAAAATATGGCCCGATAATGTCGCGCGAGATCGCCACCAGGCTGTGTAGCGTCAAGCCATCATCGGGTAGCTTGCCGCCCGGGTGCGAGGCTACTCCAGACGCGAGATTCTTGTCCGCAAATGCCAGTACAAGCAAGTAGCGCATCAGATGCGCCGTACGGAGGATGAAGGGTCCCGTAAAGGTGACGATCAGCCAAACCGCACCAATGAAATGGACGGAGGTGACGAACTCACGGCTGGCCGGAAAATTTCCTTCGCGCCGCGCCCGATCCAGGCGGCGCTGTGTAGGCTTTTCGGTGCGCTGTCCGCTATCGGCCATTACTCGCTGCTCCTAGGCAAGCAGCCCCCACAGCATGTTCATCGTGCGTTCCGCGGCTGCGGCGAAGATTCTCGGCATAACCGGAGAGAGAGCCGCAAGGATCAACAGGGTGGCGAGCATCTTGGCTGGGAACGCCAACGAAAGGAGCTGCAGTTGCTGTTGCATGCGTCCCAGCAGCGCCAGCGCCAAGTCAAGCAACAGCAGCAATCCAATCACCGGCAACGCCAGTCGCAAGCCGAAAGACAACATCCCGCTGCCCAACCGGACAACACCGTCCAGGCTGGCAGCTGACGGTGTCCACGACCCGGCAGGAAAACGCTGCAGGTTGACTGCGAGAATCCGGATGAGCTGGCGATCGAAGCCCATCACGAAGAACAACAGGGTCGCTGCGAGACTTACGATCACCTGCAAGACGCCTGAGTCGGATTGGCTGGTCGGGTCCATGGTCTGCGAGTAGCCATAGCCCGCCTGCAATCCGATCAATTGCATCGCAACCTGAAAGCCCTCCATCAGAAAGGAGACTGCCAATCCCACAGCAAGGCCGAAACCGGCCTCTCCGAATGCCCACGACAGTAGTCTTCCGATCGAAGGCACTTCATTCGGCAGATTCGGCCAGAAGGGGAATAGCGCGAACGTGATCGCCATCGCCAGAACGACTTGAGCTGCGTTGGGAGCAGCCCGCAATACGGGGCCTGGAAGAAACGCGACGAACGCTCCGACGCGGGTCAGCACCAGCAGGAACGCGAGCATGGTGCTGATGGGAAGGCCGAGCGTCATGTCCATGTTCGCGCGATCACCCGATTAGTGTGCGTAGCGTCCAAGATCCCCCAAGAGTCCTGCTGTGTATCCAATCAGCCGCGTAAGCATCCACGGCATGGCGAGCAATAGCGCGCCCAGAAACACTGCCAATCTAGGTACGGTACTGAAGCTGGAATCCTGAATCGAGGTCACGATCTGCGCGAGGCTGACGAGAATGCCGACGATAAATCCGGCGGCTAACACTGGCAAGCTTAGCCAGAACGTCGTCATAAATGCGTTGCGAATCAGGTCGGTTACAGTTGCAGGGGTCATAGGAGTATTTATTTGAGACTGATACGTCATTGGAAACTGCGGACTAGCGATCCAACCACCAGATTCCAGCCGTCAGCGAGTACGAAGAGAAGGATCTTGAATGGTGCCGAGACCATGACGGGAGGTAACTGCACCATGCCGACGCTCAGCGTCACCGATGCCACCACCAGGTCAATCACAAGAAACGGGAGAAACAATACGGCACCGATCTGGAACGCGGTCTTGAGTTCACTTAAGATATAAGCTGGTGCCAGTGCCGTCAGCGGCACGTCCGCAGGTTTGGCCGGTGCGGGCGATTTCGACAGCTCCATAAAGAGTTGAATGTCTTTTTCGCGCGCGAATCGGATCAGGAAATCGTGAATGGGTCCGGAGGCTCGCGTCCAGGCTTCGGTCGAAGTGATCTGGCCTTGCTCCAGTGGCTCCCAACTTTGATGCAGGATCTGAGTGCCAACCGGCTGCATCACGATCAGAGAGAGAAACAATCCCAAAGCGACCAGGACTTGGTTTGATGGGGTGGTCTGTGTTCCAAGCGCCTGCCGTAAGAAATGCAATACGACGACGATCCGCAAGAACGGCGTGACCGCCATGAACACTGCGGGTAGCAGCGTCAGTAGAGTCAGCAGCAGGACGATCTGCATGGGAGCGCTGAGGCTGGCTCCTGCTTTGTCCTGCACCAGGCTTACCCCCAAGAGGGAATCCGAAGAGGGAGCTGCGTGGAGGCCTTGAGCGCCCAGAAATAAGGCGAGCAGCAGCAAGAGCGCTCGTGCACGGGTCATACGCATGCTCGATTGCTGAGGTCGAGTCTTTGCATGTCAGATGTAGTGCTGTTGGCTGAGGCCCGGGCAGGGGACTCTCCAGCCTCGATATGGTTGGTGGTGGCCTGTGGCGTCGGTACCAGGATCGGACCTTCGTGATCGACTGGAAGGATTGTGCATCCTTGTGGGCCTGTAGCAACCAGCAGTTCGCGGCCGTCGAACGCCACGATATGGACTACGTGGTGGGCCGTCAGAACCAGTGTCTCGATCTTCTTGAGCCGTCGCGTTTTGGCTCCGACACGTGTTACAGCAGACGACCAAGACGGCCACCGCGAGAGCCAGGAATCCCTGCCTAAGATCCTGGTCTTCGGTTGCTTCAGCCTGCGAATCGCCAGGGCCAATAGTCCAAATACGGCTACGATGGCCACGATTTGACGCCAGATTTCATCGCTGCTTGTCATTTGCCGCAATCGCCAGTTAAAAGTCGCATACTATTCTTCTTCACGGAAGTCCGTGAAGCGGACTCCAAAGTGTTCCTCGATGATTACGATCTCCCCGGACCCAAACATATGGCCGCCGACGAGTATGTCGATATTTTCTCCCGCCGAGCGCGGGAGTCGGATCACGCTGCCTTTGTTTAGTGCCAACAGTTCTTCCAGAGTCATGGTCTTGCGCGCCAGTTCGACTTCGAGGTCAATCGGGACGTTCGCAAGATGAGCGATTTGTTCGGATGCTGTCATGGGTTGAGGAACCCGCCGGAGTTAACCGCCTGCCTTTCACAACCGCGATTCGTCTGGCGGGTTGTCGCTTAGGCCTTCTTGTTCTACTGCTTCAGCGCGATGGTCTCCTGGCTCAATTGATCCACAGTGGTTACCATGCGGGCGTTTGCTTGATATCCACGCTGGTAGATGATTAGATTGGTGAATTCGCGTGCGATGTCGACCGTAGAGGCCTCCACCGTGCCGCCTAGAACCGAGCCGCGACCGCCTGTATTCGGCAAGCCGATCGCCGGCAACGCCGTGGCGGCACTGAGTTGGAAGTTGCTGTTGCCGGCCGCAATCAGAGATTCCGGATTGCGAACTGTCGCCATCGCCATCTGACCAACCACCACTTGCTGGCCATTGGAATACTGCGCCAGAATCTTGCCCCCGTTGGCCAATCCGACGCTGACCAGATTTGCGGCTGCTGATCCGTTGTGCGCGAGGGCGGAGCTGGCTGAGGGTTGCGAGAATTGCGTAAGGCGCGCGGTGGGTCCGTCGTAGAGATTCCAGGTCACGTTCATGTCGGAGGCTCCGTCGGTTAAGCCTGTGGCAGCCAAAACC
>JBDTUY010000357.1:0-5409 GCA_040007495.1 Acidobacteriota bacterium | reverse complement strand
GGCGGCTCACCCCACGTCGGAGAATCATCGCATGAGTAATCCCATACCCATCGGAGTGCCCGCGCGGCTGGAGCGCATCGCCAACGCATTGCTCCCACCCTCCAAGCGCGAGCAGGTGCTCGGGGATCTCGCGGAACGTTTTCAAGGGGGAACTTCTCCGTCGACCGCGAGCTATCTACGCGATGTACTGCAAGTGGTGTTACCCATTACGTGGCGTGCGTTCTGGCGACTTCCGCATTTTACGCCTGCGCTTGTAGGGTCTTCGATCTCGCGCGACTCCATTCGACACAGAATTGAGCAAGTGCAGGATGAGTTGTGGCAGCACGACGCCCTGCGCTCCCTACGTTTGCTCGGGATGTGGGTGCTCGCCTTCGCTCCAGTCCACTGGGGCAACAACTCTCTTGCCAACCTATTGACCGTTGTATTTTATGCTGCCCTCGCCATTTGTACCGTGGGCTCTTTCTGGCCCCGATGTATCTTGCTCCCACTCCGACGACTTCACAATGCAAAACAGAAGCCTTGGCCTCCCACGATTCCGGCAGACACCTCACTGGTTGATCTGATCTTGCGATATCGCGGCACGTTGCTCGTTCGTCGATTCTCAAACCCGTTGTTCCTGTGGATATATTTTCCGACGCTCATGACAACCACCGGTGTTTGGCCCGCGGTCGCCGCCGCGATTTACGGATTGCATTTGGCCATCAGCGGCTATTTCGGATTGCCCTATCTGTGGGCCGTCACCAAGGGACAACCATTCCTGAGCATCCGTATCGACACCGAACTCAAAGCGCTCGACGCCCTGCGCGCAAATCTGACAGAATAGACGCGATCCGTGGAACATCCTTAACGGGTCCGCCGTACTAGTTTGAGGCGGCGCAGACTGCCCTGACCCCCTCCACCTATGATCCACGTAAAATCACTTTCCAAGACCTTCACGGACCCGAAGCTCGGTACACGTAACGTTGTCGACAATGTTAGCTTCGACGTTCGCGCGGGTGAGGTCTTTGGCCTGCTTGGACCTAACGGCGCAGGCAAAACGACCACGTTGCGTATGATCGCGACTCTGCTGAAGCCCTCCAGCGGCACCGCGACGCTGAACGGCGCCGATATCGTGACCGATCCGGGTAAGGTCCGTAGCCAGATCGGTTTTCTGTCGGGCGACATGGGTGTGTACGCCCGACTGACGCCTCGCGAGACGCTGAACTACTACGGCAAACTGAACAGCATGGATGAGGCGAGCCGCAAGAGCCGGATTGCTGAATTATTGACGACGCTCGACATGAACAGCTTCGCCGACCAGCGCGGCGACAAGCTATCGACCGGCATGAAGCAGAAGATGGCGATTGCTCGCACCATGCTGCATGATCCGCCGATCCTGATTCTGGATGAGCCGACGTCGGGTTTAGACGTGCCGACGGCTCGCGCGATTGAAGCGACCGTGATGGATGCGAAGAAGGCCGGTAAGTGCGTGCTGTATTCCACGCACATCATGGAAGAAGCCGAGTATCTGTGCGACCGTATCGGCGTCATAAGCGGCGGCAAGCTAAAGATCACCGGCACGATGGAGGAGTTGCGCGTCCATACCGGCAAACAGCGATTGCGAGAGATTTTCCTGGATTTATTGGGATTGGCGGCCTAACATGCGTTTCTCCATTATCAAAGCGATCGTTCAAAAAGAACTGCTCGACCTGATTCGCGACCGGCGTGCGCTGATCAGCATGTTCTTCATCCCGCTGGTCGTGTTTCCGTTGCTCGTGCGCGCCGGTTCCACGCTGATTCCGCGGTTGCAGGATCAGGCCACAACGGAAGCTCGCGCGCGAACCATACCGGTACGTGTTGAGACGCCTGCTGTGCTGAAAGCCCTGGAATCTCTCGACTTCAAATTGGATACTGCGCCAATCGGCGACCTGAAAGCCATGGTCGAATCGCAGAAAGCCAGCGCGGCGGTGGAAGAAGTGGCGGGCAGCCCGCCGGAGATTCGCATCTATGCCGATTTCTCGAATCCTGGGTCATCCGCGACGGCTGCACAAATTCAAACCTCACTGATCGGCCTGCGCGAGCAGACCATTCGTGAAACGCTGCGAGGCAAAGGGGTTGACGTCGGCGTGCTCAATCCGTTTAAGATCGATCGGGAGAATGCAGCGGGTCAGCGCAAGATGGCGGGATCGGTCTGGGGCACCGTATTGGGGTACATGCTGATGCTGATGATGTTCAGCGGCGGCATGTATCCCGTGATGGACATGTCGGTAGGAGAGAAGGAACGCAAGACCATCGAAGCCTTGCTGGTTTCCCCGGCAGGCCGTGGCGAAATTGTAACCGGCAAGATTCTAACCGCGGTCATTTCCATTCTGACGACGTCCATTCTGACGACCGGCGGCATGATCTTTTCGTTCCGCTCCATCAATGTTTCGTCGCAGGATCCGGGTGGAGCCCGTTTACGCGAAATGCTCGGAACGATTCCCTTGGATTCCCAATCCTTGCTGATGTTGGCCGCGACCCTGCTGCCACTGGCGTGCTTCGCGGCGTCGCTGATGTTCGCTCTGGGTGTCTTCGCACGAAGTTTTAAAGAGGCGCAGACCTATCTGGCACCGCTACTGATGTTCGTCATCTTCCCAGCGATTGCGGGAGGCTTGCCGGGGTTCAAGATGACGCCGATCCTGAGCCTGATTCCGATTTTCAACGCCAGTCAGATTATTCGCGGCATCCTGGTAGGCGATGTGACCACCGTGAATTTCGCGGTGACCACACTTGCCAACCTAGCCTATGCCGCCATGGCATTCCTGTTCGCTAAGACGTTGTTTGAACGGGAGACTGTACTGTTCCGGACGTAGACGATCTAGAATTCGGTACTATCAGAATGTAGGCAGGACGTGCCCATGGCCGAAAATCAAATTCTGATGAAAGAGTCCCCAACAACCGTGGTTGCATTGTCACCTTCTGAGGTGACAGTGGTTTCGCTGGAAACCGCACTATCCATCGCGATGCGCGCTATTGAAGTTTTTGGCAGCCGCGACAAAGCCATGCGCTGGCTTCGCTCTCCAATCCCGGTGTTGGGCAACCAGACGCCACTCGCTGAGATTGGATTCCTAGGCGGAGTTCAGCGAGTCGAAAACGCACTCCTGCAAGTGGAACATGGCGTTTGGTAAGTGTTGATTTATCGGGTTGCAAGTGCCCGCTATCCAGTCAACGACGGCTATGGGGCCAAGCTGTCTGGGGGGCGCTGGAATCATCAGGGTACAGCGGTAATATACGCGGCGCAAAGTATCGCTTTATGCGCCCTCGAAGTGCTGGCCAATGTTGACGAGCTTCCGCAGGATTACGTCTCAATCGAAATCGAGATTCCTGAGCATTTGAATTGGACGGTGCTTGAAGCGGACGATATGCCGCCCGACTGGGAGAACACTCCGCCTTCGGACAGAACTAGAGGCATGGGCACGACTTGGGCTGCCAGCCTGTCGACCGCCGTCTTAGTCGTTCCCTCAGTTGTCATTCCCCGCGAACGCAACTTTATCTTGAATCCCGCACATCCCGCGTTCCAAGACATCCGATTTGGTACACCCGAACCGTTCGACTTCGACCCACGCCTGAAATAAAGTTGGTACCTGCCTTTGAGTCAAGTCGAGAAAGACTTTCGGGTCGACGCCACGTATACCGATGGTGGGACCATAAAGTCTGACACTGTTATC
Source organism: Acidobacteriota bacterium (assembly GCA_040007495.1). GTDB lineage: Bacteria > Acidobacteriota > Terriglobia > Bryobacterales > Bryobacteraceae > Palsa-187. Next base: position 1,723 of record JBDTUY010000357.1, on the reverse strand, counting down.
AGAACGCGCCCATGCACGATACGCTTATTTACCTGCTGCATAATTACGGCTATACAACCCTATTTCTCCTGATCTGCCTGGAGAGCATGGGAATCCCTTTGCCTGGGGAAGCCGCGCTGGTGACCGCATCAGCCTTCGCCGCTTCGGGCGATCTATCCATCACGTGGGTGGTGGTAACGGCGGCAGCCGCTGCGATCATCGGCGACGGTTGCGGTTACTGGATCGGGCGCAAAGGCGGATTGCCGCTGATCCGCCGCTATGGCCGATACATCAGAGTCGACGAAGCCGAAATCGAGAAGGCGCACCATTTCTTTCAACGCTACGGTGCAAAAACCGTGTTTTTCGGGCGTTTTGTGGCGCTTCTGCGGACCTGGGCTGCCGTGCTGGCAGGCATCAGCTCCATGCCGTACTCCGAATTCACCACCTACAACGCCCTGGGCGGCATCACTTGGGCCGCAGTCTTCGGGTCCTTAGGTTACTACTTCGGGCAGAACCTGCCGCAACTCGAAGCGTACTTGGGCAGGACGACCATCATCATCGCCGTGCTGGTCGGCGTGGTGGGCGCTGGATGGGCCGTGCGCTGGTTCATGGCAAGGTCCCACCGAAGAAGTAAGAAGTGAAAATTTGGAAGCGAGAAGTTGGGAGCCTCACCCGTCTGCACTCTCCCACTCTGACTCCACTCTTCTCAGTTCTCACTTCTAAACTCTCACTCCCTTCGCCTCCCTGCCTTTTGGCCAACACATCAGCCCCTCCCGCCGTGATAGCGTAAGAGGCGATATCTCGGATCGCCTTTCGCGACTGCGTCGCTGGACCGCAGCCAGACGAGGTATCTGCCGATAGGATTTTTGGATCGAGGAGCAAAAAACAAGGTATGAAAAACTTTAAACTGTCGTCGGCTGTGCTGGGTGTGACCTTTGCCGCCGCGCTCGCGGTACCCGCGTCGGCCCAGGCCCTACCCGATGGACCCGCCAAGGCTACCTTCCAAACCGTTTGCAGCGCCTGCCACGGAGCCGACATCGTCATCGGCATGAAGAATGATAAGGCAGCCTGGCAGGCCATTGTCGACACTATGAAGGGCCGCGGCGCTGCCGGTAAGCCCGCCGACTTCGACGCGATCGTCAACTACCTTGCCACCAACTTCGGAGCCGCGCCGGTAGTCGCAGCCGGTGGACGTGGTGGCGCAGGTGGTGGCCGAGGTGGCGCAGCCGCGGGCGGACCCGGTGGTGGCCGAGGAGCAGCCGCAGCAGGTCCTGTCGCGCAGAAGGGACGTCCCCCGCTGTTCGCCAACGTGCAATGGAAGCAGTCGCCTCCAGGCAGCAAGGCTTGCCCGACCGCAGCCAAGAACTGCGAGCATCCGCTGATGGCCGAAAACATCGGCAACGCGAGCCTTGAATTGAAGCTGTACAGCAACTCCTCCTTCAACAATGGCAAGACGGAAGCCGACGGCGGCATCCTGATGACGGGCGACGATACGGACGAAGCCAACCCCTCCCATATCTGGACCGGCGTCTGCGAACGCGGTTGCATGGCTGCGTTCCGCAACAAGACGGCCTTCGTCGACCTGACTGGCCTGGCTCGAATCACTATGAATATTAAGACCAGCGGTATCCATCAGGCGCGGGTCGCCGTGAAGCTGGCCGATGGCACATGGCTGGTGGGCGACAAAGGCTTCGGCACCCCGACCGACTGGTTGATGTACGATATACCCTTCGCGGAGCTGAAG
>JBDTUY010000356.1:0-5428 GCA_040007495.1 Acidobacteriota bacterium | reverse complement strand
AACGGCAGGCATCGCCGAACGGTTCTAAGTAGGGTATCCGCAACCGCAACGATTCAAAACTAGCGCGGAACAAGTCTGCGCGATTCACCGCGACCACAGCATCCGTTTCAGAGCCGCGACCGAAGGAAGCGGTTTGTCGCTGCGGGATCGGACGGATATTCTGCAGCCGCAGCCGACTAAATGAGTAGTCGGGCTTCCGAAGCAGAGGTTCTCGTAGAGGAGCACCTTCACCGCAGCCTGATCAGGATCGCCTTATCCTTTTCCAACGCGGCGATGGCGGCCTCTCGGCTGACCGATGGAAAGTTATCAAGGAACTCATCCAAGCTGTCACCCGCCTCTAGATAGTCGATCAAAGAATCCGCGGGCACACGGGTTCCACGAAAACATGGAGTGCCACCCAGGATGTCTGGATCACTTAAGATGACGGATTCGCGTTGCATAGAGACATATCGATCCCGATTCTACCAAGAACGCCGAGCCAGAAATGGATACCATGCAAGGGTTCGCTGCGCCTTCGACCCACTCAATCTATCCAACCCAACCAAGATCTTCCCACGGACCCGAATGTGCGGCGAACACCCCGGCGAATACAAACCCCACGCGTTGGAATCGGCAGGCGTGGCGGAGCGGTTTTAAGTAAGGCCTCAGCCAAACCGCGCCATTCGCCCGCGACCAAAGGAAGCGGTTTGGGAAAATTGATGCCGCTCCAAACGGGCAACACCGAACCCCACAGGCGCACACGCTACCGAGCCGCGATCAAATGAAGCGGGCAGTCACCAAGTGGGGCGCCATGCGTGCTGGCATTCGTGACCAACCAAGTATTCAGCCAGCTTGCGAGGTAGATTCTCGTCGAGGAGCACCTTCATCTCGGACTAGTCAGAATGGCCTTAGCTTCTTCGAGACGCTAAAGTGGTCCGCACAGGAGCGTGGAAGGATGTCCTTGCAAGGTAAACGGATTTCGACTTAGTATCGTCATATCCTCCTGGAGGCGGTGCCGTATGAAGCGCACGATTTTCGGGGTTGTATGTTTCCTTTTTGCCTGTTGTGCATATGGGCAGGTAGATCGGCTTTCGTTTGAGGTGGCGACTGTGAAGCCATCCGGGCCGCGAAGCGTCCGCCGTATCACAGGCGGCCCCGAAAAGGGCGATCCAGAGCGGTTTTCGTTTACCGGTATGGCCCTGGACGAGCTATTGACGCGCGCCTACGGGCTGGCCGATTTCTCGCTGGTTTCCGGCCCAGGATGGATTTCGAAGGAAACCTACGACGTGGCGGGTAAAATTCCGCCTGGAACAACTAAGGAACAGTTCCAAAAAATGCTCCAGGCCTTACTTACGGAACGTTTCCAGCTGGTTCTCCAGCACAATTCCAAGATGCTACCCGTGTACGAATTGGTGGTGGCCAAGAACGGCCCGAAGTTGAAGGAATCGTTGGCGAACTCAGCAACTGCCCCGGCTCCCGCTACTCGATCCGGGCCCGTCACGGATCAGAATGGATTCCCAAACTTGCCGTCTGGCCGCCCTGGGTTGACGGCGTCCAGTGGCCCGGGCGGCGTCAATCACTGGACTGGCCACCAGGCTGAGGTTCCCGCGCTCGCGGCGATGCTCAGCACCCCGACCGGGGCGGGTCGTACTGTTTTTGACAAGACTGGGTTGACCGGAAAATATGATTTCGAGTTGACCTTCGGTCGGCTTTCGACGAGCGTGGCCTCAGGAGTTGAGAATGTCCCGACATCACTTCTCCCGGATGCTCTTCAAGACCAACTCGGGCTTAAACTGGTGGATGCAAAGGCACCCTTCGATACGATCGTCGTGGACAGAGCCGAAAAAGTACCAACGGAAAATTGAAGCGCGTGGGGGAAACTGGCACCGCGTACCCGCGGGTGGGGGTTTTCGCGGGGACCCCGTCACCGGAAAGGATACCTTACCCGCACGTCCCCTCAAACGAATGCGTGGTCGAGCGACGTAATAAATAACCGTCAACCGGCACACTGACCTGTCCCGGTTTTTTCCTGCGCAACGTTTCCCAATGCTACTCCGCAGGAAGCGCGCGGCCGTCAATCATTCTCGTGGATAGATTACGGGGAAGATTACGGAGATTACGGGAGATTACGGGGACAGGCAACACAATCACCAATTCCCCAGCCTTCGTCGCCCTGCTAACATAACCCTCAACCATGCCCGAATACTCCACTCAGAACGCCGCCACAGTCCGGAAATTCGTCAAAGAAGTAATCTCACAAGGCAACATCGATGCCGCCGTGCAATTCGTATGCGAAGACATGGTCGAGCAGGTCCCGTTCCCCGGCCAAGGTCCCGGCATCGAGGGCCTGAAAGACGTACTCCGAGGTATGCGATCCGCATTCCCCGACCTGAATTTCGAGATTCAGGAACAGGTCTCCGAAGGCGACAAAGTGGTCAGCCGCTTCGAATGGACGGGCACGCACTCGGGCGAGTTCCTCGGCGTCCTCGCCACTGGCCGCCAAGTACGCGTCTGGGGCGTCGTCATCGACCGCCTGGAACAAGGCCGCATCAAAGACACCCGCCTCATCATGGACACACTTGGATTGATCCAGCTCGGCGTATTCCCCCCGCCGAAAGCGTAACCATTCAGATCGCGAACTCGCGCTACCAGGCACACCCAGCCCTCGGAACACTAGCCCGCAAATTCCTTTGTGTCGCCCCAAGGCGACCGCAGATTCAAAACGTATTCGTCGAGATCTTCGTCTGACCACATCCCGGCACCCAGTCCTCGCATCTTGAGGATCGTACCGAGCCATAGGTCATCTTCAGATTCTGGACTATTCGGCATTGGTCCTTTTGTCTGATCTTCGTCCCGCGCCATATTCCCTTATCGTATATCACCGGAATCCCCCCACCACCTCCACAAACGCCTGAGCGGCATGGCTCAGCGCCCGCTTCGCCGGATACGCCAGCCGAATCTTGCGCTCCAGGTCCATCTCTTTGACCTTGATCTCGCGCAACAGACCGTGCCGGATCTCCTGATCCACGCACATCCGAGGCAGGAACGCGACCCCATCATTGCGCTCCACCATCTTGCGGATCGCCTCAATCGTCGGCATCTCCAGATCCATTTTGAGCGGAACCTTGTGGTGCTGAAACGCCTTCAGCACCAGACCCCGATAGGGCGACACGACATTGTGCGCAATAAACGTCTCTTCACCCAACTCCGTGATCGACACTTCGTCTCGAGACGCGAGGCGATGCTCAGGCGATGTGACAAATGCCAAGTGGTCTATATAGATCACCTTAGTGATGATTCTTTCATCTTCTGGATCATAGGTTAGCAGCCCCAATTCGAGCTCGCCATCTAGCAGCGCCGCCGGAATCCTGCTCGACTGACTGCGCCGTACTTGCACCCGAATTTTCGGATACAGAGCGCGATACCGCTCGATATGATCCAGCAGGTAGAGCGTAGACGATTCATTCGCGCCGATCGCCAACCGACCAGAAGACTTATCCCGAAGCTCCGCCAGCGCGTTTTCCAGATCCCCTTGTAGGCTCTCGAACCGGCGAGCATAGTCCAATACAATCTGACCGGCATCCGTCAGTAGCAAATCCTTAGCCGACCGATCGATCAGCCGCTCCTGGAATTCACTTTCAAGCCTTTGAATTGACAAGGAAATGGCCGGCTGCGTCCGAAGCAGTTTCTCTGCGGCCCGGGAAAAGCTCTTCTCTGTGGCGACGGTTAAAAACACCCGAAGTGGATGCAGCTCCATAATGATAGTTTATATCAACTTGCAATATTATCAATTTGCTAAATCTAAGGCTCGCCCCGATAATGAATTCAGGAGCTAGTTGAAGACCTGGGAACTGAATACCATCAGCCCACCCAGGCAACGGGCTTCGGACTCACCGGTCCCCATGTTTGCTTGCCGGTCTCCGACTAGTTCCTGCTGAAACTCTCTACCGAGAGATGGAGTAATCTGACGATGCCCGACCGAGTATACATTTTCGACACCACCCTCCGCGACGGAGAGCAATCGCCCGGCTGCAGTATGACCGTGCCAGAGAAGTTGAAGATGGCGGCCAAGCTGGTGGACCTGGGTGTCGACATCCTGGAAGCCGGCTTTCCGATCGCCTCAGCCGGCGATTCAGAGGCGGTTGATGCCGTAGCCCGCGAGTACCCGTGGGTCAGCGTCGCGGCCTTAGCCCGGTCCAATCATAAGGACATTATGGCGGCTGTACAGTCACTCAAAAATGCCCGCCGCCCGCGCATTCACACCTTCATCGCGACCAGCGATATTCACCTCAAGTTTAAGTTGAAGAAATCCCGTCAGGAAGTTCTGGATGCAGCAGTTGCGGCTGTCAGATTGGCTCGCGAATACTGCGATGACGTAGAGTTCTCGGCCGAAGACGCGACCCGCACTGATCCCGACTATTTGGAGCAGGTATGCCGAGCAGTAGTAGCCGCCGGCGCCCGCACCGTAAACCTGCCAGACACAGTCGGCTTCTCAGTCCCTGAGGAATACGGCCAGTTGATAGGCCGAATCGTTAAGGCCCTGGGTGATTCCGCCATCGTCAGTGTCCATTGCCATGACGACCTCGGCCTCGCCGTAGCCAACTCGCTCGCAGCAGTTCAGGCTGGAGCCCGCCAGGTCGAATGTACGATCAACGGAATTGGCGAACGTGCCGGCAACGCGGCGTTGGAGGAAGTCGTAATGGCGATCAACACCCGCCGCGACAAGCTCCCGTTTGAGACCCGCATTGTAACCGAGCATCTCTACTCCGCCAGCCAGTTATTGTCCTCCATCATCAGCTTCGGTCCGCAGCCGAACAAAGCCATCGTAGGCGAGAACGCCTTCGCGCACGAAGCGGGCATCCACCAGGACGGCTACCTGAAAGAGCGCACCACCTACGAAATCATGGACCCGAAGTCCGTCGGCGTGCCAGAGTCTAGGCTGGTGCTCGGCAAACACAGCGGCCGACACGCCCTTGTAGACCGCTGTAGGGATTTAGGCATCACTTTAACTAAAGACCAGCTTGACGTTGTATATGATCGATTTACATCCGCAGCCGACAGGAAAAAAGGTCTCCGCAACGACGAGATAGCCACCCTGGCAAGAGAAGTAGTAGCGGAGATGACGGCAGTCGGAGCGAAGTAGAAGTACTTGAAGAATGCCATATATATCTGTTTCATGGGTGTTCTTGAGCATGGTGGGACTATGCTTACGAGCGGATCATTTGCAGATCTCGAAAGGCTCGGTATCACACCGGTTGACGGATTGAGGCTGACCTTTTATGAAGAGGATGTCGATGAGCTCGACAGGCCGATCTACCTTTGTGGCGAGGGCATCCTCCACTTTGTGGAGGAAACCCGAAGCTGGTCCGCTCTGATTGATTCGACTACCCGCTGCAGTGTCTTGGTTGGTACCCTAGTAAGTTCACAATGAATCTAAAAATCCTCATCC
>JBDTUY010000355.1:0-5451 GCA_040007495.1 Acidobacteriota bacterium | reverse complement strand
CGCAAACAAATCGGCCGCGACGACCACGAATGCGATCCGCTCTATAGCATGGAGGATGCGGAACAGACGTTCCGGCAATTCGACTCCGTTCCTCTGCAGGAAACACGTGAAATCTCGCCCGGCCTTAAGTACACGACATTTGAAGCCGGTCACATGCTGGGTTCCACGTCGATGGTGGTGGAAGCCGATGGCGTGCGTCTCGGGTTCTCCGGCGACGTCGGGCGCAAGCATCTGCCCATCCTGCGCGATCCCGTGTCGCCTGAAAAAGTCGACTACCTGATAATGGAGAGCACCTACGGCAACCGCACGCATGACAACATGACCAGTGCCGAGGACAAGTTGGCCGACGTGGTCAGCGCGACGGCGGCGCGGGGCGGACGCCTAATCATCCCGTGTTTCGCGGTGGGCAGGACACAGCAGATCGTCCTGATGCTGCACGAGTTGATCCTGGCGCGTCGTATCCCTTCGCTGCCGATTTTTGTCGATAGCCCGCTGGCCATTAACGCGACGGTCGTGTTCCGCAATCACCCTGAGTGTTACGACGAAGAAGTCCGGGAGTTTTTGACCCAGGTTGAAGATCCATTTGGCTTTTCGCGCTTACGTTACGTCCGCGATGCGGCAGAATCGAAAACGCTGAACGACCTTCGCGGCCCCTTCATCGTCCTGGCAGCCTCTGGCATGTGCGAAGCCGGACGCATTCTGCATCACTTGCGCAACGGCATCTCCGACCCTCGCAACACTGTGCTGATCACCGGTTATCAGGCGGAGCACACGCTAGGCAAGAAGATCCTGGAGAAACATTCCGAGGTCCCGATTTTCGGCGAGCCGGTACGGCTGCGCGCACGCGTCGAGGTGCTCAACGAACTCAGCGGCCATGCCGATCAAGGTGAGTTGCTGACCTGGTTGAAGCCCATGGTCCCCACTTTAAAGAAAGTCTTCCTGGTTCACGGCGACCCCACGCAGTCGCTGCCGCTGGCGGAGAAGATCAAGCAAGAGTTCAAGATTGACGCGGTGGTTCCCTCACGCGGCGACAGTTTCGACTTGGTGTAGCCCCGACATGTGGCGCGCGATTTATCGAGCACGGGGGCTTTAGCCTCCCAACGAATGTCGGTCGCGGAGCTAAAGCTCACGCCACATCAAAAAAGGGGTATCCATCCTTTAGATTACTCAGGAACATTTGGTCGAACAACTGCGTAAGTAACTCATAGAATCGAGCCTTCAAGCTCGGCATACACTAAACCTATGGCCTACTGCACCAATTGCGGCAACCCTTTGGCGGAGAACTCGCGCTTCTGCATCAGTTGCGGATCTCCGGTCGCGAACGCTGCCACTCCTATGCCGGTGCCCTCGGCTCCAGCACCCGTATCCATGTTTCATGAGGCTCTGGACTACACCATTCAGGGCGACAATCTGCAGATGATTCGCATCCGGCTGAAGCCCGGCCAGGAAGTGTATGCCGAAGCCGGAAAGATGATCTACAAGTATCCGCAAGTAACTTGGGAGACCCGCGCCACAGGCCAGTCAATCGGCGAGAAGATCTTCGGCGCGATTAAGCGCAAGCTGATGGGTGAGTCGCTGTTCCTGACCTACTTCCACACCTCGGTCAACAGCGAGGTCGGGTTCGCCGGTACCTATCCGGGCCGCATTCAGGCGTTTGAATTGCGTGCCGGACAAAGCGTGCTGGTGCAGCGCGATGCGTTTCTGGTGGCGCAGTCTACAGTTCAGTTAAATATTGCGTTCGTCAAAAAGCTCGGAGCGGGGTTCTTCGGCGGCGAAGGTTTCATTCTCGAGAAGCTGACCGGACCAGGCACAGTATTCATCCACGCGGGTGGCGACTTCGTCGAGTTTGAGCTGAAGCCGAATGAAGTGCTACAGGTCGATACCGGCTCCGTCGTCGCATTTGACGAATCGGTCGATTATGACATTGAGATGGTCGGCGGAATCGCAACCGCCCTATTCGGTGGTGAAGGCCTGTTCCTGGCCACGATGCGCGGTCCGGGCCGGGTGATCATCCAGAGCATGACGCTAAACAAGATGCGTCGCGAGCTAGTTCCGTATCGCAGCGGCGGTGATGAGCACTCCCCGCTCGGGGCGATTACTTCTATCTTCAATAACGAAGATTAGTCTTGGCGCGCAGCGCGAAGGAAGGCGGAGCGCTTGCTCCGCTCCGAGGCGCCTGCCTCGGATGCTTGAAAACGCCGTAAGCGGAGGCAGCGCCTCCGCGCGGGTCATGCGACCCGCCTTCCTTCGCGTGGAAGCTTTACCTCCCTATTTCGGACCGCAGGTGAAGTTCTCTGCTGCGTCGATACTGCCTGAGCCTTTGTAGTGCGCGACCGTCGGGTACATGCAGACTGGCCGCGTCCGGGTGGTCTTGCCTGCCTCGACGTGAGATCCAACTAGCATGGTCGGGGCGGTTCCCTTCTCTACCCAACTGACGATTGCCGATAGCCAGTCGACTTCGCCGCAGCCCGGACCACCGCTGCAGTGGAACATTCCGGGAACTGGGAAGAAGCGATAGAAGTCCGAGGTCGAACCCATCGTCTTCTGCACCGCTTCGTAGTAGTCGACCGACATCTTCGGCGTGACGCCGGGGTCGGCCCAGCCGTGATAGTGGAGGACCTTGCCGCCACGAGCCTTCACTGCGCTCAAGTCCGTGATGGTGGCATTGATGATCAGCCCGACGTTCGTCATCTTCGCCGGATCGGTGTCCAGGTTCAGGGTCTTGTAATCCCAGGATGCGCCGCGTGGCGTGTCGAACGCCATGTACTTCATGAAGGTGTCGCCCAGCCCGAAACTGGCACTCATACCGCCATCCCAGCCGCTGCGTGCGGGTCCACGGGCACCTAATGCGAATGCTTCACCACCCGGAGGGAAGCCGGGGAAAATCACTTCGCCTTTGGAGTTCTTGGGGCCATCGTAAATCACCTTCAGTGCGGCAATCTGCGGGGGCGTGAAGCAGTCAGGGGTTTCCGCGCCCTTGCAGGCGGTTAGGTCGCGTTCAGGGTGGAAATCGCAGGCTAGCGGATTTTCGATGATGCCGTCCTTCAAACCGTCCAAAGCGTCGCACTTGCCATAGACGCCGTCGGCCAAAGCCTTCAATTTCTCAGCCTTGATCTCACCGGCACCAGGACCCAGTGCAACCCAGTTCCAGACGGCCTTGGTTTGCAGACCCGTCAAGTTCAGCACCGGCGCGCCAACCACATAGCCGTCAAAATCCTCCGGGTAGCGTTGAGCTTCCATCAAGCCTTGGCGACCACCGGTCGAACAGCCGACCCAATAAGAATAGAGCGGATCGACACCGTAATAGACTCGGATCATTTTCTTCGCCAGCAATGCGGTTTCGTGCACGGCGAGGTATCCATGGTCGATGACTTTGCGCGCGGCATTGGGATTGGTCTCGCTCTTCATCGCGAAGATCGCCCCTGGTTCCTTCGCCGCGTCGTGACCGGTGTCGGTTGAAGTGGATGCGTAGCCTAGACCCACCGCCGTATTGACTGCAGCGGTCGTGATCGTACCGGCCCAGCCTCCGTTGCCGACCATCTCAAACCGGCTGTTCCAATTGCTGGGCAGTTTCACGACAAACTTCGCCTCCGGCCAGATGACGCCTTGGATCTCACAATGCTCCGGCAGATTCGCCGCGGCGGGCACCAGCTTGGCAGAATTGATTTTCACATCAGCCGTGAACTTGGTGGTCGCGATCTGATCGCACTTGATGGCAGGCCCAGCAGCGAATAGGCTTGGCAAGGAGCACCCAGCGAGGATGGCAAGAGAGGTGAACTTCATAGCTCCCTATGATATTCCAACCGGAGTTGAATGCAAGCCCCGTGCAGCCTGTTACAAAACGGGTTAGTACATCCGAATGGCCGATACCGCCCTTGGCACTTCTTGACTAGAATGGTAACCAAGTGTTAGCGTGTACCGACTTACTATATACGCGCTGCATTGCGTCAGGAGGGTCTTGTGGTGAATTGGAACAGGGGCAAAGTGTGCGGATTCGCGGCCATGTTGGCTGTCACCGCGGGGTTGTTCGCCCTACCGGCGCAGGCGCAGGTGGATTTATCAGGGACCTGGAACCCGCAGTATCAGGAAGACCAACCGGAGCGCATCCCTGGGCCTGAACTCGTGGACTTCTTGGGAATCCCGCTCAACGACTATGGCCGCAAATGGGCTCTCGCGTGGGCGCCGGATCGACTTGGCTTGCAGGAGCATCAGTGCCAAGTGCACACCGCCGCCTATATCTTCCGCGGACCCACCCAGATTCGCTTGTGGGAAGAGCGGGACCAGCAGACCCAGGATCTGATCGCGATTCACCTCTACTCCGCCACCTATGAGCAGAATCGGGTGATCTATATGGACGGCCGTCCGCATCCGCCTGAGTATGCCGCGCACACCTGGATGGGTTTCTCCACCGGGGAGTGGGACGGCAACATCCTGACTATCCACACAACGCATATTAAGCAGGGATGGCATCGCCGGAACGGCATTCCTTCTAGCGACCTGATTGATCTAATCGACCACTTCATCGTTCACGGCGATCAGATGACGCACGTGAGCGTCGTCACCGATCCGATCTATCTCTCAGAGCCGCTGGTCAAGAGCGAAGATTACATCAAGGCTGGCAATTCCAACGGGAATTGGCTGTGGCCGTGTGAGTATGTGAACGAACTGCCGGGCAAGGATCGCTCTGCGGTCCCGAACTATCTGCCGGGCGAAAATCCGTTCCTCGATGAGTTCCGCAAGAAACATAATCTGCCGTTAGATGCAGTGCTGGGCGGCGCGGAAACGATGTATCCCGAATACATGCCCAAAGCCAAGTTAGGTTTCGGAGCAGCTTCGAAATAGCGAGGAAGCGACAGCACAAATGAAACATTCAACTACACGCATTTGGAAGACGCTGCCGGTCGCAGCCCGGCGGGGACTGCCGATCATAGCAATGTTGTGCGCCTCCGGGGTTATGCTGATGGTCGCGCCGGTAGAGCGGGCTTCGGCGCAGCAAAAGAGTGGCGGTAAAGGAGCTCCTGGGCAGGCGAAAGCGCAGCCGCAGGCTCCGGCCAAAGGCAAGAGCACCTTGGACGAGGTGCATACGCTGAAGGTTCAGGGCAACGTGTACATGATCACTGGGCCTTCGGGGAATATGGCAGTTCAGATTGGCGATTCTGGCATTCTGATCGTGGATACACAGACGCCCGAAGCCAGTCAGGCCGTGATCGAGGAGATCCGCAAGCTGTCCACGAAGCCAATTCGCTACGTGGTCGATACCAGCGTGGATCATACGGCGGGAAATGCACAAATGTCGCGGGCCGGTGTGCCGGTCGTCGGTGGGAATCTAGGCCAGGTCGCGTTCGACAATGGCGCTACGATCGTCGCGCATGAACAGGTACTTTTCCGGATGAGCAACGGGAAGGAGGGCCAGAAGGAGGACAACGCCGACGCTCTGCCCACCAATACTTT
>JBDTUY010000354.1:0-5458 GCA_040007495.1 Acidobacteriota bacterium | reverse complement strand
CAGCGAGGCCTCGGGTAGATCGAAATCGATCGAGCCCCGGCGGACGCGCTTCTTGTTCAGGATGAGCGCCAACTTCTCCATCCACTGGAAGCGCTGAACTAGAGGAGCGTAACGCTCGCGGAGTGCGGGGTCGCCTTCGAGCAATGCGTGAACCGCAGTATAGGTCATGCGCTCCGCACTGCGGATCACGCCTCGCGTGAATTGCTGACTCACTACGTCGCCGTGCGCGTCGAGTTCCAGTAACGCTGACATCACCAAGCGATCTTCCTGCGGACGCAGCGAGCATTGATCAGTGGATAGCTCGACCGGCAGCATCGGAATCGCGCGGTCCGGGAAATACACACTGGTGCCGCGGGAGAATGCCTCGCGATCTATAGGCGAGCCGGGACGGACATAATGGCTGACATCCGCGATGTGGACTTGTAAGGTCCAATGGCCGTTGGGCAGGGGCTCAATCCACACGGCGTCGTCGAAATCGCGAGCCGTCTCGCCATCGATTGTTACAATCGCGAGGTCGCGGAAATCCTGGCGTTTGGCGATCTCCTCTGGGGGAATCGGGCCAGGAATGGTCTTGGCCTGGTCCAGAACATCTATCGGAAATTCGTGCGGGATATGATGGGCGCGAATCAGGATCTCGACGTCGATGCCGAAGTCGTCGGGGTGGCCAAGGATCTCAATCACGCGGCCGATGGGGCGCTCGCCATCTTCGCCGTAGTCGAGAATCTGTGCGGTGACGATCAGGCCATTGAGGTCGTCGACATTAGAAACGCCTTTGGTGGATATCCCAACTCGGTCAGCTGAACCCGTGCGAGCTGGGAGCGCCATGTTCTCAGGAATCTCGATCCAGCTTAGGATGCGGTCGTCGTGAGGAATGACGAAATAGCCATTGCGAGTGATGCGGAATTCACCGACTACGGATGGGTGGGCGTGGCGCAGGACTTTCACGATTTCGCCATGTGCTCGACCGTCAGGCTCAATGCGGCCGATGCGGATTACGACGCGGTCGCCGTGCATGGCGCGCGAAGCGGCCTCTTTGGCTAGATAGACATCGCCGCGCAGGTTGGCAATCGGGGTTTCCGGTGTGACGAAGCCATAGCCGTCGCGGTGCGCGTGAAACCGCCCGACGGCATACTCGCGACCAACACCCACGGCGGTGTAGTGGCCGTTTCGAGTTTCGACCAGCTGCCCGGCGGCGATGGCGTCCGAGATCTGCTTGTCGATTTGCGCTCGGGTCTGGCCGTGCCTGGACTGTTCGCGCAGCAGGTTCTTCAAGGTGGAGCGGCCCTGGGGCAGCTTACGGATATGTTCCAGTAATGTCATGCGGGAAGGAGGGTTTGACCTATTATATTGTCTGAGTCGATTATCGTTGGCTGAACTACGTCTGCGATCCCGAGGAAAGGTCCCCGCACTTACGTGGCGGGGCTTGTCGGTTCGCGCGGTTTTCTAGATCCGACAGAAATTACATGGCCGCAGAATTAAGTGGATATGGTATGTTGTCTAGCCCAGTTTATAAGGACAAGCTGATGTCTGTCTTTGTCTCAGATGGCATCCTAATAGGCAGTTCGCTCGACGCGGGAGTACACGATCTACTGGTCGCGGCAGATTCAGCCGGAGTCACCAACGCGACATTCCAGGGAGAGTACGTAGGAGGAGTTCAAGTGGTTGCGCCTGCCGGAGATAAGGCGCTCTTCTTGGAAAGCCCAATCTCTCCAATCACGGCCGACGGCAAAGGTAACGTTAGCATTGTGGCAAAGGATGCGAACTCAAAAGATGTAGTTGTATCAGGTACTTCAAACATCAGCAATGGTCTTGGCACTCTCCTTTACCCTGGAGCGGACACGCAGGAATTTTTCGTCTCACGCAGTGGTGATTTGTTGGTTGGGGGGCTAGCGTACCCGCCGGACTACGATCCCCCAAAGGGGCCGCCCGGTAACGGAGATTTCTTTGTTGCGGTTCGGAAGTCGTCGAATCCTGCACCTGTCCAAGGGCTTTACTATCTGGTCCAGCAGGACTATACGGCCAATGTGTACGGATCTTTCCAAACTACAGCGAAAGGTCGACTGTACCAAACGCGCTACCAAACTTTTTTCGATCCCCGAGTCTCCGACGGTTCCGGCCTGAATACTGGCAGGTTTCCGAGTAAGGAATACGTAAGCCCGACCGGTTCACTCGTGGTTAGGGTTGAGGAGACCAACCTTGGCAATAATACGATCTTTGACTATGGGATTTCTCTGTCAATACGTGCCCCCGATCTTAGTGGTACCGGCGTCTATCTCAACCCAATGGGGGTGGTCAATGCTGCTGGGTATATGGGCTAACTTGACGGGTGAGGTAAGTTTCGCTGGACTTGCACCGGGCTATTCGGGCCTTTATCAAGTAAACGTGAAGCTGCCCGACTCCGCTGCATACCAAACATTAGACCCTCTTCTTGAGATCTCAACGTCGACCTCGCGAACTTCGCAGGTTCGTCTTCCAGTCGGAGGACGCGCTCACCAAACGATCGCAAGCTGGCCGGCGGATGGGAATGCGCGGGAGTTGATTTCAGGGGCTGTGGGCAGGCTCGTAGGAAATGCGACGTTCGCGACTGGCAAGATAAACCAGGCGTTCAACCTGAATGGAACAGACTCGTATGTGCAGGCTACCGGCATTACCGCGATCAGCGGACCCAGGACGTTTACGGCGTGGGTGTTCCCAAAGGTGAACACCGGCCAAGGCATGCCGATTGTGACGGGCGGTCTAGCGTTTGCTGCAGACTTCTTGGGAATCAGCGGGACAACGGGAGACTGCAGCCGATCGGGTCAGTACCACCTGTATATCGACCACTGGGGAACCGCCTGTTCCATCAGTGATCTCGTATTGGCACCCAATACTTGGTCCCACATTGGGGTGACCTATGACGGTGAGTTTCTGCGGTTCTACGTCAATGGAGTGCCAGAGCGGCATCTTGTTTATGGCAACATGTACGATTATTCAGTTGCAAACTTCTCGCTTGGTGGCAATGGAATCGGAGGCGGTACAACAGGGGTTTCTTTGAACGGTCTATTGGATGAGATCCATGTGTTCAATTGGGCGATGAACGAATCTGAGTTGGCAGCGCTGCCGTAGAACACAAAATCGGAGGAGCCACGAAATCCCACCGACGTTCGTTACAGCGGAAGGGGAATTTAAGCTCGCGGATACTTTCCGTTACCTCACGACTGTCTAGGGGACCCCGATCCGTTGTTACGCAATTGAAGCCATTGTGCTACCATACGGAGGTACTAAAACGATTAAGATTAGACGAGGAGTATCGATCTTCGAATGGCACTGGCGGGCGAGGCTAAATTAAAATTGATTTCTGAGTTCCGGGTCCACAAAACGGACACGGGTTCGCCAGAGGTGCAGGTTGCAGTGTTGAGCCGGCGTATCTCCGAATTGACGGAGCACTTCAAATCGCACGCAAAGGACCACCATTCGCGCAGAGGCCTGCTGCAAATGGTTGCCCGGCGCCGTCGATTGCTCGATTACTTGCGCAGTTGCAGTCCGGACCGGTACAAGACTTTGATTACGAGTCTTGGCATCCGTCGCTAATCGCTTCCGCGATTCGCGTTTCTGGAACTTCACCGTTCGTAACAAATTTCGAATCTCCCGACTCGGTCATGGCTGGCCGGGTCGGACCCCTTGTGTGGGGTACCCTCCGAAGTCTCCTCTTAAGTCTTAACTGAAAGATTAAAGGACGATTCCTGACATGTTGCATTCTGTTGAAGTGGATCTGGGCGGGCGCGTCATCACGCTCGAAACCGGAAAGATGGCTAAGCAGGCCAACGGCGCCGTGATTGTGCGCTCCGGTGAGTCGGTCGTACTGGTTACGGCTTGTACCGCTCCCCACCCGAAGGTCGGCGCGAACTTCTTCCCGCTAACGGTTGATTACCGCGAATATACATACTCCGCTGGCCGCTTTCCTGGCGGTTTCATCAAGCGTGAAACCCGCCCTTCCGAAAAAGAAATCCTGACCAGCCGCCTGATTGACCGCCCGATTCGTCCCCTGTTCCCGGAAGCTTATTCCCACGAAACTCAAGTAATCGCCTTTGTTCTGTCCGCGGATCCGCTGCGCGATCCTTCCACGCTGGCCATCGTCGGTGCGGGCGCGTCGCTTGCGATCTCCGATATTCCGTTCGACCACGTGCTGGGCGGCGTTCGCGTTGGCATGGTGGACGGTAAGTACGTTGCCAATCCCAGCTACGAAGAGACCAAGGCATCCAAGGTCAACATTGTGGTCGCCGGTACCGAAGCTGGCGTCGTGATGGTGGAATCGGCCGCACAGCAGGTTAGCGAAGCCGACGTTCTGGCTGCGATTGAATTCGGCCATGAGTGCTGCAAGAAGATCGCCGCGGGCATCCGCGAACTGATGAAGAAGGCAGGCAAAGCGAAGAAAGCCTACGCGCCGCCCGTCGTCAATCAGGCGATGTACGATCAGATCGCCAAGGCCGCGTCAGTCGAATTGAAAGACGCGATGAACACGCAGAAGTACGAGAAGCTGGAAAGCTACAGCCGCATCGACGCGTGCAAGCACAGCGTGATCGATGTGTTGCCGGACACCGAACAGGCCGAAGCCAAGAAGCTATTCGATCGCTTGAAGGAAAGCATCTTCCGCGAGGAAATGCTGAAGGCAAAGCGCCGTCCGGATGGCCGCAAGTTCGATGAGATTCGCAATATCGAAAGCGAAGTGGGCATCCTGCCCCGCACGCATGGTTCTGCGCTGTTCACGCGCGGCGAAACGCAGGCATTGGTTACCACGACGCTCGGCACCAAGGATGATGAGCAGCGCATTGAGCTGCTGGACATCACCGAAACGTCCAAGCGCTGGATGCTGCACTACAACTTCCCGCCGTTCAGCGTCGGCGAAGTCGGCTTCATGCGCGGTGCTGGCCGTCGCGAAATCGGCCACGGCATTTTGGCGGAACGCGCTCTGGCTGCTGTGATCCCGGACGAAAAAGCGTTCCCGTACACGATGCGCGTGGTTAGCGACATTCTGGAATCGAACGGTTCCAGTTCCATGGCATCGGTCTGCGGCGCTACGCTTTCCTTGATGGACGCCGGTGTACCGCTGCTGGCCCCTGTGGCCGGTATCGCGATGGGCTTGGTGCTCGAAGGTAAGGACTACGCGGTTCTGACCGATATCGCAGGCGCCGAAGATCATTACGGTGATATGGACTTCAAGGTTGCCGGAACCAAGGCCGGTATCACGGCGTTGCAGATGGACATCAAGGTCCCGAACGTAACGCACGCGATTCTGACGGAAGCGTTGGAGCAGGCCCGCAAGGCTCGCTTGTTCATCCTCGACAAGATGAACGCCGTGATCGACACGCCGCGCAGCACGATGTCCCCCTATGCGCCGCGCATCTTCACGATGCAGATTCCGACCGACAAGATCCGCGAACTGATCGGACCTGGCGGCAAGATGATCCGCAGCATCGTC
>JBDTUY010000353.1:0-5477 GCA_040007495.1 Acidobacteriota bacterium | reverse complement strand
CGAAAGTCGGCGATTGCTTTGATCGTCTGGTCTTCAACTTTTGTGAGGACATCTCCCTGCCGTAGTCCCGCCTTTGCACCTGCACCACCCGGACTCACCAGACGGATGCGACACTCCCCGTCCTTGTCTTCCAGGCTGATGCCGAGAGCGCCGGCTGCGGGCAGGTCTTGTTGCTTGCTGAGCAGAAGATAGTCGGCAGTGTGCGGTTCGACAGATTCGCCGCTGTTTAGAACCATCGCGTAGGTTGCCTTCGTGCGGCGCGCCAAGCGTTTCGGAATCCCATCCACAAACCCCACGTGTCCAGATCCGGCGAGAATCACCATACGGCGGTTCGGATTGGCATTCAGATAGGCGGCAGCGCTCTCCGCCATGCCTTCGTCCCACACCAGTTGCGCTTCCACAAAGTGATCGAAGGCATTGGGCTTCGCCGAGCCATGCCCCTCAAATGCCTCTCGAAGACGATTCTTATAAGCGGCATCCGCTGGTTCGATTTCCTTGGGCAGGGAAGCACGCCTGGGTTCGGGCAAGCCCGCGAGTCCGACCTTCGCCACTTCGGAGGCCAAACCGTTGGGGACATTGAGAGCACGGACGGGAATCCGTTGCTCCCGCGCGAAACGAAAAATCGGTGCGTACAGACGATAGTCCCAGCCCCAACCTTTGTAGTATTCCGTGGCTCGGAGAAACTCGTTCTCAGTGGTTCGACCAGCGATGTAATCGTCCACTTGCGCCTGGAACGGTTGCTGGAAATACTCCACTCCGATCACAATCGTGGGATCAGCCAGATGGAGGCGACGAATGATCTCCAACTGATTCAGATGGTGGTCATAGCGATCATGGGTTTCCCCAACGAACACAACTCGTTTGGTCGCAAGTTGCGTAGCGAGCCGATCCAGGGAAACAGTCGCGTTTAAATCGATCGCGTCCGTCGAACTTCGATCCTGCGCGTGCGCCAGCGTGATCAGCGACGCGCCGGTGAGCGTGAGGACGAACAGGTATCGAGCACAGCGAATCCACATTGCTCGGTGATCCATAGCAGTGACACCATGTCCTCGGTCGTGGCTTTCCTGATTAGGGCGCCCAGTACGTTAATTCTTGGTCAAACTCAACCCTGTTACGACGACCTCAGTGTTGTGAGCGAAGCGAAGACCGTACAGGCCATCGGTAGATGCAAGCTTTCCAGCGGTAACGACAGACGCCTTATCGTAGCTGGCAACGACCGTCCCATTGATGGAGCACTCCACCTTGCCGCCCCGAACGGAAACGGCAATCTCCTGCGTAACCGGTTGTCCGACTCCGGCCGCTTTATGCACTGCCGCGTTTGGCTCGCCACCGCCGTTCATCTGGAACGCCCGTGGACCGAATCCACGCACGATGAAGGTACCGTTGCCATATGCGGCGCAGTAAAGATAGCTCTCCTTCTCGGTTCCCAACTCCGTTCCGCCAATGACGATCCCATAAGGGTGCGGATGACTGTTGAGGTTCATGTACTTTGCTTCATTGAACGTGGCCTTGACCGTATAGTCACCGCTGGCCTGATTTGCGGGATTCCAGTAGGTCCCCGCCGGACCAGTCGTGACGTGAAGCTCGTTGCCTTGCTTGGCAAATTTGGCGTCGTTAATCGTTTTGCCCTGCCTCTGTTCACTGGCGTCGATCTTACCCGTCCAGCCAGGGGCCGAAATCCCGCCCCCCGCAACGCTCCGCGAAGTCTCGCCCTGGGCATGGAGGAGAGCGGGAACTAGGCAGAGAATGCCGGTCACTACTACGGAACGATAATTCAAGTACATGGGAGTCCCTTTATTCTTATTGCGCGTCACAGATGAGCATCGCGCGCTGATGTGGCTTCGTACCAAAACGCTGGCAGCTTTACGCCAAGGCTTTCATCGACGAGTATACACCCGGGATAAGTTCCAGAGGTTGTTTCAGGGAGGCGTAGCCGTCACAAGCATCGCGTGAAAACAGGATCTATCGTCAAAAGGGGAAGTGTGTGAAAATCCCAATCCAAGAACTGGTCCCGAGAAAAGGGATTCGCTCGACGTAGGCCAAGCCAACGAACAAATCCCTAAGTGGCTGAATCTACAACATAAGCCAACTCAGGATTGGCTCTCGATCATGTCACTGACCACCATAAGACCATCTAGTTTGGCGCAAACTCAACCGTATGGCGTTATGCTCTTATGGAAGAGCGTTCCCTCTGCCCAGAACCCAGTAGGGGGGCTTACCCAAAATGAAAAAGCGCTGGATCATCGGTGTCATCTTGGTTGGGATGGCTGTGGCTGAGCTTCCGCTGGCCGCGCATCACGCCTTTGATGCTGAGTACGACCGTCAGAAGCAGCGCGATTTCAAAGGAATGGTCACTAAGGTTGAATGGACCAATCCCCACGCC
This sequence comes from Acidobacteriota bacterium, assembly GCA_040007495.1. Classification (GTDB taxonomy): domain Bacteria; phylum Acidobacteriota; class Terriglobia; order Bryobacterales; family Bryobacteraceae; genus Palsa-187. The sequence goes on along the minus strand of JBDTUY010000353.1, from coordinate 3,094 downwards.
AAGTTTTACGTGGACGTGAAAGAGACCAGCGGCAAGGTTACGAATTGGGAGTTCGAACTGGGAAGTCCTAATGGACTGATGCGCCAGGGCTGGAGCCGCTACTCGCTGAAAAAGGGCGACCAGGTGATCGTTCACGCCAATCTGGCGAAGGATGGTTCCAATTTGGCCAACGCCAGGACGGTGATCCTGGCAGACGGCCACAAAATGTTCGCCGGTTCCTCAGCGGACAGTTCCTTCTGACGTAGAAACAGCGCAACTCACTACATTGCGGGCCGATGGCAGTATCCAGCGTCGCAAGCGAGAATACCGTGATAGGCCGATTTGCTCCTTGCCCGTTCATTGCGCCTTTGGCTGTTTCTTCAGCGAACCTTTAAGGTTCTGCGGAGCCATCCATGTCTGCATGTGATGAAACAGATTTACCAAGATAGCCTTCGCGCGAGCGTTCGGTGAAGCTAACGGTGCGAAGAGGCGGCGCTCCTCCGCAGCCATGGGTCACCGAGCAGTCCAGGGACCGAGCAACGCCAAAGGACCGTGCTACGTTAGGGAGAAACCGGGCTTAGAAACGAAATGCACATTCCAGACGGATATCTTAGCCCAGCAACCTGCGCCGCACTCTACGCTGGCTCGACACCCTTCTGGTACGTCGCGTTGGCTCGGGTAAAAAAGGCGCTGCATACCCGCTTGGTCCCGCTGCTGTCGCTCTTCTCGGCCTTCTGTTTCTTGATCATGATGTTCAATCTCCCTCTGCCCGGCGGTACCACGGGACATGCAGTCGGGATCGGACTTGCAACTGTCGTTCTGGGTCCGTGGGCCGCGATGCTGGCGATTTCCGTCGCGCTCATCATCCAGTCTTTGCTCTTCGGCGATGGCGGCATCACCGCAATCGGAGCCAACTGTTTCAACATGGCGATCATAGGTCCCCTGGTGGCTTACGCCTGCTATAGATTGTTGGCCCATCGAGCCCCCATCACCGCGTTTCGCCGCGTGGTTGCCGCCGGGGTCGCGGGCTATGCCGCGATCAATATTTCGGCGCTATTTGCAGCCGTCGAGTTCGGGATTCAACCGCTTTTGTACCGGGATGCCACGGGTACGCCGCTTTACTGCCCGTATCCGCTGAGTGTTTCGATTCCCGCGATGATGCTTGGGCACTTGACCATCGCCGGGTTGGCGGAGTTGATCGTTTCTGCAGGAGTGGTCGCGTTCCTGCAACGCTCCAATCCGTCCCTACTGAAAGCGACGGCCGGTACCGTAGCCAGGAACGCACCGGAGTCAATACCCGTGCCGGGAGTACGCAAACTGCAGCCTCTTTGGATCGGCCTTGGACTATTAATGGTGATGACGCCGCTCGGGATTTTGGCCGCTGGCTCCGCCTGGGGTGAATGGGTCGCGTCCGACTTCGCAAGTCCGGAAATCCGTCAGCAGATCGTCGGCGCTTCGCTGCAACAACCGGCTCCATCGCGCGCTCCGGAAGGCTTGCAACAAATGTCGCAACTGTGGACGGCACCGTTCGCGCGCTACGCCCCTCCGTATGTTCGCAACCCCAGCTTCGGATATTTTCTGTCTGCCATGTTCGGAACCGGCTTCGTGATCCTGGCGTGTTGGACCATGCTCCGCTTCATGCGGGGCTTTGTGTACCGGGCACCGGAAGACCCGATGCCATGACGGGCCATCACCGCGGGCACCAAGGTGGATTTGTCCAGCACACGCTTGAAGGATTGCATGACGCTCTGGATCGGGCCTTATCCGCGGACCGGTCGGCCCAAACGCGTGGCCTCCTCCAGCGTCTTGACCCTCGCGTGAAGGTCGCCGGGATGGCGGTCCTGATTCTTGCGTGCGCCATGGCCTCGAAGTTGTGGGTGATTGCCGCCGCATTCGTCCTGGCGATTAGCTTGGCCCTGATATCCTCGATCTCGGTGTGGTCTCTCGTCACCAAAGTCTGGCTGGCCACCCTGACGTTCAGCGGCGCACTCGCCTTGCCAGCCCTATTCATCACGCCCGGAACACCTGTCTATCAACTGCCGATCGTTCATTGGGAAGTGACCCGGCAGGGACTCACCAGCGCGGCCTATCTAGTTCTCCGCGCCGAAACCAGCGCCACGCTTGCCATGGTTTTGGTGTTCACCACACCCTGGGCCCATGTATTGAAAGCTCTCCGCATGTTCCGGGTCCCTGTCGTCTTTGTTGTCATCCTCGGCATGGCCTGCCGATATATTTTGCTATTGCTTGAGACGACGCATGAGATGTTCGAATCGCGTAAGAGCCGAACGGTCGGCGCGTTGACCCGTAGCGAACAGCGCAGGATCGCGATCCAAAGCACCGGCGCCCTGTTGAGCCGAACCGTCTATCTGAGCGATGAAGTCTTTCTAGCCATGCAATCGCGCGGCTTTCGCGGCGAGGTCCATATCCTGGATGATTTCCGCATGAAACATCTGGACTGGTTGGCGTCCAGCGGATTCGCGGCATTGGCCGTCACGTTTCTTTGGATGGGGCGCTAGATGCTCTTCGAGATCGATCAACTGACTTACCGCTATGAGGCGAGGACTGCCATCGACGGGCTCACCATGTCGATCCCGGTCGGCAGCCGCGTGGCATTGCTCGGGGCAAATGGATCTGGGAAGTCTACACTGCTGCGATTGCTGGATGGCCTCTATTTCGCGGATTCCGGGGCAATTCGATTTTGTGGTGAGAGCCTCACTGAACAGAACTTCGAGGACGACGAATTCGCGTTCGCGTTTCGCCGTCGTGTTGGGCTGGTATTTCAGAATCCCGACGTGCAACTTTTCAACCCGACCGTTTTCGATGAAGTCGCCTTCAGCCCTCTGCAAATGCGTTGGTCGAAACAAGACGTTCGGGCGCGCGTCATCGAAACACTGAATTGGATGGGAATCCTTGACCTGAAGGATCGCGATCCCCATCGCTTGTCGGGCGGAGAGAAGAAACGGGTGGCACTGGCCAGCGTTCTGGTCATGGACCCGGCCGTTCTGTTGTTAGATGAGCCGACCGCAGGCTTGGACCCGCGCAGTCAGAGCCAGATCATCGATCTGTTAGTGGAATGGGGTGGTGGGGCCAAGTCCGTGATCACCGCTACTCACGA
>JBDTUY010000352.1:0-5486 GCA_040007495.1 Acidobacteriota bacterium | reverse complement strand
AGTCTTTGCCAGAGGGGCGAGCGTCGGACGCTAGCGGTGCCGCGTCGCTGATCCCCCCGTTTGACTTGAGCGACCGCTGTGATACGATCCCGGTGGAAAAATTAGTCGGGCGTTGTCGCTCCGGCGAACTTCGGCTTGGCTAAAAACGATTCGGGAGGTACGATCCGTGAAAGTCTACGAAACCGAGGACATCAGAGACGTGGCCCTAGTGGGCCACGGCCACAGTGGTAAGACATCGTTGGCCGCGGCCCTGCTATTCACTACCGGCGCAACCAACAGGTTGACCCGCGCCGACGAGGGCAACACGTTGACTGACTTCGACGATGAAGAAGTCGCGCGCAAGATTACGATTTCGACCGCCATCGCGGCTGCCGAATGGAACAAGCGCAAGATCAACCTGATGGACACGCCGGGCTTCAACATGTTTCTCACCGACACCAAGTCCGCGTTGGTGGCTGCGGATTCAGCCGTCGTAGTAGTGGATGGCGTAGCCGGTGTCGAGGTTCAGACGGAAAAGGTGTGGAGCTACGCCGACGAGTTCCATCTGCCGCGCGCGATCGTGATTCACAAGTTGGACCGGGAGCGATCCAGCTTCGACCGTACGCTTGCCAACGTTCAAGCAGTGTTCGGTCGTGCTGCTGTGCCCGTCCAGTTGCCGATCGGTGCGGAGAAAGAATTCCTGGGTGTGATCGATCTGGTACGCATGAAAGCTTACTGCTACACATCGGACGGTAGCGGCAAGGGCAAAGAATGCGAGATTCCGTTTCACATGGAGGAAATCGCCAATCAGGCGCATGAGGAACTGGTGGAGACGATTGCCGAGGGTAATGATGAATTGCTGGAAGAGTTCTTCGAGACCGGTACGCTTCCGGTCGAGCTATTGCAAAGAGGACTGCGCGACGCCGTAACCCAACGACGGGTGTTCCCGGTGCTGTGCGCGTCTGGCTTGCACAATGTCGGTTCGGATTTGCTGCTCGATTTCATGGTCGAATATTTCCCGAATCCTTCCGAGCATGAACCCTGGCACGGCATCGCGGACGGCAAGGAGATGGATCGCAAGGTCACCGATACGCAGCCCGTCTCGTTATACGTGTTTAAGACTGCCGCCGATCCCTTTGCGGGTCGCGTGACCTATTTCAAGGTAGTGTCAGGCATTGTGAAAAACGATGCGAGCTTAATGGATACGCGAAATAGTTCCGCTGAGCGTATGTCGCATATTGGATCTCTGATGGGCAAAACCATAGATCCGGTGCAGGAGTTGCACGCGGGCGACATCGGTGGCGTGGCGAAGTTGAAGGATGCGCTGACCGGCGACACGCTGTGTGAGAAAGGTGCTCAGGTACGGTATCAGGCTGTCGAATTGCCGGAGCCATCGATTGCTTACGCGATATCCGCGAAGACGCGCAACGACGAGGATCGCATGGGCAACGCCATCCACAAGATTCTGGAAGAAGATCCCAGTCTGCGTTTCTATCGCGATCCGCAGACCAAGGAGTTTTTGCTCGCAGGCTGTGGTCAGCAACATGTGGAAGTCGTGGTCAGCCGCTTGCGCAAGCGCTATCACGTGGATGTCGAACTGCACGCGCCGAAGATCCCTTATCGCGAAACGATTCGCGGCAAGGCCGATGTCCAGGGGCGTCATAAAAAGCAGACCGGCGGGCACGGACAATTTGGCGATTGTTGGATTCGTATGGAGCCTCTGGCGCGTGGTGAGAAGTTCGCGTTCGCGAACGACACGTTCGGCGGGTCTATCCCGAAGAACTTCATCCCTGCGATCGAGAAGGGAATCGTTGAAACGGCGGAACGCGGCTATTTGGCGGGTTTCCCGGTGGTCGATTTCAAGGTCACGGTCTACGACGGTTCCTATCACGATGTCGATTCGTCGGAAATGGCGTTCAAACTTGCTGCCCGCAAGGCGTTCCGGGCGGCGATGGCGGCGGCCAAGCCTGCGCTGCTGGAACCAGTGATGAATGTCGAGGTCCAGGCGCCGGTTGAATACGCGGGCGATCTGATGGGGGACATGAACGGTCGCCGAGGACGCATCTCCGGCATGGACACCAAAGGTGCAACACAGATCATTCGCGCGCAGGCGCCTATGTCTGAGATGTTGACGTATCAGAACGACCTGACGTCGATGACGCAAGGTCGCGCTTCGTTCAGCATGGAGTTCGCGCACTATGACTACGTGCCGGGTCCCGAGGCGGATAAGATCATCGCCGCCGCGAAGGCTGCGGGGACGGGTGCGGTCGACGAAGACGAGTGAGTGCCTAGCTGTCGACCGCGTGGCGGCGTATCCTAAAGCTATGGGACTTCTAGTCCAATTAAATCCGGTGGTCCAGGCGCGCTTGGAAGCGGAGGCCCAGGCCCTCGGATTAGCGCTCGCAGAGTACGCCGCCTACTTGCTTGAGGACGCGACAGTTCATGCGGAGCCGCCTTCTGCGGAGCGTACCGATCCACCCGAGGTCCAACGGTGGCTGGATCAACTCGCCCAATTGTCCGCTCGCATACCGGCCATGCCCGGCGAGACGTTTTCTCGCGACATGATTTACCAGGGTCACGACTAAAGTTGTGATTTCTCCGCATCTGCTTGATACGAACATATTGCTGCGGATATCCCACAGGGACGACGCCGCCGACTACCAGTGGGTTAGAGACGCAGTGGCGTCCCTGCTTGAAGGTGGGGCAAGGCTCTACTACACCCACCAGAACATCGCCGAGTTTTGGAATGTTGCGACTCGTCCGATCGCGTTAAACGGATTTGGCTTGACTCCTGAGGAGGCAGACAGGTCGTCGCCACGATAGAACAGCGAGTGAGCCTTCTGCCCGAAAGTGAAGCGGTTTACCAAGAGTGGCGCAGGCTCGTAGTTTTGCATAGCGTCCCTGGCGCAAAAGTACATGACGCGCGATTGGTCGCAGCGATGACCGTTAATGGGCTGTCCCACCTGTTGACGCTCAACACCCAGGATTTCTTGCGATTTCAAAGAATCCACGCAATTCACCCACGAGATGTCGGCTGAAATACTACTCTGCCGTTATAATAAAGCGTGTACGAACGACCCGCCCCTGCCGATCATCCTATTCATGAATTGCTGAAGCGCCGCTGGAGCACGCGCGCGTTTACCAAGCAGCCTCTGACCGACCAGGAGCTTGCCCGCCTGTTTGAAGCCGCGCGGTGGGCTCCATCCAGCGGTAACGGCCAGCCGTGGAGTTTCATCCTGGCTAAAAAAGAAGACACGGCTGCGTTTGAGACTTTGGCTAGCACGTTGGTGCCGGGCAATGCCTGGGCGCGTGAGGCCGGGGCCTTGATCCTGTCTGTAGCAACGCTTGACCGCGCGCCCGGGAAGCCCAACGGGCACGCTTGGCACGACCTAGGTTTAGCGTCCGAGAATCTCGCGCTGCAGGCGACCGCCATGGGACTCGGGTTTCATATGATGGGCGGTTTCAATGCACAAATGGCCCGCGAATTGCTGCATATTCCAGATCGTTGGGACCCGGTCTCCATGATGGCGGTCGGGCATCCGGCCCCTTCCGATACTCTGTCTGAGGCGTTGCTAATCAAGGAGACATCGCCACGGCAGCGCAAGCCGATCGAAGAGTTTGTGTTTACGGGTAGCTGGGGAAATCCCAGTAGTTTGAAGTAAGAACATAGCCGGAGTCGACCATGGAAAAGCGCAAGATCGGATCGCTTGAGGTTTCGCTGGTCGGGCTGGGCTGTAACAACTTCGGATGGCGTGTGGATTCCGTAGCGACCGCTGCTGTGGTGAACGCGGCGTTGGATGCCGGGATCAACTTTTTCGATACGGCGGACGTGTACGGCACGGGGCAGAGCGAGCAGTACCTGGGGGCGGCACTGCAGGGCCACCGCAGCCGCGCTATCATTGCGACCAAGTTCGGTTTGAAGATGGGCGAAGGGCAGGAGGGCGCGAAACCAGCGTACGTCCGGCAGGCGCTCGACGATAGTTTGAGTCGGCTGGGTGTCGACACCATCGATCTGTATCAACTGCATCGACCGGATGCGGCTACACCGATTGCGGATACGCTCGGCGCCTTGCAGGATGCTGTGCAGGCTGGCAAGGTCCGCGAGATCGGATGCTCGAATTTCACTGTGGCGCAGATGCGAGAGGCTGCCATTGCCGCTTCGGGCAAGACGCATTTCGTGAGCGTGCAGAATGAATACAGCATGTTCCAACGCGAGCCGGAAAAAGAAGTGTTGGCCGAATGCATGCACCAACACATGGGACTGCTGCCCTATTTTCCGCTGGCGAACGGTTTGTTGACAGGCAAGTATCGCAAGGGTCAGCCATTTCCGGAGTCGAGCCGTGCTCAGGACGGATGGGGTCCGAAAGTATTTACGCCGGAGAATCTGGATCGTGTCGAGACACTGATCGACTTCGCGGAGAAGCGGGGCTATACGCTGCTGGACTTGGCCTTTTCGTGGCTCGCGGCTCGTCCAGAAGTGTCCAGCGTGATCGCTGGAGCGAAGACACCAGAGCAGGTTCATGCGAATGCCAAGGCTACCGGCCTGAAGTTGACGGCTGCGGACCTGGCTGAAATTGAGACGCTGCTGCGCTAGGTCGAATATCGGCAATTCGGAAGGTTAATGCCACGGTGGCCTCTACACGGACAGGCTGGCCGTTTTTCAGGCTAGGTTTGAAGCGCCACTTCGCGATCGCTTCTAATGCCTTTTTGTCGAGCCGAGGGTCCAGCGACTTAATAATGCGCGGATTTTGAGGCATTCCCGCAGTGTCGACGATGATCGAGATCTGCACCTCCCCTTGAATCTGCTCTGACCGCGCCGACGGATCGTATGCCGGGTCCGGCCTCACAGTGGGCACAGGTGCGGAAACACCTCCGCCAATACGATAGACGCGAGGCGTCAGCCAACTCTCCGGCAAAGCGGGGAGAGTGGATGCGGGGGCTTGAGCAAAAGCAGAACACCACGGCGCGGTTAGTAGTGCAATTGAAAGGAACATTCGCATTGGCTTTGACGCTACCACTTCGATTTCAAACTCGACTGTAGCACTTCCTTCAATCGGGCGATATCGGCCTCATTATTGTAGAAATGTGGGGATATTCGCAAGTTGCCTTGCCGGGCGGCGACCAGTACGCTGTGGGCTCGCAGGCGTTTGGCGAGTTCCGAGGAATCGCGAAAGGGCCAATACGCCGTCACAATTTGCGACGGACTCCCTGAACCAGCGTCGTCCGTTTGGATGGCGGCTCCAAGCTCCAGCATCGCCTCGCGAATGCTGGCCGCCAGTTGCAGCACGCGGTGCTCGATCACGTCGGGTCCGATCTCCAACAACCAATTGACCGAGGCTTCCAGCGCGTAGAGCAATGAAAACGGCAGTCCGCCGCCTTCGTACTTCTCAGCTGTGGATTTGAATTGCGGCTTGCCGTTGTGCAGATTGTCGACATTGCGCCAGTCCTGATGGCTGCGCCAGCCGACCACGGTCGGTTGCATCCGTTCCCGCATCTCGGGCGAGACG
>JBDTUY010000351.1:0-5498 GCA_040007495.1 Acidobacteriota bacterium | reverse complement strand
CACAAGCTCGCGGCGGAGATTCTGGAATCGAAGAAGAACCTCACCACCATCTACATTACGCACCCGCATCCGGATCATCTGTTTGGTCTGGCGGTATTGCATCAGGCGTTCCCCGAAGCCAAGATCCTCGCGCTCCCTGGCACCGTGGCTGGAGCAAAGACCGGCTGGCCGGCGCGCCAGAAGTTCTGGCTGCCCACTTATGGCAACAACATTCCGGGCCCCGATCCGGTGGCGCTGGAAGAACTCACAGTAGGGTACCTGACGCTGGAAGGCGAGCAGTTCCCGGTCACCGGGCCTGTGGCTGGCAGCGACGGCGCGGGAAACAGCTACGTATTTGTTCCTTCGCTGAAGGCCGTGATCACCGGCGACATCGTTTTTGATCACGTCTACTTCGGTGTTACACGCGACAAAGCTCGCGAGGATTGGAGTAAGACCATCGATCAGATTCTGGCATTGAAGCCGGAGATCATTGTTCCGGGTCACGAAGGTCCGGGCGCGACGCGCAACGTGGCTACGATCACTTACATGAAGAAGTACATGGCGGATTGGGATGTGAACTTCAAAAAATCTAAAGATGCCGCGGAAATGAAAGCCAACGTCCTGAAGCAATACCCAAAACTCGGCATGGAGTTTACGCTGAATGATCGCGTCGCGACTTACTTCCCGCCCCCGGGCAAGGGCAAGGGCAAGTAGCGCACGCTACTTCTGACGGGGAGTGGCGAATACTTTGGTGCCGCCCGCATCGAAGCTGAGCTGTGAATGAACTATCGGGCCACGGCTACCTGTCTTCACGGCCGCCCGTTGCCGATCGCCAGCCATGACTTCGCGCATTCCTCCACCACCGTGAGGTAGTTCTGGACTTCGCCTTTGCCTACCACCCAAGGATTGGGTTCATTCGCCTTCCGCGTTTTGGTGCGCTCAAGGCGGTTCAGTGCATCGTTGTAATCAGTATGGTTGACGATGATGACATCGGCGCCCATTCCGCCACTGATGTCTTTCAAGCGCTCCGCATTGGAGATATAGGACTGCAACATTTCCTTGGAAGTACCCCCGCTCAGCGCCGTCCCGCCCCACTCCATCGCCATATGCGGTTGGCCGTGATCCTTCACTGGAACCAGCACGGAAAGCGTGCCTCCGGTATGACCCGGAGTGATGTAGATCGTAACGGTGGTGTCGCCCAGCGTCAGCTTTTAGCCATCGGTGGCTTCGATATCGTGACGCGGAGGATCTGCCTCACGTGCGGCAAGTTCCCAATCCTTGGGACCCATGATTATGCGCGGCTTGTAGGTGTCCTGCAGGAACTTGACGGCCCCGTCATGATCGCCGTGCGCATGGCTGACAACGATGTACTTGATATCCGCCGGATTGAGCCCCGCCTTCTTGAGGCCATCCACGATCGCGTCCTGCGCCGCGTAGCCGAACAGAGTGTCAATGAGAATGATCCCTTCCGAAGTCTTCACCGCCCACGCGTTGTTCCCTTTCGTCGTCAACATGTAGAGGTTGTCAAACACTTGCCGGCCTTCGGCGTACCAGGTTTCCTTTGCCGGCGCCGCAGTCGGCCCGCGAACGCCACCTTTCGCCCTCCGCCGCCCGCGGGAGGTCCACCGGCTCGCCCCGGACCCGCGGGCGAGTTTGCCGTTGATACCTTCCGATCGTCGCCGGGCAGGCCAGCCGCGCCGCGCCTGCGTTATTCGAATTCAACAACGCCGTGGCGGCCGCTTACCGACCCCACAGAGTCCCTCATCATCCGCCCTGAGGACACCATCATCGTCCCCGATGGAACAGTGAAGCATCAGCAAAAGTTCACCTTTGATGTATCGTTCAATCAGCCTGGGATTATCGATTGTGAACCGGCCCTTAAAACTCTGCAAGACATGGCGAATTTGATCGGCGGGATTGCAAAGAGCTTTGAGCCGTTCCTCCGATAGAAGACCTTCGGTTATGGTTGCGTTCTCCCTACACACGTGTCACCATCTTTTCTGAACACGTTAGAGAATTTGCGCGGACGGTAACTACGTCCGATGAAGACGGAACTTCCGGTTAGCTCCGGCGCTGTGGTGTGCAAGACCGCAAACGCCTTTTCGCTTTCCTAGCCCGTAGTGTATCACTACGTCAAGATCCGCGATGTGATGCTCGGCCCTTTCGATCTTTAGGCGCGAGCCCTCGACCTGTTTCATTTGGGTACTATAGTCTCATGAAGACGCACGCGGCAGAGTTCATCGAAGGGCCGGACGCATTCACGAAGTTCCGCGATGCCGTAAAACGCATCCTCACGGTTCCTAAGAGCGCTGTTCCTTCGCCGTTCTCACAGGCAAAGCGCAAAAAGAAAAAGCCAGCCCGCAAGGGCTAGCCTTTTTTCTTCCCGCGCTTCTGCCGTTCAGATTCCTTTTTAGTTAACGCTCGTTTCCAACTCCTGACCCTTACCAGTCACAGTTTCCCAAGTAAGGCGCTTGCCGACGATCTGTGATGCCGCCAGCTTGAAGCGGTCGAAGTCGTTCATATCTTTCCGATTGTTATAGCGGTAGGCTTGCTCATCCAGATACCGAAACAGATGGAAGGGTTCCACGGAGACGTAGGAGAGATGCAGCGCTTCAACAGGCTCCAATAGTTCTCAAGCCCGTTGGTGTGGACGTTGCCGTCCACGTAAGCTACGGCGTGGTCTACGACTTCATGCGCGTACTCACCCGCCAAGCCAGCGTAGGACATCAGCGCATCGCTGTAGAGCGCGGAACCCGCTTCTACGTGCTTGCGGACTTCTGCCTGCAATGCCGACTTCTTGCGGTTCGGAATCACTGACGTGCGAACTTTGCCGCCACGTTCCAGAATGCCGATAACGGGAACTTTGTCTTTGCCGCCAGTGCCGGTGATTCGACGCGCACGCTTCGCAACGTGCATGTTCCGAGCTTTGCCGCCGATGAAAGTCTCGTCCACTTCCACTTCGCCGGATAGCATCTTATCGAACGATCCATTGTGGAGCGCGAAGCGGATGCGATGCGCCAAATGCCACGCCGACTTTTGAGTGATCCCCAAGTCCCGCGCGATTTCGCATGAACTGATCCCGTTCTTGCAAGTGACAATAAGCCACATCGCTACCAGCCATTTGTCTAGGCTGATCGCGGAATCTTCCATGATGGTTCCGGTTTTGAGAGAGAACTTCGCTTTGGGGTGACCGCCGTAGCACTTCCAGAGGCGTGCAGATGCGAGATAGGTCACCTTCTCCGCCCCACAGGTAGGGCACTTCACTTTGCCATCAGCCCAAAGCAAAGACGTGAGGAAGCTCTTGCAGTTCTCAAACTCCGCAAAGTAGATAATCGCTTCCTGTAAGGTCTTGGGCGCTTCCATGTAATGATTATGCACCTAGAATCGTGGTCAGTCAAGTAAATAGTTGCCCAATTTAGGAACTTTCTCCTTTGCTGCGACGCGGGCACCCAATATCCGCCCGCGTGTTACGATGAACGCGATGTTTGATTCCCCGGAGAGCGCAAAGCGCTTCGAATTCGTCTCGCAGGCCGGCCGTACCGTATTGGTGCTGCGGGAGTTACTGCTCCGTGGCGAGTTTCAGTCTGGTGAGCACGTGTCGGAGCTCTCGCTGGTTTCCCGCTTAGGAGTTTCACGCACCCCAATCCGGCTTGCACTCGATCGACTTTCGCACGAGGGATTGCTGGAGCCATCGGCGTCTGGTGGCTTTCAGGTGCGAGGCTTTACGGTTGACGACATCTGGGATGCACTTGAAATGCGGGCCTCGCTGGAGGGCATTGCCGCACGTCGTGCTGCTGAGCGACTGGAAGAGGATTCTGAGTTGTCGACCCTCCGGCACCTACAGTCAGAGATGGATCAGATCGTGAAAACCAATCTGGATAACTTCTCCCACTATGTCCGGTTGAACGAGAACTTCCATTTCGGATTGATGCGCCTGGCGCACAGCCCCATGCTGGAGCGTTCCCTCAACCACCTCAATACGTTGCCCTTTGCGGGACCTTCCAAGCTGGTATTTGCCCGGGTAACCGCGCCACAAGGTTTCAATATTTTGATCCAGGGACATCAGGAACATCACGGAATTCTGGATGCTATCGCGAATAAGGATGCGGCTTTGGCCCAGAGATTGGCCCGTGAGCACATCTCTCTTACGAGGCAGACCATGGAGGCCGCATTAGCTACGGCCGAAACTTGGCGAGACCTGCCCGCTGTCCAATTGATTGGGCGAACCTCCTAGTTCCATGCTCGAGCAGGCCCCGATCAGCAGGCGTGGTTGACCGAGGCGTGTGTGGGAGGCCGCGTCATACTCACACTGTCTACGGCAGCTTCACCGCATACAGCTTGAACGGCGTCGGGTCCTGGCCCTTGTTCTTTCCGTTGCGATAGTCCTGTTTACCTTCAACCACCCAGGCCATGCCCTTGGTCGCAGTGGTTGCAGGTGTTGCTTGCATCCCTTCCTTCAGCGTCTTGATGGTCGCCGTGTTGGTCTTGGGGTCCACCGTGACCAGCGTTAAGCGACCACCGGCTCGTGCGGCGTTGCCGTTCTCTGCCTCTAGAAACTTATGTTTGCCGATTGCCCGCATGCCGTCAGGAGCGCCCAAGGGACCCGACAGCTTCAGGTCGGTTACTTTGTTCGATTTTCCATCCGGGCCCAGGTCGAGCTTGATCAGTTTGTTGGCCGTCACGCTGTTCACATACAAGGTGTTCTTGTCGCCGAATGCGATACCATCCACACCTGCCAATAGCGGATCAGCCGCAGCTTGCTCCAAGGCCACCGCGCCCTTCTTCAGCATGAAGAGCTTAGCGCCTGACGTGTCCGTAGCATAGGCTGTACCGTTGTCAGCAACCGCGATGTCGTTGCACACTGCGCCTGTCGGCATCGGGTAGGAACCTCTCGCCTTGCCAGTCCCGAGATCAAACGCCTTCAGAGCCCCAGGGCCCGTGTTGCAAACCCAAAGCGTATTCGCCTTCTCGTCTGCGAGCACACCGAGCACCGTGGTGAATCCGTTGCCTTCCCTTGAGACGAACGGCTTCGCTTCCGTCTCGCCTGGTTTGATCTTGTAGATACCGCCGGGCACGCTGCCGAGGATTATCGTGCCGTCCTTCAGCGACGTGATGCTTTCGGGGAAAAGGTCCTTTGGTTGGTTGATCGAGACTTCGACGATTCTGTCGGCTGCGAATAAAGCGACGCCGACGGCACAAACAGTGAGGGCTGGCGCTCGCCGAATCGAGTTGGCTGTGAGGAGCTTCATTCCACTATCATGCCTTAACTCTGGTCCTTACTAGTTGCAGGTGACGAACATCGAAGATATGAGGCTGAAGTGCGGCCGCCTGCGTTAGCAGGTGTAACGAAACCGATGGGGTGCTGGGCGAAGGAGGAGCGCGACGAATCCGATCTCCCATCTTCAATGCTTTCGACATAGCGAACTGTATAAGTACGAGGCGCTAGACCCATCGTTAACAGAGCCCATGTCAATGCCAAATAGAAATGTCCTAGTTTGTGCCAAGTAGAAATGTCCGGT
>JBDTUY010000350.1:0-5523 GCA_040007495.1 Acidobacteriota bacterium | reverse complement strand
ACCCGGCCCACCCGCGTCATAACCCGAGCCTTCCAGCATGTGCAGCATTTGCAGGATGCCCACGCCGCCTGAACTTGGCGGTGGTGCCGTGATCACGCCGTAGCCTTTGTAGGTGCCGGTTAGGGGCACACGCTCGACGGCTTGGTAGCTCTGCAGGTCTTGCACTGTGATCAGGCCATGATGCTTGGCCATCTCTAAAGCAAGGATCTTAGCCGTTTCCCCTTGATAAAACTCATCCGCCCCAAGCTTTGCGATTCGGGAGAGCGTCCGCGCCAGTTCGGGCTGTTTCAGCGTCATCCCTTCGCGCTGCTTGGAAAGAAAGATGCGTTTTGAGGTCGGATCGCGAGCCAGGCTCGGCTCATCGTGCATGGATTTCGCTAGTGCCTTGCTAACAAGGAATCCGCGTTTGGCAAGCTCGGTTGCAGGCGCGATCAAGTCCGACCATTTTCGCGTGCCGTATTTGGAGAGAGCGAACTCCATGCCGCGGACTGTGCCCGGCACGCCGGAGCTCTTCCAACCCTCGACGCTTTCGTTGGTCGGATTGTCCGCTGCGTCCAGATACATGTTGCGACTCGCCAGACCAGGCGCGCGTTCCCGAAAATCGATAAAGGTGCTGCGGCCATCGGCCAAGCGAATCAGCATGAAGCCTCCGCCGCCCAAGTTGCCCGCGAAAGGATGCGTGACCGCGAGTGCGAAGCCCATCGCAACGGCCGCGTCCACGGCATTGCCTCCGGTTTTCAGGATCGCGACACCGACGTCGGTCGCTAAAGGCTCCTGCGCGTTCGCCATGCCATTGCGGGCCAAGACGGGTTCTCGCGCGGAGGCGGGATTGCTAAACATAAGAGCTCCGAATGCAAACAACCCCGCCCGATTCCGCACAGAAATCTGCATAAGACCGATTCTAGCGGAAGAGCGAGGGTTTTCTGGCTAGCAGTTGTGACCGACTACGGCCCAAACCTACGACGAAGGTGGTTGCGGCTGTGCGCGCAAACCCAACACCGGAGGGTAGTTTATCGCCTTCGGGAGACGCTAGGCCTGGATTTTTCGCCCTCGCCTGCTATTCTGAGTGAGTATGAAGAACCTCCTTTTACTCGCCGCCGTGGCCACCGTGAGTGTGTGGGGACAGGCCGCCGACCCCGTGGTTTTGACCGTAGGCACTGAAAAGATTACGCAGTCGATGTTCGAGCAGATCATCTCGACGTTGAATGAGCAGCAGCGAGCCTCTTTGCAAGATCCGGAAGCGCGCCGCAGTTTGGCCGAGCAGATCGCCGAACTTAAGATCATGGCGCAGGAGGGAAGGACGCGCAAACTGGATGTGTCGCCCGAAGTAAAGATGAAGATCGCGATGCAGGCCGATCAGGTGGTGGCGAATGCCCTCTATCAGGACATGATGAAGGCCAAGATCGATGATGCCGCGATGATGGAATTTTACAATCAGCACAAACAGGATTGGGAAGAGGCCAAGGGTCGCCACATCCTGATCCGGATGGCGGGGTCGCGGGTTCCCGTTCGCGAAGGACAAAAGGATCTGACGACGGAAGAGGCGCTGGCCAAGGCCAAGGAGTTGCGCGCGAAAATCGTAGCGGGTGCCGATTTCGAAGCTATCGCCAAGGCCGAATCCGACGATACCGGTTCAGGCGTGAATGGCGGCGATCTTGGCAGTTTCTCGCGCGGCCAGATGATTGGTGCGTTTGACGATACCGCATTTTCGATACCGGTCGGAGAGATTAGCCAGCCGATTCAAACTGAGTTTGGATATCACCTGATCAAGATCGACGAACGCAAGGCAGCTAAGTTTGAAGACGTCCGCACGGAAATAGAGCAACAGATCCGCCCGGATATGGGCGCGAAGGCAATTGATGCTCTAAAGGCGAAAACCAACATCGTATTTAGCGATACCTACTTTGGACCCGCGCCTGTGCCTGCGCCCGTGAAGTAGTTCAAAAATGGCGGTATCTAAACGTAGGCTCGCGCGATTTCAGCATATTTGCGTTTATTCATTGGAATCGGTACAGTATCCCCATGAAGCTTTCACGGGGCCTTTTCTTTCTGCTGCCGGTATTGTTGGCCGGTTCGATGGTGCTGCTTACTGGTTGCCAGGAAAAAGTCTCACCCACTAAGCTTACCTATGAGATGGGCGAGCGGGTCGTGAATGGGCCTCTCACCTACGTCATTGTCGATAGCCGCTGGAAGACCCAACTGGGTGAAGGGCTGGATGTTCGCAGCCCCCAGGAACGGTATCTGATCATTAATATCTCAGTCACGAACGGCGGTGCTTCTGAGTTGTCATTACCTTCACTCGCACTGGAAGGTTTCGATGGCAAGACGTATAAGGAATTGACGGACGGTAAGGGGGTACCCAACTGGATTGGGTTATTGCGCAGCGTGGCTCCTGCGGCAACTTTGCAAGGCGCAATAGTTTTTGACGTGCCGTTAAAGTCCTTCCGGTTACCGCTTCCGAATGGTGGCGACATTGGGGAAGAGAAGTTCGCCTTGGTCGACATCCCTCTGCGCATCGATGCGGATTCCGCTGTGCAGGCGCCCATCCCCGGCGACTTGACGAAGTAGCTTCTTTTCGATTGACTCTTCAGTCCGGAACAAGGCTTCCTCGTGCTCGCTAAAGCACTCATGGTCGGCGGCACGGCATCTGGCGTCGGCAAAAGTTGGATGACGACCGCTATCTGCGCTTGGCTTAGGCGGCGAGGGGTGCGGGTCGCGCCGTTCAAGGCGCAAAACATGTCGAACAACTCCTACCCGTGTTCGGGCGGCGGCGAGATCGGCAGAGCCCAAGTTGCACAAGCCGAGGCCTGCGGGTTGGAGCCAACGGTGGACATGAACCCGATCCTGCTTAAGCCGACTGGCGATACCGGCAGTCAAGTGGTGGTGCAGGGCAAGGTCTGGCGCAATCTGCAAGCCCGCGAATACTACGACTACTTCGATTACCTGCTGAGCAAGGTCGAAGAGTCTTATCATCGCCTCGCAAGCCAATATGACTTCATCGTCATGGAAGGCGCTGGCAGTATCGCGGAGATCAATCTGCGGCGTACCGATCTTGTGAACCTGGGGCTGGCAACACGGCTGAACGTTCCCGTGCTGCTGGTGGCGGATATCGATCGCGGCGGGGTATTCGCATCGGTATATGGCACACTGGCGCTGCTGCCGCCCAATGAAGCGTCACTGGTGCGTGCGTTCGCGGTAAACCGATTCCGAGGCGACCCTTCGTTGTTCGCCAATGGTGTCGCAATGTTGCAGGAAAGGACGGAACGGCCCTGCCTGGGCGTCTTCCCCTACACTCGCGAGATTCAACTGGATGAAGAAGACGGAGTGATGTTCGATACTTGGCAGCCGAAACCCAAGGGTGCTCCCAGCATCGCTATTCTGGAGTTTCCGCATGTCTCCAATATCACCGATTTTCGATTGCTCACCTGGGCGAATCGTGTGCATCGACCGGTCAGAAGCCAGTTCGATGTGGTGATTCTGCCGGGAAGCAAGAATACAATTGCAGACCTGAATTGGATGCGGGCGCAGGGCTTGGATCTATGGGTGCACCAGCAGCACGCGAATGGTGCACGTGTGATCGGGATTTGCGGAGGCTACCAGATTCTAGGAGACCGCATCGATGATCCCTTTGAAATGGAGTCGGGTCAGCGTTCTGCTTCGGGACTCGGTCTGCTACCAGTGACCACAACGCTGCTGCGAGAGAAAGTGACCCAATCGGTTACGGCGACGACGTTGAACGGCCACAGATTCTCAGCGTATGAGATCCACATGGGGCAGACCGTGGCCAGCAGCCAGCTGGAACCGTTCGCCAATGTGGAAGGTCGTAACGAAGGCGTGCAACTTGGTACGGTCTCAGGAACCTATCTGCACGGTGCGCTGGAGGATCCAGGCGTGGTGGAAGAGTGGCTAGGGTTCCGACCTCCGGTGACGGCCTCAAAGCAACAATCTTACGAACAGATAGCAGATTGGTTTGAGCAATCGGCAGATACAGGGTTGTTCGAGAAATTGTTCCTGACGGATTCTGACTCCTGACTGCTGTCTCCTGACTCCTTCGTCAATTCCCGCTTAGGCCGCCACTGCGAGCGCGCCAAACGTCAAAACACTTGACCGCATGGAAACCCTTCCTTTTCACTTCAGCGTTTTTTGCTCCACTGATTCTAGCGCTGAATTTTGACGAAGGGGAAAACGGATCTACTTCTCAAACCCATCCAGAATCCACAGGTCGGACTGATTCCGCGAAGTCGCCGTTGCCACGCTCTTGTCATCGGGAGATAGGCTGAGGCGAATACTGCCGGTGACCGTGTTTTCTAACAAAGGTTGAAACGCGAGGTCGTACTCGGCGATCTGTGTGATCTTGCCGGTCGCGATGTCCATGGACGAAAGAGTCGGTTTTGCGGCTTGGAACGTGAGCCCGTAGAGCGTTTTTGAATCTTTTGACCAAGCCAGGGCCGCTCCGTTCAAACCGTCTAGCGTTCGGGGCTGGCTGAAAGGAAGAGTAGACACTAATTCGACTCCGCGTGCACTGGAAGCGGCTACCCACTCGCCCGATGGCGACCATTCTGGTGCTCCCAGGCCCGGAGTAGCCTCAATGATGACCGAAGGCATCCGGTCCGAGCCCACTTGAATCACTGCGACTGGCAATGTACCGTCGGGCCTGAGCCACAGAAAGGCGATGAGTGCTCCGTTCATTGGACCGGGGTTGGGAAACCAAGTTGGAGCAAACCCATCGGCGATGATCGTCGGCGTACCTCCGCCCGATGGCGAAATGGCAAGGCTGCGCCGTCGTCCACCGCCAGACAAAAGCGCTGTGTAGGCGATGCGCGATCCGTCCGGTGAGTACATCGGACTGATCAACGCCTGTAGATTCGGGAATTCTTTGGCGGTGACTACGGGATGATCCCACACACCCTCTGCGCTGCGAACCCACAATTCGTCTGTGCCCGATCTACGCGTTACATATGCGAACTGATCCCCCACCGGCGACCATGCTGGCGCAAATTCCTGAAGGCTGGTCGCCAACAGATTTACGGGAGGGGAACCGTCTAGAGGTAGGGAGACGATATCGCGGTTGCGTTCCACCCGCGCGAACAAAATGTGTTTGCCGTCGGGCGATACAGACGGTGTGCCATGGCTGATTTCCGGCGAGGCCAGCATCTGCTTGCGGGTTTGCGAGATCACGTCGGCCATCCACAACTGTTCGCCTGTGGCAGGCACCGGGTTGCCGGACATCACCATGCGGCGGCTGTCGGGCATCCATGACGCCGCGACCGGCTTGTTCCACGCGACGTCCGCAAAGATACGACGGGGCGTGCCAGTTCCAGCAGGGTAGGGCAGTAGCCACGTCTCCGCGCCTAAATCGGTGTACATCGATAGGTAGAGCAGTTTGCCGTCCGGCGAGAATCGCAGGTACACCGGGGTGAACACTGTCTTCACGGCGAATGGCGCAGGGGAGTATTCTTTCAGCTCTGAACCGATGGGGTAGGAAATCCACACCGAATAGTGGGTCGCGCCTCGGCTTGCATT
>JBDTUY010000349.1:0-5547 GCA_040007495.1 Acidobacteriota bacterium | reverse complement strand
AGCAGCAGGCCTGAAGTCCTGCCCGGGATTAAAGCCCACCCTCCGGTATCCTGAGACGAGATGACTGCAGCTGATCCAAACCGATTTGAATTTAAGCTCGACTTGAAAAGCGGCGTGCCTGTGTACCGACAGATTATCGACCAGGTGCAGGCCGGACGGGCGTCGGGAACGCTGCGTCCGGGGGCGCAGTTGCCTACGGTTCGGCAGGTCGCGGTGGATCTGGAAATTAATCCGAACACGGTGCTGCGCGCCTATCGGGAGCTAGAGATTCGCGGAGTCTTGGATACCCAACAAGGCACCGGAACATTCGTCGCGCAACAACCGGTTGCGTTGGATGAAGTGGAGCAGGCGCGTAAGTTGGAACAGTTGGTAAATGATGTGATCGCGCGGGCCGGGGCGGCGGGGTTCACGCTGCATGAAGTTGTCGCGATGTTGCAGGAGCGGTTGGCGGATGCGTCGGGGAATAGAGGATAGAAATCATGATGCCAAGTTATCGAGGGAAAGGGCCTGAAATCAATATGAACGTCAGTTCTCCAGCTATTGCGATGTTCCTTTTGTCGATTGCGTTTGGCGTCGCGCTGACCGCGATCACGCAGAACCCGGTTCTTTTGTTTGTCGGCATAGCGGTCGGGTTGTACTTCATGTTTGCCCTCAAGGTGGTGAAGCAATGGGAGAAGGTGGCGGTGCTGCGGCTGGGTAAATATCGAGGACTGCATGGACCGGGCACGTTCATGATCCTACCGGTGATCGACACGTTGAGCACGTTCGTCGATCAACGTACGCGGGTATCGAATGTGACCGCCGAATCGACGCTGACGCGCGATACGGTGCCGGTGGACGTTGACGCGATCGTGTTCTGGGTGGTGTGGAACGCTGAGAAGTCGATTCTGGAAGTGCAGGATTTCCAGCAGGCGATCTCGATGAGCGCGCAAACCGCGCTTCGCGAATCGATTGGGCGGCACAGTCTGGCGCAGATGCTGACAGAGCGCGACACGCTGGGTCGCGAGTTGCAACAAATCCTGGACGCGAAGACCAACCCGTGGGGCATTACCATTCAGTCGGTTGAGATTCGCGATGTACAGATCCCGGCGGCACTGCAGGATGCGATGTCGCGCGAGGCGCAGGCGGACCGGGAACGGCATGCTCGTATCATCTTGAGCGAATCGGAGATGCAGGTAGCGCAGAAATTCGTGGACGCGTCAGAGGTCTACGCGAAGAGCCCGATGGCGCTGCATCTGCGCGCGATGAACATGCTGTATGAAGCGATGAAGGAAAAGGGCGCGATGGTAGTAGTGCCGTCGACGGCTGTGGAGACGATGGGGTTGGGCGGGATGCTGGCTACGTCGAATATGGCGGCTGCGAATCTGCCGAAGAGTCCGCTGGTGCCGCCGACGGCGTGATGGTCGTTTACTGGGTAGTGGACTCCGAAATCACTTTCGACGCTATTGAGAAGATTGGTTCAAGTTGGGGAGCATCAAGAACTCGTGCGCTGTCGTTTATTTGCAGCCCTGTCCGCAAGGGCGGGGATTTAAATTTCTAAATGTATTTGATCCCCGCCCTGACGGACGGGGCTGCGGGGCGACTGAGCGTTTTTCAAACATGCTGGACTAAATCGTCATTGAGTGTGGGGAGAAAGCTCGGACCGGGAATTAGCGAAATTCCCTGCCCTTTCGCGCAAAGACGCTGTCTTTTCGTTAGGATATAGAAGACCTGGAGAGAGGGGATCTATGTTCACGAAGTACGGACTCGTCCTGATGCTATGTTCGCTGCGTGTCGCAGCGCAGCCGGCACCTGGACCGCGCATAGAGTTTGAGGTCGCCGTGATCAAGCCGGTGGACGTCACGCTCATACGCTCGACCGCATCTTTGGCGGCACTGGGCGTCAAGGTTACTCCACAACAGCTGAGCGCGATTCTGCCGTTAGAGCAGTTGATCGAGTACGCGTATGGCGTGCGGACTTCGCAAGTGGAGGGCCCGGAGTGGTTGACGCGCCCGTCATCCGAGAAGGACATAGTGCTGTACTCGATTGATGCCAAATTGCCGGAAGGGGTCCTACCCGCTCAAGTTCCTTTGATGCTGCGGAACTTGCTGGAGGACCGTTTTGGGTTGAAGGTGCGGAAGGGAAGCAAGCAGATGGATGGTTACGCGTTGGTGGTAGGCAAGAATGGGCCCGGGTTCCAGAAAAAGGCGGCCGCCGCTCCGGATCCCAAGGATTTTTCCCAGGTTGAAGTTTCCTTGATTTCGACCGGGAATAAAAGGAAGATCGGGGGAGCCGTCGCCACGCTTGGTGCGAACGGCAGCATGGATGTTGAGACATCGACCATCGGCGGATTGGTCAGCGCGTTGACGGAAATGATCGGCAATCCAATCGTGGATAAAACGGGACTGGAAGGCTCATTCGACATCCGGCTGGCGATTCCGGCATCCGATCTGGCAGGCCGACTGCAAGGCGGAGGTGCTTTGGATAGAGCAACGATAGAAGACATGGTCGAGCAATCGCGGAACCGGTACTTTACGGCGGTGGAGAAGATCGGACTGAAGCTGGAGAAAAGCAAGAACCCGGTGGATACAATCGTCATCGAGAGCGTCGAGAAATCGCCGACAGAGAATTAGTAGGGGGGAGTAGTTATGTCAATCAAGCTGGGGCGAACAGCCCTCGTCCTTATGCTGTCCGGGATCGGCGCATGGGCGCAGACTGCGCCAACCGTCCGGCCGACCTTCGAGGTCGCGGTGATCAAGCCGATAGAGCTGGCTAACTTGATTGCATCGCGAGGGACCCTCGGGTTGGAGGTGACGGCGCAACGAGTGACGGCGAACGGCCCGCTGCTGGCGCTGATCCAAATCGCATACGGCGTGAATTTCCAGCAGCTTGAGGGTCCGGACTGGTTGCTGCATCCCAAAACCAAGGAAGACTTGCGCATGTTCAACATAGAGGCCAAGCTGCCTGAAGGTGCTGCCTCGGCTCAAGTTCTCCCTATGCTTCAGAACCTTTTGGAAGATCGCTTCAAATTAACGGTCCGTAGGGGTAGCAAACAACTGGACGGTTACGCGCTTATGCTTGGCAAGGATGGTCCGAAGTTCCAGAAGAAGGAGCCAAGCGCGGACCAGCAGGATGCTTTCGCAAAGCTAAACCAGGGCGCAGGTCCTGGTGTGGCGGTCATTACGGGTGGCGCCAAGACAACGCTCGGGCCTGGCAATACTCGAATTGAGGCCTCAAGTCCTGCGGGATTGGCGGAGGGTTTGTCCGCTTCAAACCTCAGGCTGGGTCAGGTAGTGGACAAAACAGGTCTGCAGGGCACTTTCGACATCAAACTGGAAATTCCTCCCGCTGACGGAACAGAGCAGAGAGATCGGATCTTCGTCGCCCTTGCAACGCTTGGCCTGAAGTTGGAGATGGGGAAGAATGCCGTGGAGACGATCATCATTGAGCATGCGGAGAAGGCTCCGACTGAGAATTAAAGCCCGAGCTGTTGCTGGACCATTTTCCGCAATTCACGATTGTGTCGTTGAATTGCACTACAATTTGGATTAAGCAGCGAGGAGTAGGATGCCATGTCGATCCGTCGTATATGTACCGCAACCGCAGTCGGCCTGATCTCCACGATTGGTGCGTTGGCGCAGACGGGACCGCGGCTGACGTTTGAGGTCGCGGTGATCAAGGTCCCTGCCCCCACAGCCCAGAATTCTAGCGCGGCAACTGGCATAAAGGTAACGGCGCAGCAAGTGACCGTCGGACGAACGAGCCTCCTTCGATTGACTGAAATCGCCTATGGCATAGGCAACGCCCACATTGAGGGGCCGGCGTGGCTGCGGAATCCACAATCGGCGAACGACGTGCGCCTATTTGACATAGCGGCCAAGCTGCCGCCGGGAGCAACGCCAGCGCAGGTACCTCAGATGCTTCAGGCCCTGTTAGAGAACCGCTTTAAGTTGACGGCTCGCAAGACCAGCAAGCTGGCCGATACGTACGCCCTGGTGGTTGGCAAGAACGGTCCGAAGTTTCCAAAGAAGGAGCCGAGCGGCGACCAACCCTCCAATCTAGACTTCACTAGCGGCCCCAACGGGATGCAAATCATGGGCGTTAAAATCAGCGCCGGTGCGAATGGTGGCACTCGAATGGAGGCATCGTCACCTTCTGGGTTGATTGAGATCCTTTCTAAAGCAGTGCTCCCGACGCCGGTGATCGATAAGACCGGGCTAAACGGTTCGTATGACATCAAGTTCGAGATTCCACCCTTCGACCGCAACCTGTCGTCAGCGGATGGATCGATCGCACCAGCTGACCTGCAGGAATGGACGCGAATAAGCCTCTTCGCCGCAATGGAAAAGATCGGACTCAAGATGGAGAAGCAGAAGAATCCGGTGGAAACGCTCGTCATCGATCATTTGGAGAAGGCTCCCACGGAGAATTAGAAGGACACGCTGAGTAATAGGGTACCCGTGGCTTCCACTATAAATCGACGATCCGCAATCATTCTGTTGGCAGCGGCCATTGAGGCGCTGGCACAGCCTCCTGCCGCCCCTCGTCCGCGATTTGAGGTCGCTGTGATCAAGCCGATCGCATCGCTACAGCAGGCGCGGGCCGATCCGAATTTCTCGCTGGGGATGAAGATCACCGCGCAGCAGGTCACCATCCGGCTTCCGTTGGAACCAATGATCGAGGTCGCTTACAATGTCACGCAGAGCCAAATTGAAGGGCCGGACTGGCTGGTCAAGAACCAGGGCGGCCCTGACTACGTGGTTTTTGAGATCGCTGCGAAGATGCCGGACGGCGCGACCGAGGCGCAGGTCCCTTTAATGTTGCAGGCGCTACTGGAGGATCGTTTTAAGGCGACCGTTCGCAAGACCAGTAAGCAGGGCTCGATGTACGCTTTGACGGTAGGCAAGGATGGCCCCAAATTCCCGAAGAAGGAAGGCCCCGCGGAGCCAGAGCGGTCCCCTGCCACGCGCGACATTGCGGTCGGTCAGCAGGGAGGTCAGATTGGTGGCGCGACGGTTTCACAAACTCCAAATGGCGGGATGCGAATTGAGGCGTCCAGCCCCGGAGGGTTGATTTTCCTGCTGGAGAGACTGCTGTCGCCTGCAGTGGTGGTGGTGGATAAGACGGGTTTGCAGGGAGCGTTCGACATCAAAGTGGACGTGCCTCCGATCACGACCAACAATCTGGGCGGCCCAGCGAATGCAGCCGACGTCGCGCAGATGCGTAAGGACCTGATCGCGGAAGGATTGGGGAAGATCGGGTTGAAGCTGGAGCAGCAAAAGGGTCTGGTGGACACGATCGTGGTGGAGCATATGGAGAAGGCTCCGACGGAGAACTGACTAGAACGAATGTTGACCATGTGGATGCGAAGCGGCGTTGCGTTGATCATTCTGGTGGCTGGCGCCTTCGCACAGACTGTAGGAAGGCCTGCATTTGAAGTTGCCTCGATTAAGCCCGTGGCTCAAGAAGTTTTGGATGACCCTAACTTTTCGGCGGGCATGAAGATTACTGGCCAGCAGGTGACCATTCGGTTGCCGCTGAAGGCATTGATTGAGCAGGCGTACGGTG
>JBDTUY010000348.1:0-5561 GCA_040007495.1 Acidobacteriota bacterium | reverse complement strand
AATACCCTGCGTGTAATGAGCTGGAATGTTGAACAGTTCGATATTCAGCAATACCCACGCTCGCGTGCAACTGAACGCGCAGATCTTTGCCCTGGTGATTGATTACAAATTCACCAAATACGTTTGACATCATTTCAAAGGCCCGAAGTTGAGCTGCTGCCAGCCCCCCGTTTTTCGCGACGACGACGAATTCGTCGCCTCCCCAGCGGCAAGCGACCTCGTTTTCTCTCGCCTCCCTGGCCAGCAGTCTTCCCACAGCCTTCAGGATCTGATCCCCCTGTTGATGACCGTATCGATCGTTGACCAACTTAAACCCGTCCAGATCCAGGAGCACAAAACAGAAACCTATACCATTCTTGGTCGCGGCTTCAAACAATTGTTCCACCATCCGACGATTACCCAATTTCGTCAGTGGGTCCGTCTGTGCTAAGGTTTCAGCCGTCAATAATCGTTCGCGTACGCGGTCGATCTCCCATTCGAGGTTCTGTGCATGATCGTCACTGCCTTTTTTGACGCGGGACGCCAGTGACTCTAGCTCGACAACGCGTTTGGAAATCTCTTTCCGGATCTCGACCATGCTCTCCAGGCGGGATACGATGTCGAGCTTGGACGCAAACTCGACAATTTCCTGCGCTTGATGGGAACCCGATTGGGTTATCGCGGCCCCTGCGTCCGCCACAATGCGAATAATGCGCTTGTACTCTTCTTCCTTCTTCACGCTGGAGCTTGCAAGATTGCCTGCGAACGCCCGCAGTTCTCCACCGGTTGCCGTCGTGATCTGTTGAATTAGCTTCGGAGAGGAAGAATCGTTCAGCTTCAACCGTTTGGTTGTAAAGCTTTCTTTAAAACTGGCTGCGTCATCGCCCGGAAACATGGAAACACTGTCTTCGAGCGCGATCATTAGCCCGTTGATTCCCTCTGCCCAGGCGGTCAACTTGGGCGCAACCTCTTCCATTGCATCGATGGCTTCGATGGTGCGCTTGAACGAAATCATATCTGATCCCCTATCGGTAGTACTCTATCGGGGTAATCGGAGCCCGACTTTAACCCCATCCTCTCTGGAACAAAAGGGTTGGCACGAAAATGCAGCAACTTTCCTGGTGGAAGCCGAATTCCTGACAGCCTCGTATGGCCTAAATGAACGTAGGACTAGGCTTACGGATGGTGCCCTACCTGCTACCTTAGCCCGTAATAGAGGGAGGTAATAAGATGCCACACTTTGTATCCGCGTACATCGCTACACCTACGGTCGCGATCGCCGCGAGTCTACTTGTAGTTGCGAAACGTAGTTTTTCACGCCGGAAGCGCGTGCGCGAAGTTCTAACACGCTTGCGCCAGGCCGCGCCCGGGCATGCATCTAAGGAAGTTGCTTCGGCTATCGCCCAGCGGCCAGGCGCATCGTGGTTTGCCTGGGGCCGAGTGCCCAAAGTCTCTGCGGCTGTCCTACAGAAAGCTCAGTAGCCTAAGCCAATCCCGCGCGAGGCCGGCGATGCTTACGGCCTCCCCTCGATACCCCTCACGACATCCCCGAAATATGCAATCGTCAATGCTGGCGACATCTCGGTCAAGTACTCTTGATCATCCGTCCGTGATAAATGCACCCCACCCACTCCGCGTGCACGGGGTGAATTCGCGCAAACTTTTTACGTGACGCTGGGGCGGCCGATCGATGGGCCGTTATAGTTGGATCTGCGGCTGGCAGATTTCCGAGATTCGAACGCCGTAATTTCCATCTATGAGCACAATGTCGCCGAGCGCCACCACGCGACGGTCTACAATGATCTGCACAGGTTCGTCTAAGCCGTGATCAAATTCAATCACAGACCCATTCCCGAACTTGAGCACATCGAACAACGGCACTTCTTTCGATCCAAGTGAGACGGTAACGGGCAACTGAACGTCCATCAAGCCATCCAGGACTGAGCTTCGTCCGCGTTTCGACGAGACCTTGCCCCTTCCCTCTGCAATCCGAAGTGCGGTGACGTCCGGTAGGGCGATTGCGATATCGATACATTTCTGCTGAATGCGCACTTGGAAATCCAAGCGCATAGCGTCCGCAGGCGGTTCCGCCTCCGCCTGTCTGGAGGGCATTACTACAGACTGCAAGGTCTCGCTCAAATTTCGAGTTAGCGCGGCAACGAATCCCGGGATCTGATCGGGGACTGTCGAGCCGGCTCCGCTTTTCAGTTCTGCCGACGAGAGCTTCGGGACCCCGGCGTAGAACACGATCTCTTGCGGCACCTGGAACGACTGTTCCAGCCATAACCACTCTGCGTGGACTTCCGGTGTAGAGATTTCCTCGATGATCGCCGTCCCATCCGGTGCCGCCGCGAAGCAGGACTTCAGCGTTTCCCGAATAAAATGAGTTACGGTTTCGATAGATATCTTTGAATCTTTCATTGAATCGGTCATGATTTTACTTTCCGTAATAGCTTGCGATCAAGAGCCGTTCTGAGCCGCAGAATAGACTGCGCCTTCACCTGATAGACCCGCTTTACCGGAAGCTTCATGATGCGCGCTATTTCCTGCGGGCTCATCTCTTCCTGGTAATAGAGACTCAGCACAATCTGCTCTTCTTTTGAAAGGCGATCCACGGCGAGTTCCAGTAGCCCGGCCATCTGTGCCCGTTCCAGCGCTTCCGACGGCGCCTCAACTGAGGAATGGTCGAGATGATTTTCACCGTCGCTGACCGATTCTTCGAGACTGACGACGCGGGTTACTGAAACGGAGGCGAGCGTTTCCCGGTATTCCTCGGGAGATACGCCCAACTCCACCGCGACCTCTTCGTCCGATACGGTGAAACGTTGGTATTTCGCTTGCGCGGACGCCATGCCGTCTTGCAGACGTTTGAGGTGTGCGCGCTGCCTGCGGGGAACCCAATCACTGGCGCGAACGTTGTCCAACATGGCCCCGCGAATCCGGTGCGCGGCGTAGGTCGCGAGTTTCACGTCTACGGCAGTATCGAAGTTGTCGACTGCACGAATCAATCCGACAGTCCCCGCGGAAACCAGGTCTTCGATCGAAATGTCGGGAGGCAGCGCCCCGATCAAACGGCGCGCGATCGAATAGACAAGCGGCATCGACTGGAGGATTAACTCCTCCCGTTCCTCCGGTGTGAACTGGGTTGCGGGCGCTGGTGCGAACGTTTCCACGAAAACCAAAAAGACCTTTCGTCCTTATTGAACCCTGGCCGGCTCATCCGGCCCGTTTAGCAACAGATGAACCGATGCGGGTGTTATATTTCCAGAACCTAACGGGCCGTTATTGAAGAAAGAAAGTGGCTTTCCTGTGCGCCACGCTTCCTGTAGCAGTGGACCCGTCATCCCTGCGTGATCCAGCATGGTGAACAGCAAACGGCTTGGCTGGAAGATTTCGAAATAGTCCACGGCCCCACGCAAGCTTCGTGCCTGCCAGGCAGCGGACAAGACCAAGTGAACTTCGACGTCGGAACCGCTACTAACGAAGTCTGCAAATTCCTCTTCCTGTTCAACACAGCCCGAAGCGAATCCACCGGTGTCTACCAAAACCAGAGTCTTTGCAGCTCGCGGCACCCGCAGCGCGGCTTTTAGGGCCGCTACGGTTGTGAATGACTTGCACGGTATATTGATCATGCTGGCCGTTGTTTCCAACACCCGATTCATCTCCACGCGTCGGGGATCGAATGCAAAGATTTCAACGGAGCGGCTCTGCAACAGGCCATACTCCAAAGCGAGCTTGATCAGCGCGGTCGTCTTTCCCGCCGCTGGCGGTCCCACTAAGGCAACTGCCCGGTTGTTAGCATCTGCGGTACCGAGGGAAGCATCGGCGGAAATTCTCGAACTCAAGAAATGTTCCAGCGTGCCGGCGTCTAAATCTGCATCGTCCGCCGCGTTCTCGCCTACCATTAGACTTTCCAACTCCAACGCCCATTCTGAAGCGAGATCTTCGTCCAAACCGCTTTGAATAAGTAGCCGTCGGATGCGTGCGGAGCGTCGCGCGGATTGTGGTGCCGTTGGCGATGTCAAGAACTGGCGCGACATCATCTCGTACAAACCGGCGATATCCTGACGCAATTGCGTGACTTCCTTTATCAAAGCCGGATCAGTCTCAGGGTCCCCCGCCCCGACGCGAGATGTGACTGGAGATGAAACCGGAGGCGGCAGATGGGAAACCACCTGCGGGGGAGCCCCGAGAACGGGTTGCTCGGGAGTGGGCAAAACCGCTCCCTCGATCACACCGAATGTCACTTCGTATTGGCGCGACGGATCGTCCGCTGAATTCAGACGTTTCGTCTGAATCAGAATCGCATCGTCCCCTAGCTCGCGTCGAGCGGCAAGCATGGCTTGCGCGACACTTGGAGCGGCATATATTTTGATGTAAGGCTGTCCCACGCCCGGCGGCGTTAATCTAGGCTGTTCCGCCAACGGCGCCTTCGCCCGCTCTTTAACATCAGCCAAGGCGACAACAGTGGCCCCGAAGGAGGAGGCCCCCGAGGTGTCTGCTGCCGCCTTGAAGCTTTCTCCATCGGTTTTCGTTGGAGAATCCCTGGAAAACAGCTTTAATCGGAATGTCATCGCAAATCCTCGCAATATTGCCTTCTCATCGAATCACTCCGAGGCTGACTACGCGCGTGGCCGGAGGAATATCGCCATGCGATAAGAAGAAGACATTTTTCAAAGTGGATTCAGACAGCTGTTGTAAGAAATAACGAGTTGCGGAGGATACGAGTACGGCGACTGGTGTGGATGGCGAACCGACTTTCTCCTCCACGCGATTCATGAATTCGCGAAGCAA
This sequence comes from Acidobacteriota bacterium, assembly GCA_040007495.1. Classification (GTDB taxonomy): domain Bacteria; phylum Acidobacteriota; class Terriglobia; order Bryobacterales; family Bryobacteraceae; genus Palsa-187. The sequence continues at coordinate 788 of JBDTUY010000348.1, read as the reverse complement.
ATTGGGCGCCAGAGCAAGATGGCTGGTAATTTCTCCGTGCTGTACTGAGGATGAGAGAGTCTCATCCAAGGTCGCTTCCAGCACATAGGCACTCAGACTTTCGTCGCGGCCCAGGAACGGCTCGATCACGGATCGGCGAATCGCCTGACGCGCGTACTCGGTAATCAGCACGATATTCTTGGTCGTGAGCGACGCCTCGCCGGCAGCTTCCAGGATGGTGACCCCGTCCCGAATTGAAATGCGCTCACGCAACAGATTCTGAAATACGCGGTGTATCATCGCGAGGGATAGCAACTTTGGCACAACTTCTTCCACGGCCTTGGGGTTTTCTGTTGACACCAAGTCGAGTAGTTTCTTCATTTCTTGCAATCCAAACAGCTCGTGAGCGTGCAGCCGCACCACTTCCATCAGATGCGTGCACAACACACTGACATGATCCACAACCGTGTAGCCGGCTGATCGTGCTTCCATCGATTTGCTTGAGGGAGTCCAGATTGCCGGCATACCGAAGCTCGGCTCCTTGCCGGAGATTCCTTCAATTGTGGCTACGTCGGGCTCATTGGCGATCGCCAAATCGCAGCCTTGCGCAAGCTCAAAACGAGCGACTTCATAACCCTTGATAAGAATCGCGTACTCCCGGTGGCGTAGTTTTACGTTGTCAACAAACCGGACGGGTGGTAACAGGAAGCCCAGCCCGAGGACCAGTTGCTTGCGGATTCCATTAACCCGCCGCAATAGAGGAGCGTCGGGACCCCCTTGAATCATGCCTACCAACCCAACTCCCAACG
>JBDTUY010000347.1:0-5578 GCA_040007495.1 Acidobacteriota bacterium | reverse complement strand
GTTTCCCCCGTTTCCCGTCCCCGTTTCCCCCCGTTTCCCCCCCGTCCCCGTTTCCCCCTTTAAAGACCGTCTGGAAAGTCCTAGTAGAATTAAAGGATGCACCAGTCTCCTGACGGAATGCTAGTTCTCCGCGAGGAATTAATTCAGTACATAAGTCGTAATGCGAGCCAGAGACTTAAGATGCTACTGGAAGAAAGGCACCTCTACCAACAAGTCTCGATTGATGTTGAGGGTTCAATAGCGGAATGGGTGGCGAAGGCCAAGCCAATGGGATTGGTGTCTGGAGACCCGGGATTGGACAGGCCCCACTTTAGTCTGTCGGATAAGCAGCTTTTCCAGCAGGGACCTGGGGGAGCACTCAGAAGCGCAGTGCTGACGTTGATCATTGAGAATCCCAAGCTTTTCTGCACGCCCTGTGATGAACGAGAAGTATTTAGACCAGTTTGGTATCACGACGTGTTGCAAACCCGTAGAAGCAACTTAGAGCCCGACGCAGATTACGAGTCTACCGGGGTGCAGCTTTTCTGCCTAACTTTCCAGTGCCAGCGATGCCTCGGAACGCCTGAAGCCTTTATGGTCAAGAGGGACAGATGGAAGCTTGGGCTACACGGGCGATCCCCTATGGAGTTTGTGGAAGTGCCAAATTATATTCCGAGGGAAGATCGAGATTACTTTCGCGACGCAATAGTCGCTATCCACGGTGGAAAGACACTTGCCGGACTATTTTATCTCCGTGTCTTCATGGAACGATTCACGCGGAGGGTAATTGGGGAAACGGGGAGATGCTCTGGGGATGAACTGATGGAAGCGTATTACAAAGGCCTGCCATCCGTGTATCGCGACCAGATGCCTTCGTTCAAGGAGTGGTATGGGAAACTCAGTGAACCGATTCACTCCGGAATTGCCAACGAATCACTCTTTGAAGCGGCACGGGAGGCCTTGGATCGGCATTTCGATATGCGACGGTTGTTCAAGATCGGGGACACGCCGTCGAGAGCCGGTTTTTAGAATTGATGAACCAGCAGGCGCGTTCCTCACACATATCAAAGGTTGAGACGCCCTAGTTGCCTCGTGCCGCCCAAGATGACTGGGGCGACGTTGGCAACAATGCATAAATCTTTGGCAAGTGGGGCAAGTGGGGACATTGCACTCAAACACCATTGGTTGTCACCGTTCCGCGTCGTGAATTAGTTCCCTTACCCCAAATCATCTCCATCTCAGGAGTAGGGGCGGGAGAAGACTTCTGGGGTCTCGTGGAATTTTCTGAATAGGGCGAACACGTAGTGCATTCGGTCTTCTATTTTTGCCCAGTTTCCGGCTGCGGTTGGGCTGGTAACGCCTGGTAGGTGCTCGCCTACCATTAGGACTCGGTTGCCGATTTCATAGGTCATCAGGCGTTGGGTTGCGCAGCGTTGGATTATGATCGGCATCGCACCGCGGATGTAGGGCTCCAGGCGAATGTGCTCGTGGTATACGATTTCGCAGTTGCCTGCGATCATGGCCTCGCGCTTGGTGGTTAGATCGTCGGAGTCGAAGGCTTCCAGGTAGGAATGGAAGGCGGTGGCGAGGCGATCCTGGCCGTGATGCTCGGTTGGGCCGGGGCGGAGGCCTGCGAAGAAGGCTGCTCGGGCGGCGGGGAGCGCGCCGTTTTCCAGAAGTTCATTTTCCAGAAGTTGCAGGAAACGGGCGGATTGCACGCCTATGTCTTGGAGGACGGTGCGATTGCCTTCGAGGATTAGCTGGGCGGCCTTGGCTCGGCTCCAGATGGCAAGCTGTTTGCCGGTCCAGCCTCCGGTGAATGCTCCGATGCCAGCGCCTAGTGCTGCGGTGAGGTAGTCTCCGGCGCGGGTGTTGGAACTGCTGCGACGTTGACGCTGGAAGAAGACACCTGCGGCGGCTCCGACGATGCTGCCGACGATGCCTGCGGTGGTGGTCGCGTTGGTGATGGCGCTATCGAGATCTTCCTGACGGATGGTGACGCCTGCCTTGCGCGAACCCCAGACGGCCCAGGTGTGGAAGTTGGGACCGGCTTCGCGAGTCAAGTGGTTGGCCAGGGCTTCGGAGAGGCGGTAGTGCAGCTTGGTGATGAGCCGGTTGCACAGGGTTGGGTCCGGCTCGGCTGAGGCGTGCTGGATGGCGGCGATCCAATGCTCGGAGGTCGTCATGCTGTTAGTGTATCGGGGATGGGATTGGTGGGGATGAGCCGGGGGAATCAATTATGGTCCGGTTGTGCGAGAGTTGGGGAGCCACCTTTACCGAATCCAAGAAAACCTGTGGAGGTGGCAGGCGGCTCTGGTTTTCCCGAAGGACTATCGGGTTGTCGTCGCGTAGCGTGGCGTCAAGAAGAGAGGACCAATAGATGGCGACCGAAGGCTTGGCGGACGACGGCACGATGCTGGAAAATCTGGCGCAGTTCGATCTGGCGCGGGAGATGGTGGAGTCTGAGAAAGCGAGGCCGTGGGCGGCGGGCCATTTTGCTCGAACTCTTTTCAAGAAACCGGATTTCAGGATGGTGCTCATCTCAATGGAGAAAGGCTCCATTCTGAAGGAACACCACGCGAATGGAACCATCTCCGTTCAAGTGTTGAAAGGTTCGATACGATTTGCCGCGCAGGGCGAGGCGCATCGTCTTGCCGTCAACAATGCCCTGACGTTCGGCGCATCGATCCGCCACGAGGTGGAAGCCTTGGAAGAGTCCGCCTTCCTCCTCACGATTGCTTGGCCGAATGGCGAGAAGCTTCAGGCCACCAAGCCCACCGCCTAGATGTTGGGCAGCAGGTCGAAGTATTCGTTATCTTCATTGGCCCCGCCTTCGCCCTTACCCAATTCTTTTTCGGATTGGATGAACTCAATGCGCTCGATCCATTTGACCATCTTGTATCCGAGTTGATTCTCCACCCGCAGTCGGAGTGGAGCGCCATGCTCGCTCGGCAGTGGGTCGCCGTTCATCCGGTAAGCGAGCATGCATTCGGGCTTCAGCACGTTCTCCATGCTCTGTGTGTCGTAGTATGGTTCGGCGTATTGATCCTCACCAAAAGAGAAGAAGGCGACCACCTTCGCGGACGGCTTCGGCTTGACGAGTTGGACGATCGTATTCATGGACACCCCATTCCATTGCGCAATGCCGGACCAGCCCTGGATGCAGTGATGCATGGTGATGTGTTCTTCCGCTTCGAGCGCTTTGAGTTGCGGCAGCGACAATTCCACCGGGTTCTCCACCAGGCCGCCTACCTTGAGCCTGTAGTCCCGGAAATCGCCCTGCTGCAAGCGTTTCCAGTCGTCCCTGGTGGGAGGTTTGCCATTCGACCAGAAGTAGGGCGAGATTTGTTCCTTCGTATAACGGCTTCTGGGGCGGAGCCGATTGATCAAAGCGAGCCGCAGAGGGAGGGACACGGCTTTCTGCGCGTGCTGCAGCAGGCGGGGCGCCTTCCAGGAAATATAATGGGCCGCAACCCACGAGGCAAGTACCGCTGCGAGACCCACAAACCCGAGCAGCATTCCGAGCGGCCGCTGATCGTCCGTCCCCAGAACAATGTGGTTCATGTTGCGCGCGAAGCCGGTCGCGATCACCAGTGAGACATGTATGCCGATGAACCCGACCCAGGCCAGCATCATCAGAAAATGGATCGAGCGAGCCCCTTGCCGTCCCCCAAACATGCGAGGAAACCAAGGGAAATGATTGACCATCGCAGGGGACATTGCCGCGCCCGCGACAATCGAGATGGGCGCAAATACGAATACTACGAAAAAATATGAGATTTGTTGTACGGCGTTATAAGCGTAGAAACCGTTGGGTTCAGGCGGAAAGTGGAAATTCGCATAGTAGACAAAGGTCGCCCAGGCCTGCGGCAGAATGGACCAGGAATCCGGCACCAGCCTTTGCCATTGCCCGGATAGGAAAAGCATCGGAATGAAAATCAGGCCGGTAATAATGAATCCATAGACGTCAAGGAAGTGCCAGGAGCGCGCGATTCCGACGCTATGCCGATAGCCGGGCGTCGCAATCAAAGGCGAGATGTAGCGGTCATCGTCGCTGGCTCTCCATACGCGGTCCTTGGGGACCTGCATCGGAGTAAAACGAATCCATTCCGTGCCCGGAGTGCAGCCGTTATTGAAGTAGAGACGTGGATGGTCCACCAGGATAGACAGGCCGCTGCGGACCAGCATCGTCAGGAAGACAAAATTGAAGAAGTGCGCCCAGCGAATCCACCACGGGAAGCCATGCACTCCCGTGAACGTGGCGGCATCAAACGCTGCAACCGGAGCGAGATATGGCAGACCGTACATCGACGCCTGCACCCAAGCGATGGCGATCGGGATCATTACCAGACAGAGCACGGCCACAAGCACCGATGGTTTGACCCAGATGCGAAACCGCCGGTCCGAGGGGTAATGAACAGCCCGATGCGCTGCGTCGAATTTAATCATGCCTACACGTAAACCTCTCAGGTCTCGGCTATCATCCGGATATTGCCCACCCGATGTTCCAACTAATAGTGGCGCTTCCTCGGTCCGAGCACAACGCGGTTGGGAAAAGGGTTGGGTCCGGCCGGGGCAGAGGCGCGCTGGATGGCGGCGATCCAATGCTCGGTGGTCGTCATGCTGTTGTTTTCCGCACCCGTTATTCCAGTAGCGAGATTGGATCGCCTGGACGCAATACGCCTGGTTCGATGACTGAGGCGTAGAAGCCGCTGAGGCCCCAGACTGGCGATTTGGGGTCGCAGGCTTGGGCGCGGGCGTCGTACATTGCTGCTTGGATGGTGGGCCTGTAGACGCTTAGCGTGTCGCAGGGGAGACGGACTTGCGTTAGTTGGATGATGGCTTGTCCCGTGTCTGGTTGACCCACTTGGAATTGTTGACCCAAGCGGAGCAGACGGCGGTTGAGGCCGAGAGTGGTCAGGTTCTCGGCTAATGCTCCGGGGTAGACGGGGAAGCCTTGTGCGGTCAGGTCGTCGAGGCCTTCGGAGGTGATCAGCAGGATGGCTCGTTTGAGGCCGCCGTGGAAGGGGTAGCGCCATGCTTCCCCTTGGATGCCGGTGGTGGTGAGGGTGGCTTCGGGGATCGCGTGGTTGGGTACGCCGCCGGGGGAGATGCTGATTTGTTGGATTGTGCCGGTCATGGTCGGGTGGGGATTACGGTCGGTTGTGGGGTTTCCTGCTCCTCTGCTTATAGCCGGACCGGCGTCCGGCTTGCAAGCCTGGAGGCTCACCCCACATCGCACTTGGAACGTTTCCTTTGGTTGCGAATTGGACGGGAGGCGGATGTATCCGCCTCCTACGGTTGAGCGTTTTTTTCTAGCTCGCTTACTCCGGCCACGTTGCCTTCCGTGTCCTGGAAATAGGCTACGGTGCAGATGCCGGGGATGCGGAATTTCTGCGTGATCATCTTGCCGCCGTGGCTCTCGATGGACTTGATGGTTTCGTCCAGATTGTCCACTGTGATGGTGCACTCGAAGCCGATCATCTTGCTGCCAGCGACTAGCTCGCGGCGTTCCTGCAGGCCGCCCATCCGAATGTGATTTTCGCCGGTTTGGAAGCGGTAGAAATTGGGCGGTCCCCAGGGTTCAAACTCCCAGCCG
>JBDTUY010000346.1:0-5616 GCA_040007495.1 Acidobacteriota bacterium | reverse complement strand
TTGAATTCACCCACACGACTATAGAGCACGCCAGCCGCGTCATGGAAGCCCGGCGGCTGTCCCGCTGCTTGGAATGTAGCCGCAATCTCAAGCATCTCAGGAGCCCAGCGCCAGGCTTTGGGGATCGCACGCACGATATCGGCTTCGATCTGCGGGAGTTTCGAGCCACGCCGGTTGAATTGCTTCCGGACCTCTTCCAAGACGCCAAAGTGGTCGGCGGTTGCGAGCATCGCGGTCGCCAGCGCAATCGACCCCTTGTTGTGTGCCGCGTAGCATATCTTCACAGCCGAGGCTTTACCAATTTCAGCACCAATCACGTCCGGCTCGACCGGGCCTTTCGCGAAGCAGGGCGCAATGTGCGCGGCCTGTGGACCGGATAACAACAGCCAAGTTTCTCCGTTGGCTTTCGGAGGCAGCCCGATGATACCGCCGTCGACAAAATGAATACCCGCTGCCTCCATCTTTGCCGCCATTCGCAGCTTGCAGGCTGGCGCGACTGCGTTGGCATCCAGGTAGGTGCCGCGAAAATTGAGTTCGACCACCTGATCAACCAACTTTGCCGCCATTCGCAGCTTGCAGGCTGGCGCGACTGCGTTGGCATCCAGGTAGGTGCCGCGAAAATTGAGTTCGACCACCTGATCAACCAAGTACTCGGCGAACTCCGGCGGACATACGCTGACGATCAGCTGGCAGCGGCGGCACAATTCGGCCAGGGAGCCGACGTCAAGTAACCCGGCCTGTTCCGCGCGAGATCGCGTACGCTCGCCACGGCCTTCTGAGACCCAGTACACGTCGCATCCGCTGTTGCGCGCGCTCGCCGCGACCGTGACGCCCATTGCGCCGGGATGCAGAATGCCGACCGACGTTATAGATTCGTTCATGAAGATCGTCTCTTAGTGTACGGCGTCTGTTATAGGGGGCAGACCGCTTCCTTTGGTCGCGGCTCTGTAGTTGGCTGTGAACACTGAGCGAACGGTTAAGAATGCCACCACAACCGTCAAATGGTCTTGGTGGCTCCTGCATCGGCGTCGATCAGCGAGCCGTGCAGCAGACGTCCTTCGCGGCTGACCACGAAAGCGACCAGTGCGGCGATCTCTTCCGGTTCACCGATACGCGTGACGGAGGCTTGTTGAATGTAAGCAGCCTCCGCAGCCTTCGGGTCCAGTCCCTGCTGCGCGGCCATCGTGTTCAATCGCGCCGTGAATCGGTCTGTGCGGATCGTACCGGGATTGATTGCATTCACTTGCACGCCGTCGCGGATGCCGAGCTCGGCAATCGCTTTGGTGAAGGACAGCAGCGCCGCGTTCACTGAGCCTCCGATGGTGAACTGAGCGCCAGGCGTGCGGCCTCCTACGCCGGAGATGAAGATCACTGAACCTTTGCGATCTTTCAGCAGAGGCCACGCGGTCCGAGTCAAGCGAACAGCACCGAAGTACTTCAGGGCGAAACCGTCGGCGAAGTCGGCATCCGTCAAATCGAGGAAATCACCGCGTTTGGTCGCGCCCGCATTGTTTACCAAAATATCGATGGTGCCAAATCGCTCTCGTGCAAAATCGACCGCGGACTGGGCGGATTCCGGTAGGCGCAAATCCAGTGCAATCGATTCGGCCTGGCCTCCGTTTGAGTGGATCTGTGCCACGACCCCGTTAAGCGCTGATTGGTCGCGGGCGCACAGGACGACGCGGATGCCTTCCGATGCCAACCGGACTGCAATGGCGCGACCTATACCTCGGCTGGCTCCGGTTACTAAAGCGGCTTTTTCGGAATGTGGCAGCTTGCCACCCATCCCTTCCATATGCGTTGGACAATCAATTGCGGGCTTAACGGGCTTTATACGACTTGCTGAAATTATTCCGTCCGTTGGTTATGGTGAAGGACCCGTCCGCCGATATCAACGCTTTGATCCAGTTTCCCTTGTCTCCAGTGGTTGCCGGATTCGCAATCATGTCTTCCTGCGTGTTGTGAGCTTCGTCGTTGCTTTCGCCGCGATGACCCTGCCAGATATCAGGCGTCCCGGGGATCTTGGCTAGCACGCTGTACCCGTCATTGCTGAAGCCCTTGCGGCCTCCATTGTTCACCACCACGGCTTCCGGCTTCAGAGACCAGATCAGAGCCGGCGAACCCGATAGGCCGCCCGAAAAACCATGATGCGTGGCTTGCAGCAGAGAGACCTCGCCAATCTTATTCACCGGGCAGGCGAGCTGCATTTCGCGATCCCAGGTCAGGTCGCCTACGTCCAGAAAAGAGAAACGGCCGTAGGTCAACAGGAATCCTACGCTCTGGGAATTCTCGGTCGTGTCAACCGGCTTTTGCTCAGCGCCTTCGCAGAAGTTGGCGGACACGCCCCGCTTCAGCCCCTGCTCGATCACCTTGCCTGCCGCACTCACGACGGTCAAATCCAGGTTTGCCCCGCCAAACGCGATCTTGTCGCCAGGTTTTGCGATGGTTCGTTTCCCCTCGGCCAGGGCTTTGTAGGCATCGAAGGTCGGCATGCTGCGGGCGTCGGTCTCGACGGTTTCGCCATGGTCGATGAAATGGCGGATCGGGATCAACTTGGCTAAACCTGGCACCCCGCCCACATGGTCTATGTGAAAGTGCGTGATCACCAGGTGATCGATGCGGCTCACGCCAGCGTCGGTTGCGGCGGCCAGGATCCTCTGCGCGTCACGATCGCCTTGCCCGGGGAAGCCGGTGTCCACCAACAGCGATTCCCCCGTGGGGCTCACAATCAGCGTTGATGCGCCGCCCTCCACATCGATCCAGTAGATCGTCAACGGGCGCGCGGCCGGACTCTGCTGGGCCTGCGCGGCGCACCCCATTGCGGCGATCAATAATGTCAGGCTCAGGGTCGAGCGAAGTGTTCCCAGAATTCGGCTGAAGGTGCGCATGAGGGAAATGTACCACAAGCACCAGAGAATAAGAAAAGGCTTCGACTCGACGAATCCTTATTGCGGTACCGTCGCTCTTATCGAATAGCCGGAGCGCGATCCAAATGCGGAGGATCGTGCTGATTGCACATGGGGTGATTATACCCGGGTCGCAACGAAGCCCGTAATCAGCTAACTTTTGGAGTTTTGCGTAAGTTGCGTTGCATTAGACCGCTTGCTCCGTGGAGAGTTGTGGGAGGTCGGACAAGCTGTTCTCGGGAGTCGTGCGCCATGCTCCGCCAAGGTTTGCAGTGGGCGGGCGGCGTGGGGCTTTGCGCCTTGCGGCCACATCTCGAGCGGCGGATTCTGCGTGCAGGCTCATTTCTTTCTCGGTGTAGACGAATGTCCGCGATTGGTCGGTCTCATCGCGATGCTCCAGCAGACCACGGCACAGCAGTGACAACTCCTGCGTCTGGATGCCGTATTTCCGGAGCAGCGCGAGGTCGGCCCGTACCTGATACGAGGTCCGCGAGCGATCCTCCGCTACGCCTTCAAAATTGAATACACGAAAGCCTTTGTCTTGGGTAAAACCACCGATTACGTATTGCATAATTCAGTCCTTTCCAAATACTCGCTGCTTCCCGATCGTGAGGCGCGCAAACTGCTATTGCTTTCAAAATTTGTGTGGGGCGCAGGCACCAACGTATAGCGATGTTTGAGTGGAATAGTCGGTTCAAATGGCATGGGATTGCTTTCTGTCAGCGGCCTGCAGGCGTTGGAAGCCGGCATCTTCCATCACAAGGTTTCGCACTTGGTTGCGAAGCTCCTGCCAATTCCTAATGAAGTATCCGGCGTCTTCGTGGTCCATTACTTCGGTGCGTTTTTGTTCGAGTACTGCGATCACGGCATCGGTATGCGGCTGACCGCTGCTGGCGCGCTTGGCTCCTGCCGTTCGCAAGGCTTCCGCGACTCGGTCGAATTCAACGTTGACAGTCAGCTTGATTCGATTGGCCCAGGCGATCTGTTCTTCATTCCCGGTCACAGGCTGCGCCTCATGACTGGCCTATGAAGAAGGAACCCGTCTGGATGTGACGCGCGTGGGCCGAGATACTGACGTACGGAAAGCCGAAGTACGACTGCATGCTTACGTCGTGGATTTCAAGACTATTGCAGGCTCTGCGGCGTACAGCAGTGGTCAAACGCTCCAAGGCGCAATCCAGCATCTTCTTGCGATTGAATCCGAAGCAGGTTGCAGTGAGGCCATCTGCCATGAAGAAGTATTTCCACTCGGTCGGAGCCAGTAGCTTTTCAATCATCAGCGAGTCCAGTTTGGAAGTCAGGCGCGACCATCCTCGACCGACGGAAGCGTCTTCTAATTCCCAGGTAGGCGGAAGACGTGCGCTGCGCGCGAATAGAAACGTTCCGGATGGAAGAGACTCGAACATGCAACCTCCTTAGGTTGTGAAAACGCCTAAGGAAGGGAGGCCAGTTCGTCAGACTTAGTTCTGACGCGCTGTAAGTGGGCTGGAATGCCTACGCAACTACCATTATAGCGCATTTTTCTAAGGATTACGAGGATTTTAAAGGTCCTACTATTCTGCGGCCTTCCCTTTGGCGTTTAATTCAGATCGCACTGCAGAAGCGTTCGGGGGTTGGCCACGCTTTGCTTCAAAGCGATTCTCTCCGCGCAGCCATTCCGACAGTGGCCGCGTTCCGATGCGGATTTGTGCACGGCGCAACATCGCACTCATGAACGAGACCTCCGCCATGACGTTACGTTTGGGATGTCCGCGAGATTCCTTCTTGACCGTCACATGACCTTGCGCGACCCACAACAATCCCCAATTCGGAGGAACTTCCTTCGGTTGGATCAGCTCAGCCGGACACATATAGTACCGGCGATGGCCCATACCGGAGGCTGCGTTCCGACGAACCGGCTTTTGTGAGTCACGAAGGAAGTCGGGTCGCGAAACCTTGCACTCAATCAGAAAGGAAACACCTTCGGCCCAACCAATCACATCCGGATTCTCATCGGCAACCGTCGCGAACTCGTACAACACAACCGAGCACTTCCGATGGAGCCATCGAACTCCCAGCGCGACTAGAGTGGAATGCGTCACTTTGAATGGAGCAGCGTGGATCAACAGGCCGCTTTCCAAACATTGTAGCGCTTGCATGTTTGGAGTCCGTAGCTTCCATCGCAGTCGCTGGCTTCCCTCCGCCAAGTGGCAAATGGCACCGTTCGCCGCGTTGTTGCAATAATAAAGGACATGCGTAAAAAGATAACCGTAGTTGGCGGAGGCAACGTCGGCGCGAGCTGCGCCGTGAACCTCGCCTATAAAGAGTTGGGTGATGTGGTCCTGGTCGACCTCGTCGAAGGTATTCCGCAGGGCAAGGCTCTCGACATGCTGCAAATGGGCCCTGTCGAAGGCTATGACGTTCGCATTACCGGTTGCAATGACTATGAACCGACCGCGAACTCCGACGTTGTTGTGATCACGGCAGGCCTGGCGCGGAAGCCGGGTATGAGCCGTGACGACTTACTGGTCGCCAATCACCAAGTGGTGAAGAGCGTTACGGAGCAGATTGCCAAGTACTCCCCCAATGCGATTTTAGTGTTGGTTACCAATCCTTTGGATGCGATGTGCTGGACCGCGTTCCAAGCCTCGAAGTTTCCGAAAAATCGCGTCATCGGTATGGCGGGCGTGTTGGATTCGGCTCGCTTCCGCACGTTTATTGCACAGGAATT
>JBDTUY010000345.1:0-5628 GCA_040007495.1 Acidobacteriota bacterium | reverse complement strand
TTCTTGCGGATGATCGATCTTAGGGAAACTAAGCCGCCACTGGAATGGGGAACTGGATCACCGGAAGTTTCCAGATTGAAGCCCGCGGGTAATCGGGACTACGCGGTGCCAGACTGCTACGACTCTATCTGAGCATGGCCGATTGGCCCGAGCGGTTGTCCCCCGGCGTTGCGCATCCACATCACTTAGCGCGGCAATCACCATGAAAACGTATTATTCGATGACGAGGTTAGCCGCGCCTGAGCGCGAGGACACCCTGGCAGAGGCCTTTGCTCGCACCACGCCGATTACGCCCGCTGGCAACCCATCCGGCAGCGCCAAGCCGGACATCTCTGGCAAAATCGATTTTCTCATGCCCGCTTGACTCCGGACACTGTTGGGATCCTTCGATAGGTGTGGAGAGCAACCCGGTTCGGGCGCGCATGGTCGACGACGCTGTACTATCCCTGTTTTACCCGATCTCTCGGGCAAGTTGCTGCTGAAGATTTGACTCGGGCTCGGGGTTAGGGAGATGAGGTCTTTGACCCCGATCACCTTGTTGACCCCGATCACCTTGACCCCGATCACCCCGATCACCCCCGATCACCACCCCGATCACCCGATCTGTTTTGACGTGGCGCGCGATTTCATCGAGCAGAGAGGCTTTTAGGCTCGCTTCGGAATGTTGATTGCGGCGCTGAAGCTCCTGTGCAAGCTAAAGCTCACGCCACATCGGTTGAGGGATGTGGTCTACCGCAACAGCAGCCAAATACTGATGGCCCACGCGAACACGAGCACTGCTCTGCGAGCCGTCAAGACGCTCATCTTTCGTACCAGATGTGCGCCCCAGTATCCACCTGCTACTGCGGCGATGGCCATCGGTATGGAGAGCTTCCAGTCCACCGCTCCCCGCAACGCGAAGATCATCACGGCCGGGCCGTTGATCCCGAGCGTGCAGTAAAAGCGTAGGGCTGCGGATTGTTGCACGTCCAGATTCGCGGTTAAAGTGTACAGCACGATCATCAGCACGCCCATGCCCGCGCCGAAGTAGCCTCCGTAGGCTGAGATCAGATAGTGGCCAATGATCAGCGGCACCCAATTTATGGAGCCGCGGACCTTGTCGGAGATATGGCTGGCGGCGGCGCGTTGGATTTGCCCTGAGAAGGTGAAGACGAGGGCCGCGCTCAGCATCAGATAGGGGACCATTTTCGCGAACCGAGCGCTGGGCGTCAGCAATACTAGAATGCTGCCGGTGATGCCACCCAGGATGCTCATCGCGATCAGCCACCGCAGCAGTTTCCGGTCGTATTCAGAACCTTTTCGGTAGACCCAGGCCGAGGCTGCGCCACCCGGCAACATGGTGGCAGCGGAGGTCGCGTTGGCGACGATGGCATCCAGGCCGCTGAGCATCAGGGTAGGGAATACTAGAAACGTTCCGCCCCCGGCTAGGGCGTTGGCGATGCCGCCGATCAAAGCGACGGTTAGTAGAAGGGCGAAGTGGCTGAGAGAAACGGGCAAGGATACTATTTATCGTAACTGAGAATCCAGAAGGCGCAGACTTAGTGCGGAGTGTAAATTAGCTATGGTAGGTTCGTAGGACAAAACTCTGATCAACCGCAGCAACCTTAAGAGGAGGAGTTGTGAGGCTCTCGACTTTATTGCGTGTTGTGGTGGCCGCCGGATGCTTCGGCCTGTTGTATGGATGTGCAGCCACCACCCAATCTGTCTCGATTCCGGAAGGCATGCACGAAGTTCAACCGTTGCTGCCGAATTCTACTGGCACGGCGGCACCTGCGTCTCCGGGTCGGGGTCCGTCGCGGGAACAAAGCTCGGCGGAACTCACGATTGGACGCGGAAAGTTTTTCTCCTTCGCTCTGCCGCAGGGTTGGAAGCCGGGTGAGGATGGCCAGTTCGCGTTGACACTGGTCGCGCCGGATAACAAGGCGTTCACGGTGATGGTGGGCAACGCAGGATTGCCGCCAAACTATCCTCCCGGCCGATTCGTGCAGGAGAAACTGGGGGCTCTGCGTCCACAGAATCTACGTGTGGGTCAGGGCAGGCCAGCGTCAGCCGTGAAGGGTTTCTCGCAGGCGTATCAATTCGATGTGACGTACACGGTGGGCGGCGTGACTTGGCAGGGCTTGGTGAAGTGCCACATCGCTCCGGCTTACGATACCCAGACTATGGCGATGACGGCGGCGCTGTCCGATGCCAGCCAGTGGCCTGGCTACTCGACCTGGTTGCCTTTGGTATCGGACCAGATCTCGGCCACCGATGGCGGCGCGTTCGGGATGCGCGGCATCATGGCGCAGAACCTGCAGAATTCGACTGCCTACGCGGAGGCGGCTCGCCAATATCGCGATTGGTCGGCGAAGAACTGGCAAGGCGTTGTCGACGCGCGTGGAGCTTCGCAGGATAAGAACAACACCGGCTTCCGGGAGGCGATCGGCGGCGTTCAGACCTATGCGAATCCGTATGATTCCGGAGCGCCGGTCGAATTGCCGACCACCTTTACGCACTATTGGGTAAACGCGCAGGGAACGTATGCGGGCACCGACGATCCCAGTTTTAATCCGAACGTCGGTTCCACTGAGAATTGGAAACCCATGCCTGTGAGGAAGCCTTAAGGATTTGCGTCAACCTTCCGGGAATCGCGCGGGATACAATCGAGGCAGACGTATGCGGATACTGCCTATTCTCCTGCTGCTGGCGCTTGCGCCTACGGCGGGGATTGCGCAGACGGCCTCCTCTGATCCCTCTGCCGCCGGCGAAAAGGCTTTGGATGAAGGTCGGTTTGAGGCCGCTGTCGAGATCTTCAGCAAGCTGGTTACGGCGGACCCTGCCGACGTGGGCTCGCACTTCAGTCTGGCGATTGCCTACAGTCAACTGGGCCGGGATGCGTTGGCTATTCCTGAATACCGTAAGGTTTTGGAACTGCAACCCGATATCTATGAAGTGCACATAAATCTGGGTCAGGTGCTGTTGCGATCAAAACAGCCAGCCGAGGCGATTCTACATCTAAAACGTGCGCATGAACAGAAGCCCCAGGAGTTCCGGCCTGCGTTCTTTCTGGGCGAGGCTTTGGCAGAAGTGGATCAGCAGAACGAAGCCGTGGCGGCGTTGACTGCTGCTGTTGCGATCGATCCAAAGTCCAGCCCGGCGGAACTGAGTCTCGGTCGAGCGTTAGCCGCGACGGGCAAGCTTCCAGAGGCGGAGACCCATTACCGGAAGGCTGTGGCCCTGGATCCGCAGGCGAAGGGCTCGCTCCTGGAACTTGGCCAAATGCTGGAGCAGAAGGGCGATACTGCTGGGGCGATGGCCCTGTATCGCGAATTCCCCGAAAGTCCCGCTGCCCGCGAGCATCTTGGATTTCTGCTTATTAAAGAGGGTAAGCCCGAGGACGCCATCGCGGCGTTGGAACCAGTGGTCGCCAGCGCACCAACCAAAACGAGCCGTTTGGCGCTGGCACAGGCCTACGTTCAACATAAGGATTTGGCAAAGGCGGAACCGTTGCTGGAGCAGGTGGTGGCAGACGAGCCTAAGAATTTCGAGCTGCGAATGACCTATGGCCGTGTGCTCCGCGATGAACATAAAGCGACCCCATCGGCTTTCCAGTTCCAGGAAGCTACCAGGATCAATAATGATTCGCCGGAGGCCTGGAGCGAGTTGTCCGGGGCGCTGATTTTGATTGAGGAATATCCTGCAGCGTTGCAGGCTTTGGAGCGCGTGAAACAACTGGGTGCGGAAAAACCGGGGCATGTGTTCTTTCGCGCTACGTCGCTCGATCATTTGAAACAGATTCGAGCGGCGCTGGATCAGTACAATGAATTTCTGAATTTGAGCAAGGGGCAGAATCCGGATCAGGAATTTCAGGCCCGGATGCGGGCTCGCACGCTGGCGCAGGAGTTGGAGAAGCGGTAAAGTACTCTGGCGCAGAATGTAGCGGATGTTCGGGGTGGGGTGCTTGCATTTTCTGCCACCGGCACTGCTAAGATACAAGCAAGAATTTCGAGCGATGGGCGATCAGCAGAGGTCCCTATGGTTTGGCTTTTGGCACTCACACTTGCGTTGGATTTGTCAGCGGTTCGGCAGGAGCCGAATCTAGAGAAGCGGAGCGATCTGGCGCTGGAGGTGGCAAACTCCGAAATTGGAGTTGCGCGCGACGCCTACCAGCAAGGCAGGCTGGAGCCCAGCCAGAGCGCCTTGGTCCAGGTGAAGGAAGCCGTCGCGCTTTCCAAGACGTCCTTGGTCGCGACCGGCAAGGACCCGCGCAAGAACTCCAAATATTTCAAGCGAGCGGAACTCGCTACGCGGGAGATTTTGCGCAGGCTGTTGGGATTGCGGGATTCCATGGACGGTGTCGACCGGTCCATGATTGACCCGGTGATTAGCGAAATCACGATCGTGCATGACGATTTGTTGCATGGGGTCATGACTGGAAGTCATTAGCATGACTGGAAGTCATTAGATAGATGCCAGGGGGACGTTAGGAAAGACGAATGTCAATGGGAGCAAGAGCATTCGCTTCATCTATGTGCGTGGGACTGATTCTGGCGACACTCGGGTTGTCCCCGGCATTCGCCGAGAAGAAGCGCGATTTCCTGACGGCAGAAGAGGTCGATAAGCTGCGACTGGAGCAGGAGCCCAACGCGCGATTGAAGCTCTACGTGGGATTTGCCAAGGAACGCGTTGGACAATTGAGTCAGCTGCTATCGCAGGAGAAGGCTGGCCGCAGCGTGCTGGCTCACGATCTGTTGGAAGATTACACCAGGATCATCGACGCGATGGACACGGTCGCGGACGACGCATTGCGTCGCAAGTTGGACATCACCAAAGGTCTGAAATTTTCGGTTCCGGGCGAAGAACAGATGCTGACGCAGCTGAAGTTGTTGAGCGACTCCAACCCGGCAGATAAAGCCCGCTATGAGTATGTGCTGGGCGACGCAATCGCCACTACGGCCGATAGCCTTGAGTTGTCGCGCGCCGACCTGGGCGACAGGGCTAAGGATCTTTCAGTCAAGGACGAAAAGCGGGAAGCAGTTCGCAAAGAATCGATGACGCCGGAAGAGTTGAAGGCGGCGGAAGTGAAGCAGGAGAGCCAGAAGAAAGCTCCCACATTGCGGCGCGCGGGCGAAGCTCCGGTAGGCTTGCCGCCGAACAAATAGGTTGCTCGGGTTCAAGTCCGGTTACGAAATCCTTCCATCAAGCGTGATCGCGGGTCGAATCGCCGTAACAAACAGCAATTCACAGGGTCGTGATGGCGGTTTTGTCCCGCCGCCGGGCGAAGCGGCCAAGCAGTGCTGGTTAGTCGGTGCCCAGCTTCGCGACGTACTGATCGTAGTCCGATGCGGAACGCTTGTGCGCGGCCAGTTGGTCTTTACTGATATAGCCGTTCTGGAACGCGATCTCTTCCAGACAGCCCACTTTTAGGCCCTGGCGAAGTTCGATGGTCTCAATGAAATTGCCGGCCTGCAGCAGGGACTGCGGCGTGCCGGTGTCGAGCCACGCTACGCCCCGGCTCATTACTTCCACTCTGAGCTTGGATTGCTGCAGGTAGATGCGATTCAGATCCGTGATCTCCAACTCACCACGTGGCGAAGGCTTCAGATTCGTTGCATGCTCCACGACCTTGTTGTCGTAAAAATACAG
>JBDTUY010000344.1:0-5679 GCA_040007495.1 Acidobacteriota bacterium | reverse complement strand
CAGATTGTCGAAGACGATTTCCCTAACGTCCGCGACGTCGACATGAAGCTTCTGGAACTAGCCAAGCTATATTCCTGCAAAGTGGTAACCAACGATTTCAACCTGAACAAGGTTGCGCAACTGCACAAGGTCGATGTCTTAAACATCAATGAGTTGACGAATGCATTGCGCCCCATCGTGCTTCCGGGGGAGACCATGCGTGTCTTCATTCAGAAGGAAGGCAAGGAACACAACCAAGGCGTCGCGTATTTGGACGACGGAACCATGGTGGTGGTGGACAACGCGCGCAAGTTGATTTCAAAGACCATCGATGCGACAGTAACCAGCGTGTTGCAGACCACGGCCGGAAAAATGATCTTCGCGAAGTTCGATGAACGTCACCAGATGGCGCACGAAGAGGATCGGCCGGTCAGAGAAGGCCTGCGGGTTGCGGGCGGCGGCGTCTAACTTTTTGCAGGTGGCCTCGGCTAGTGTTCCTTCGGATCGTAGGGACCGGTCTGAGGGCCTAGAGACCTCTCCGCGCCAGCCATCAGCGCCTTCACATCAGCATCGCTTAGCTTCGCGTTGGGATGCATCGGCAGGTAGAACCAAGGTGGCATCTCACCGCTGTTCACCTGGTTTGCCACGTCTTTGGCATGTTGGGAGGGCTTTTCCCATTCCGAGAAATTGAGATGCCGACGCCCGCCGTTCACGTCGCGCTGCACAAGCCAACTAATCGGCGCGACGTTTGAATACCACGGCCATACTGTCCGATTGCTATGGCAGTCGTAGCACGCCCGCTGCATCAGATCGGCCGTCTCCGGTGAATCCCACACCACCTCTTTTGTTGTCGGCGGGTTCTCATGAGAACGCCCGAATGGTACAAACTGAATTACAACCGCTGCGATTGCCAGATACTTTAGCCAACGTCGGGTGTATTTCAGAATGCGCCCCTTTCTTGAATCGTTGAATCAGGTGCCAAATCACTGCAGCAGAACATGCCACCGCTCATCTAGCGGACCACCCAGCATTGGCTGCAACTTCTCACGAAACAGCTTGGTGTGTTCGAGAGCCAAATGTTTCTCGAACAACTCGCGTGATTCCCAGACTGACACGATCGCAATGTGGTTGCGCCGGTCGGGCTCGACCATAACTTCATAGCGCACGGCGCCTGGATCCCGCCTGGCTTCTGCTGCAAAATCGTTCAACAATTTTGCGGCACTCGCGATGTTGGGGGGAGTGAGGTCAACGTGTGTGACCACATAGAGGCGTTGTGCTGCCGATGACGCTGGGGACGCAATATTCGCTGCCTGACTCGGTGGCGGTCCGAAGTGTGTGACCAAATATTTGAGAATTTCCGCGAAGTCGTCGGCACTGCCCGAGGCTCCGCGATCCTTCATCGAGTCTATGGTGTCCTGCCAGCCCTGCTTGTCGCGCTGCATGCCAAGCACCCGGTCGGGTCCGTGGCACGCGCCGCATATGCTTTTGTAGATTTCACTACCTTCGCCGCCAGGCACATCCTGAGCGTTAGCGGGCAAGTACAAATTGAACGCTACCCCCACTACCAACAGTCTGAGTAGATGTCGGGCTATCAAGACACTATTTCCCTTTATTCTGGGCTGCCGGCAACGCAAACACCTGAATGGTATTCATGCGGCGAGTAGATTTCACTTCCTTGTTGTAGGCCGCGACGCCGGAGGTCAACTGGCCGTCGCCTGTATAAACCGCCACATACTGACGTCCGTTGACGGCGTACGTGATGGTCGAATTGGCAATAGGTCCGGGTAGCATTTCGTCGAACAATATCTTGCCCGTGTCCTGATCGAGCGCACGGAAATGATGTGCGAGGTCGCCGAAGAACAGCAAATTCCCTGCCGTCAGCAGAATGGCCCCATTGATGGGCGCGGGTCCTTTGAAGATGTGATCGATCTTCCCCGTAGACGCGTTGATCTTGGAAACGCCGGAGAGTTCATTCAGCTTCGTGGGATCTCGCACCACGCCGCTGTGTGAGGAACGACTCCCGAGCTCGCCCTCTTTTTCTTCATTGCAGGCGTCTACGAAGGGTACATACAACGAATTGGTCAGCGGGCTGTAGCCCTGCGACCAGTAACTGCGGGTGTTAAAGAAGCACACCACGTTGGTCATGTTGGGTTTCGTCAGCATCGCGGTTTCGTTCAAATACGTGATGCCTTTCTCGTCAACATTCTTCAAGAAGAAGTTGGGTACGTCGTAGGGCCAAGGGTTGGCCCACAGAAATTCCCCTGTGTGGCGATCTAGAGCGAACACGCCTCCGGATTCACCAGTGGCCAGCACGATGTCGCGGCGCTCGCCTGGCTTGAGCTTGGCGTTGAACCACTTGGCAGTGGCCTTCGTGGGATTCATCGCTGTGGTGGTAAGGATGCGATCATTGGTCCAATCCTCATCCCAATCGTCGCCCGGAAGATGTTGGTAATACCAGTTCAGCTTGCCTGTGTCGGCGTTGATTGAGAGTGTGGAGTTGCTGTACAACTCGACAGGCGCGTGCAGGGGAACCTTGCTGGCGTCGTTTCCGTACCGTTCCAACCGCGAGTTTGGCGTGGAGTTCGCCACACCCCAAATGACGGAGTTGGTCGTTGGATCGTAGGTGCCCGCCAGACCCCATGGTCCGGCCACGCGCTTCGCATCCGGAAGCCCGCCCCAGGTTTCGCCACCCGGCGTGCCTTCTTCAGCCGCGGTCATAAACTTCCATAGCAGCTTGCCCGTCTTCGCATCATGTGCGGAGATATAACAGTTTTCGTGTTTGCCTCCGCAAGCGCCGCCAGAGATCACTTTGTCTCCGGCCACGATCGCACCCTGGGTGGCTCCCCGTGTCTCAGTCTTGGCTTCCCAACGCAGTTCCCCAGTTCGTGCATCCAGCGCGACCAGGAAGCTGTCAGGTGAAGTCCAGTAGACCATGTCAAGACCGAGCGCGATAGTTTTCGCGCGCGCGCCAGACATCACGTTTGCCGGAGCGGCGCGTTTGTGCTCCCAGATCAATTTGCCGGTAGTCGCATCCAGCGCTTGAATCAGCCCGCCCGGTGCCTGCAGGTACATGACGCCATCGTGCACCAGCGGGATGCCTTCCTGCGATCCCGCGCCCTGCGTGACCGACCAGGCAACCTTCAACTGCCCGACATTAGTCTTGTTGATTTGCTTCAGCGTCGAATAGCGCTGCGCATCATAGGTCCGGTTGTACATCAACCAATCGTTCGGACTGGGACTGGCAAGCATCTTCGGCGTAACCGGCGCATAGGTTTGAGGCTGTCCGACCAGCACCACCGCGGCACCCAGCAGCGCGATCAAAGTTGCGGAGACAACAGGAAATGAAGCTTTCATGGCTAGCGACGATTATACGTGAAGGGAGTCTCGGATGCTGGAACGAAAGCGCGGACGGTCTCCTTGGTTAGTGTTTCTAAAAAGAAGAAGGCAACACTTTGGGCGGCAATCTCGTCTATCAATCTTGATATAGCTGCGGCTATCCTACGAATTAGCGGCGCGAATTAGGAGGAACACATGAATCGATTATTGGCTTGGGCTTGTCTGGCGATTGCATGCAGTGTGGTTTGGGCGCAAGGCGCGGAACCGATGCCAACATTTGAGGTCGCGGACGTCCATGTCAGCGCCAGGGCGATCCGTCCAGGCTCGCGCGGGGGTGTGCTGCGCGGTGACCGGTGGGAGATCCGGAACGCAACTATGGTGGATCTGATCCAACTCGCCTACGGGGTGGAAGGGGAGAGACTCGTTGGTGGTCCTCGCCGACTGGAAATGAATCACTACGACATCGCCGCCAAGGCCCCGCGTGGAACGCCTCAGGACAAGGTGAGGCTCATGTTGCAGAATCTTTTGGCGGAACGTTTCCAGCTAAAGGTCCACGACGACAAACGAGAGGTGCCGGGCTTCGCTCTGGTGCTGGGCAAAGGTCCCCACAAGTTAAAGAAAAGCGATGTAGCAGATAAGGGCTGCAAGAGTAAACCCGCGCCGCCGGACCTGATCGGCCGAATAAGCTACAGTTGCCGCAACGTACCGGCTGACACGCTGACGTCAATGCTGCGCGTCGTTGGAAATGGATACTTCAACGCGCAGTTGGTGAACCTTACGGGATTAGAAGGCAATTGGGACTTCGATCTGCAGTGGACGGACAACACTCGATTGGCGGCGGCTGGCAGCGACGGCATCTCCCTGTTCGACGCGGTGGAAAAGCAACTCGGATTGAAGATCGAGCAGCGCCCGATTTCCACGCCTGTACTGGCGTTAGACCGGGTGAATGAGAAGCCGACCGAGAATGCGCCTGGGATTGCCGAGAAGCTGGTTCCGGCGAAGTTGCGTGAATTTGAAGTGGGGACCATCAAGCCGAACCCCGCGCCGGTCGGTAACATCAATGTCAATATCCAGGGAGACGGACGCCTGGTGGCCAACGCGGTGTCGCTACGGCAGCTGATAGCGATTGCTTGGGACATCCCGCCAAACCGGATTTCAGACGATCTGCCCGCGCTGGACGCGCATAGCTTCGACGTGGTGGCAAAGGCCGAGATCGATCCTATCAGCGGTCTCGATATTGAGGAGTTCCGCTTCATGATGCGCGGGTGGTTGATCGATCGTTTCAAGATGAAGCTGCATATGGAAGATCGCCAAGTGCAGGCATATACCTTGGTAGCGGGGAAGCCGAAGCTGACGAAGGCTGACCCATCAAATCGGGCATCCTGCAAAGATGGTCCCGCGCCAGCGTCGCAAGATGCGCGGAATAAGACACCGGACCGTAATCGATTGATCACCTGCCGCAATGTCACGATGAGTGAATTCGCGGACCTTTTAGACCAGGTGGCTTCCGGGTATGTGAAGGCACAGGTGCTGGATTCCACCCATCTCCAAGGAGAGTGGGACTTCACGGTGAACTTTACAGGTAACAATCTGTTGAAGGCAGCACTTGCGGCGACCGAGCCGAACGATGCTATTTCGCTGGAGGACGCCGTGAAGGAACAGCTTGGGCTAAAGCTAGAAATGGGGAAACGGCCCTCGCCCATGTTAGTGGTGGAGCAGGCAAGCGCGAATCCAACGGAGAACTAGCATGCGTATTCCTACTACAGCGACCTTGTTTGCTTCGTTTACTGCCACGTTGGCGATGCAGGTCATGGGGCAGGCTGTCCCCCCGACGCCGCTCCAGTTCGTGGTGGCCGATGTGCACGTGTCAACGAAGGCGGACCGCGATCTCTCGAACGTCATGCGCTCCACTCAGATGGAGATGCGGAACGTCACCATGCTCACTCTGATTCAGAGGGCGTACGCCACGGGAGACAGCAGTCTGGTTGACGCAGAGAAAGTCGTAGGCGGGCCGCGTTGGCTTGAACTGAATAACTACGTGGTGGTCGCGAGAACACCGACGGCCACCACCAAGGTTCAGGACATCCCGCCGATGCTGAAGACACTGCTGACGGAGCGGTTCGGGTTGGTGGTGCATGAGGAGGAGCGTCCAATTCCAACTTACGTTCTGTTGCTAGGCAAGGGCAAGCACAAGCTGAAGGCGTCAGATGGTAGCGATACGCGATGTTCGATGCAGGGTCCTGCCGCCGACCGGCGATTCGTACAGCACCTTGGTTGTCACGGCTATACGATTAGTTCCTTCGCCGAAATAGTGAGGAGCCTTGGGGACGGGGTTGTAACCGGTCGTGTGCAGGATAAAACGGG
>JBDTUY010000343.1:0-5706 GCA_040007495.1 Acidobacteriota bacterium | reverse complement strand
CGCTTACACGCAGACCGGGGCCGCACAGACCGGGCCAGCCTAACCTAGTGCATGTGTCCCGGTCGCCCCCTCTTAGCGTGCTACGCAGGGCCCCGGCTTCCACTTTGACCCGTCGGGTTCCTTCTTGAAGTGGGTGCTGGTGATGAACGGCTGAGTGAGGAATTGCGGATCTTCTACGATCGACTTGATCAGCAGCAGTGTTTGTCCCTCAGGTTCATTTAAGCGATCGAAATATTCCGTCAAGGTCGCGTTGGCCCCGTAGGGCACCCCGTTCTTGCGCAGATAGCCAGGCTTCAGGTGGGTTGTAACTACCTTGAGCGAGCCGTTGCGCGGTGTCGCGGGTCCCTTCGCTGCCCCAGGAGCAGCGAGCCCTCCTCGACCTCCGCCCTCCCAATTCGAGAGAGAGAATCCCTGATAGCCCGCGTCGCCCGAGGCCGGTGGAGCGCCGTTAAAATGCAACAGACGCGTTTGTGTGCCCTCCTCAAAATCCAACTTGAGCGTGTCGTCATCCTGCCACTCGATGTGGATGCGTCCTGGCAACCGCGTCAGCCCGATCGCTCCGTAGGCTTTGCATTGCTCCCCCGCAGCTTCGTCCTTAGCCGGATCCCAACTGTTAGCCGCAGCGCGAGCAGCCTGGGTCACTGGAATGCTGTCCACATTGGCAGCGCCCTTGGTCTTGCCCGGTGTGACCATGCGGTAGAGCCAGTCTTCTGTGATCAACGGAACCCAATACCCCGTCAGGTCGACGGGTGCAGCTTGTTTTGGATTCGCGGCCTTGCCCTTTTGCTGGCCGGGCGGCGGGCCCTGGCCCACAACCAAGACGGGGATGGCGGTCAATATCGCAGCGGTGAGGACGATCCAATTCCGCATTATTTGGCCGCCTTTAAGCTGCTGTATGCGGCCTCGACGAATTCATCCGATGGCCCATAGAGCGGGTCGTAGTCTAACGTGAGGTGAGCGGCCTTCACTTGCTCCAGCGTCAGGCCCCGATCGACTGCATCGCGAATGCGGTCGCGGAGGATCGTCACAGCATCGCGGTATTCGACCACGTCCGCCTCGTCACATAAGCGGCCGTGTCCGGGGATCACCAGCGTGCCACCCTCCTGTTTTTCTTCGGGCACTGTGATATCCAGAATCTGATTCAGCGCCGCTACCACGCCGTTTATGCTGCCCCCGCGCTTCACATCGATCACCGGGTAGCGGTCTGGTGTAAATATGTCTCCCGTCACCACCACATCGGACTTACGGAAGAATACGATCGAATCGCCATCCGTGTGCGCTGCGGGGGGATGGTGCATGCGAACCGCCTCCCCGTTGAAGTAGACATCCTTGCTTGCGCCGAAATAGGTGTCGGAAGGCGGTGCCTCCGCGTCCGCCAGGGAGAGCCGCGTGGCCGCGTTTTCGTGCGCCAAAATCGCCGCGCCCCAACCTGCATTAGCCGAAGCGACATTGCCGCCAGTGATCGTGCTGCCGGAGCGGGATAACATAGCGTCTCCCCCAACCTTGTCTTTGTCGTCGCTGGTGTTGAGTACGTAGCGAATGGTCTGGTTGGAAAGCGTGCGAATGACGGAGGTAAGCGCGTCGGCCTGCGCAGCGGACTTCGCATCGACCACCAGAATTCCGTCCGCTCCAACCTGGACGGCGGTGTTTCCGCCCCCACCCACCAGCATGTACACATTGGCCCTGACCGGCAGGACTTTGATCTCCGGGGCTTCCGGTTTGGGAGCGGCTGCGGTAGTTGCTGGATGCGGCGTATTGTTGCTTCCGCCGCGATAGCCGGGATACATCGTTTCCGGACCACCTCTTTCGGCAGATTGCGGAACCGCGTGCGCGGCTGCGAATTCTCCCAGATAGGGGTTCTTCCCGAACAAGTAGTTCGGCACGTCATTATTGGGGTGACCAGACTCCTCTACGATCTCGCACGGGTAGGGTTCGATCTGCTGCCGAGGATCGATCACGAAATCGGTGGAACGAACGAAGGGTTCGGTCAGGTACACGGGATCGGTGATAAAGGTCACGATGGTCAGGTTGTCGCCATGCCGGAGGAAATGCTCCGTGACAGTGGCGCGATCGCTGCGCGGCACGCCGTTCCGCCGGATCCAACCGGCCTTCAAGTGGGTGGTCGTGATCACCAGCGAATCGCCATCCCAGCGTCCGGTTGAAAACCCCTGCCACGTGTGTGCCGCATACTCCGGCGGATGCGCCCTGCCGTCCATATAAATGGTGCGTTCGGGTGCCTGCCACGAAATGTGGGTTCGCCACGCCACGAGCTGCTGCGTCTTGAGATCGACTTCCTTCCAAATTCGCATGTTCGCCGGACCCCTCGGAGCGTAGTCGGAAGGATGCGGCTTGCATTGATGCTCGGGCAATTGCAGAATAGAAGCGCTCCAACTATCCGCGCGCAGTCGAGCCGCGTCGTTGATCGGGAGTCCCAAATAATCGCCAATTTCCGGCCCCGGGATGCGTTCCGGCTGGTCCTCATGAAACCTCGGCGCCCATTCCCCCGTCAGGTCGATCTGCGCGTAGGCGCAGGTACTGAGAAGAAAAGGGATCAGGTATCGGGCATGCTGCATATATCTGGAATTCACGGGAGACCTCCTGCAACGTTCCAAATGAGCCTAACAAAATGAACTGCCGGGAGCAATAGAAATTCGACTGGCTGTCGGTAGCGCGAGTAAAACGGGGCCGTCTGCCATCGTCCGCAGGTTTTTGGGGTAAAGCGCGCGGGTAATACGGTTGAAGCCCCGTCTCATAAGCGCCGGGGTGGAAGGCGGGTTCGGAACGTTCGGAACCCGAGCCGGGATTAAATTCCGGCTGTTTCACCACAAGACTGCGTACAGTGGCCGAGCCATGTTCACGACCACAGCGCCGTGCCCGGACAACTCGCCCTTACTTCGCCGGAACCGCAGCCGCAACCGTAGGCACATCCTTAGCCTCATGCGCACCCAGCTTCTTCAACAAAGCCACCGTGCTGTCATGCGGCGTCGGCAACCCGAAGCTGCCCTTGCCCATCGCGACGTCCAGCGCCGTCTGGCCACCGCGCGATTTCACATCGAGCTTCGCGCCCTTGTCTGCTAAAAACTGGACTATCATATCCGCTCCACGGCTAGCCGCCCCGTGCAGAGCGGTTTCGCCGCGACCGTTGGCCTGATTGACGTCCAAGCCCTGCGCCAATGCAACCTGCAGTGCTTCCAGCGCCTGCCCTTCCGTACCAGTCGTATTCTTATCGCGATAGCCAACACCGGCAGCGAACATCAACGCCGTGTTGCCTTCTTTGGTCGCTTTCTTCGGATCGGCCCCTTTGGCCAACAGCAACCGCATGGTCTCAGCATCGCCCGCCCGACCAGCGCGCATCAGCGGCGTCGTGCCCGCGCCCAATGACGTATCGCCCTGATCCATACCACTGCGACCCGGAAGCTTCACCGTCAGCGCGATGTTCGGATCGGCGCCTTTGTCCAACAACGCTTTGACGATCTCGATGCTCGGCATCGGGTCTACATTCGGCCGCCCTGGATTCGCCGAGTAATCTTCATTCCGCATATCGACGGCCGCATACAGCGCCGTCCGCCCGTTCACGTCCACCAAGTTCGGATTCGCACCTTTATCCAGCAGGAACTTCGCGAACGTCCACTGCTTGTTCATCAGCGAAACCAGCAGCACGCTTTCCTTATCCACATCGAGCTGGTTGATATCTACACCAGCAGCCAGCAAAGCTTCAGCAGTCGGAATATGCCCCTCACGCGCTGCGAAATCAAACGCAGTCAATCCGCCGCGAGGCATAGGCGAAACTGAGGACGCCGCGCTCAACTTCGGCATCTTGGTCTCGTGATCGTTGGACATCATCTTCCAGTCGGCCCCGCGCTCCAGCAGCAGCTTCACCACATCGGCATGTCGCTCGGCAGCAGCCCACATCAACGCCGTTTGGCCTTTATACGATTCCTTGGCATTGATGTCCACGCCGCGATCAAGGAACAGCTTCACGGCATCCGCGCTACCCGAACGCGCCGCCGTCATCAGCACCGTCTCGCCATCGGCGGTCGTCAGCGTCTTTGGATCGGCACCGGCATCCAGCAGCGTCTTGACCATCGCCGCGTTGCCCAACGTCGCAGCTTCCGCAAGTGGGGAAGCTCCAAAGCGATTCGCGAGCTTCGGGTTCGCACCCGCTGCCAGTAGCGACTTCACTGACTCCATATCGTTCCAATGCGCGGCCCATAGCAATGCGGTGGAACCGTCGGCTGCCGTCGCGTTCACATCGGCGTGCTTGGTCAGCAAGCTCTTCAGGGAAGCGGAATCGCGCCGCTCAGCCGCTGTTGCCAACTCCGAAGAAGCCGCGTAGGTGGTCGAGGCACAAACCAACAGTGTGATCAAGAAAGTTTTCATAGCGATTGAAAGCTCCGAACTTAGAGATCTGAAATCGGACCCGTGCTGTCTCCCACATGGTCTTGCTCGATGCCCGCTTTTTGCAGAATTGAAAGCAGCAAATTCGACATCGACGTTTCCGGCGGCATCACAATGTGCCGGCCACCCTTCATCCTGCCCGCCGCGCCGCCCGCCACCAGCACCGGTAAAGGCGAATGGTCGTGCACGTTACTGTTACTCATCGCGCTTCCGTACAGAATCAGCGAATGATCCAGCAGAGTCCCGTCTCCGTCCGGAGTCGCCTTCAGACGTTCCAGCAGATGCGCAATCAGGCTGACGTGATAGGTGTTGATCTTGACCAGATTCGCCAACCTTTCCGCATTGTTCTGATGATGCGAAGCCGGATGGAAGCCTTCCGAAATGCCCAGCATCGGGAAAGTGCGATAGCTAACCTCGCGCGCCATCATGAACGCCGACACCCGGGTAATGTTGGCCTGGAACGCCAGCGCCATTAATTCCAGCATCAGTTTGGAATGCTCCTGATGATCGTCGGGAATGCCGCTAGGCGAATCGGGAACCGCCAATTCCGAATTGTGATTCTGCAATTCCGATAGCTGAATCCGGCGCTCGATTTCGCGTACCGTATCCAGATACTCCGCCACACGATTGCGATCGTTCGGACCCAGACCACCTTCCAGCTTTTTCACCTGGCCGACCACTGCGTCCAGAATGCTGCGCTGCTGCTCAATCCGCGCCAGCCGCTCCTCGGAATTGGCCCCATCGCCAAACATGCGATCAAACACCACGCGCGGGTTGATCTCCATCGGCAGAGGTACCGTGGGGGTGCGCCAGGAAATCGTATTCATGTACGTGCAGCTGAAGCCGACGTCGCAGGAACCCACCAATCCGCTATAATCCTCGGTCGCCATTTCGAGCGACGGCAGCGGTGTATCCTGTCCGATCTTTTCTGCCGCGATCTGGTCAATCGTCGTGCCCGCTTGAATATCCGCTCCGTCTGTGCGCTTGGGATGCACGCCGTTCAAAAACACTGCGGGGCAGCGGGTATGATCGCCGCCATTGTCGCCAGGCCCGGCCGGTCCGGCCATCTTAGCCGCCAGATTGCTGACCACCACCACCTTGTCCTTGTAAGGGGCCAGGGGCATCAAAATCGGCGAGAGTTCCAGCGCGCCCGCCGACGTCGGCGTCCAGCTCTTCATCACCGCTCCGTGCGGAATGAAGCACAAGCCCAAATTCACCCTCGGATTCGCCGCCGTCCTGGCCAGCGGCGTCTGCGCAGGCACCATCGAATCCAGCAACGGCAGCGCCAGCGTCACGCCGGCCGCCTGC
>JBDTUY010000342.1:0-5757 GCA_040007495.1 Acidobacteriota bacterium | reverse complement strand
AGCGGGCGTAGTGATTAACCCGAATCAGAATTTGGCGGCAAATAGCCAGACGGGAGCCTTGACGGGCAACCAGCCAACCGCTGGTCGCGGAGCAACGAATCAGCCGTCCTTTACGCAACAATTTCCGGGTCAGCAATTCATCGGACAACAGTTCCCTGGACAAGCTCCGCCGAGCGGATATCAGGCTGGACCGAACGGACAGTTGGTGCCAGTGGGCAATTCGCTGAACAATGTCGGCAGTAATCAGACCGTAAATCAAAATGGCAACCAAGCGACCGTTACATTCCAGAACGGCCAACCCGTCCTCGCGAATGGCAATCCCGGGCAACCTCTGTTGCCTGGGCAGACGTATGCGGGCCAACCGCTAACGGGCCAGTATCCTCAGCCGGGACAACCAGGCGGAACACCACCAACCTCGGCCGTGAATTTGATTAATCAGATTCTGACCACGCCTCGGCCAAATCCGGTAGCGACGGCTTCTTCCGGCTCGTTGACCTCCAGCGGCGGTATCGCGGGAGTGGCCAGCACACACACCGGACCCAGTATCAAGGTCTACAACGATCGCTCCAAGTATGAGGAGTGGGAATTCGTCTCCACGCAGACTGTCGCGGCCGCAGGTGGCGGTGCCGGAGGTGGTGCGGCAGGTGGGGCCGGGGGTGGAGGTGGCGGCGGCGGAGGCCGTACCCAAGGCGGTGGTGCAGGTGGTGGCGGGGGACGTACCCAAGGTGGTGGCCAGGGCGGCGGCGGTGGTCAAGGCAAAGGTGGCGGTGGCGGAGCCCCCGGAGGCTTCGGCGGCCTTGGCGGCGGCTTTGGAGCGGGTACAACAACCGGGGGATTCGGCGGCAACGGTGCCAACGCTGGTGGCTTCGGCGGCGGCACTACGGGGACGCTAAAACGCTAAGGCAGAATCGTAATCTGGGTCTCGCGAGTATCGAGCGAACGTCCTACGTAGTAACCCAATACTCCGATACCTGCCGCAATGCCAACGAAGACGGCGGTACCGGCACCGGCAGAATTAGTATGAAAGGCAGCATTGCCGCCCACGCCGAATCCGACCAGTAAGCCTACCGTGGTCCCGAGGCGTCTACCCCAGGCGCCACCGGTCTTCTGAACCTGAATCAGCGTGATCGAATTTCGCGGGATTTCCCCGCTACCCCGGTTGTAGTGCGTTGCTCCGGAGGATCGTGCAACATCGACTAACAACGTTTCCTCCCTGACTGCGATGGCTTCGCCGCGAACCTTGCTGCCATCTTTCAAAGTCAGTTCCACTTTTTGGGTAACGATCAAGGATGCCAGTTCGGTCCAGCGAAGCTGCAGTGGGGTTGATTTCGCCAAGAGTGCCGTCTGACTCATGGCGAAGAGCAGGACGTACGCGATCACGCGTTTCAGTGTCATCGGCTTCGGATTCATGAATGGTGCCTCCTTCGGGCGCTGGCTCCCAGAAGCATAGCAGTCCGGTAAGACAGTGACGCCCCGCTCCTGCTTCCTGGTAAAATCCCATGTGAATGAGTGACCACGCTAAACAGACTGCCGTCTACCCGCCCAGCGCCGACTTCGTAAGCAAAGCCCAAGTGCAGGGCATGGAAGGCTACCGAGCCCTCTACGATCTTGCGCAGAAAGATCCCGCTGCATTTTGGGGCGATTACGCCAGCCGCGAGATTCATTGGTTCGACAAATGGACGAAGGTGGTTGACTGGAATCCGCCCTCAGTGAAATGGTTCACCGGCGCGACGACCAACGTCAGCTACAACTGTTTGGATCGTCATCTGACCACAGCGCGCAAGAACAAGGTCGCGTTCCTGTGGGAGGGTGAGCCGATGTCTGGCGGCACCTGTGAACAGCGCGCGATTACGTATCAAGAGTTGCACCGGCTAGTGGTGCGATTCGCCAGCGTGCTGCAATCGCGAGGGTACAAAGCCGGTGATCGCGCGATCATCTACATGCCGATGATCCCCGAGTTGCCGATCGCGATGTTGGCCTGCACGCGCCTGGGACTCATTCATAGCGTTGTATTCGGAGGCTTTTCCGCGGAAGCGTTGAAGGCTCGCATCCAGGATCTGGGAGCCGAGTTGGTCATCACGGCCGACGGCGGCTATCGACGCGGCAAAGAAATCAAGCTGAAGGTGACGGTCGACGAAGCGCTGGAAGCATGCCCTGAAGTGCGCGACTGCATTGTCTATCGACGCACAGGCTCCGAGACGGCGATGAAATACGGTCGCGATTTGTGGTGGCATCTGCTGGACGAGACGGCGACCGAAGATTGCCCTGCCGTGCCTCTCGATAGTGAGCATCCTCTGTTCGTCTTATACACGTCCGGCACCACGGGCAAGCCCAAGGGCATCCAACACACCACCGGCGGCTATCTCACCTACGTCAACGCGACCATGAAGTGGGTCTTCGATTTGCGTGAAGAAGACACCTATTGGTGTTCGGCTGACATTGGGTGGGTGACGGGCCACAGCTACATCGTTTATGGACCTCTATCGGCGGGTGCGACCAGCGTGCTGTATGAAGGTGCTCCTGATTTCCCGGCGTTCGACCGCTGGTGGCGCATCGTCGAAAAATATCGCGTCAATATTTTCTACACCTCGCCCACCGCGATTCGCGCGTTGATTCGGCAAGGCGACCAGTGGCCCAATGGTCATGATCTAACGAGCCTGCGTCTGTTGGGCTCGGTCGGTGAGCCGATCAATCCTGCGGCCTGGGAATGGTATCACCGCGTAATCGGTGGAGGGCGCTGCCCGATTGTCGATACGTGGTGGCAGACAGAGACAGGGGGCATTCTGATAGCTCCGATGCCGGGTGCTGTACCTCTGAAACCTGGGTCCGGCACGCTACCGATGCCAGGCATCGTCCCAGAAATCGTCGATCTCAAGGGCAATCCGGTCGGGACGGATCAAGAGGGCTATCTAATCCTGAAACAGCCGTGGCCTGCCATGATTCGCGATATTTGGGGTGATTCGGAGCGCTACAAGGAACAGTATTGGAGCAAAGTCCCCGGAGCCTATTTCACAGGCGACGCCGCGCGCCGCGATGCCGACGGCTACTACTGGATCCTCGGCCGAGTAGACGACGTCATGAACGTCAGCGGCCATCGCCTAAGCACCATGGAAGTGGAAAGCGCGCTAGTCAAACATCCAGCGGTCGCCGAGGCCGCAGTAGTCGGCAAGCCGCATGAGATCAGCGGCCAAGCGGTCTGCTGCTTCGTGACCCTGAAGAAGGGCGACTACAGCCACGAAGTGTTAGGCAAAGAGCTCCGCCAATGGGTAGCCCACGAAATAGGAGCCTTCGCGCGTCCGGAAGAGATCCGTTTCACAGACGCACTACCCAAAACCCGCAGCGGCAAAATCATGCGCCGCCTATTGCGAGAAATCGTAACCAGCAACACAGTGGCGGGTGACGTAACAACGCTGGAAGACATGGGAGTAATCGCAAAGCTAGCCGCGCAGCAGGATGAGGATTAGGGCAAGAGGAGAATCAGCCCAAGGCTGCTGCTAGGGAAGCCACCGAGCCTGATTGCGCAAGTCGTCAGGCGTCCAGGTCAACCAGACGATCAGCAGCCCTTCGATCACAGAACCAATCGGCTTACTAGAAGGGATCAGAAGTATGCCGGGAGATTCTTGCCTAGCAACGAATTGCGCAAAATGCTCTGGCATAGTGTTGATGTCTCGTGAGACCAACACGCGACCATCACCGGCCGCGATTTGCAGAACTTCAGGATCAGCAGTGCCATCCGGGATCACGCCCGCAGCAGCCCGGAAATCGACCGACGGCTCCCTTCGCCGTAATCCCCGCCCGATCTCAGGGTTTAGATCGGCGTCGGCCTGAAAACGGAAACTCAAGCCTGCTTCAGGGCCCTCAGGTTTTTCACGCTCTCAAAGCGGTCCATCATATCCGGCGTAAGAGGATGCTGAGCCTTGAACTCGGCGTAGCGGCTATCCTGACCCTCCAGGTAAGCCTCTATTTCCTTCGGATGTTCCAGGATGAAGGTGATCGCCCCATAGACTTTCGCCAGCGATCCGATGGATGGATAAGCCTCAAAGATTGCATCCGCGGACCGTCCGTCGCGGAAGTCGTAGACCACGATATCCAGACCGATCCGAGTCTCGGCAAGATAGTAGCCGCCATTGCGAAACTCAACGTATTCGTTCGTGGGCATGATCTTCGTTGGTATCATGGCAATCGCCAGATTTACCTATAGTCTACTCCTCCCCAAGCTTTCTGCGTGGACCCAAGTTATCAAGCGATCACCTCGGGCTGCTTGCTCGGAGGGTAGGGGATGGTCGGGTGGCATGCGCCGCCTACTGCGAGAAATCGTAACCAGCAACACAGTAGCCGGCGACGTAACAACGCTGGAAGACATGGGAGTAATAGCAAAGCTAGCCGCCCAGCAGGACGAAGACTAGAGGAGTTTCTCGCTAGTTTTAGACTCGGAAGTGGCGTACGCGCCCACGCGTGCCGCGTCGAGACTCTATCGACGCCCGACCTCTAGGCGCGAGACCCAGCGGCGGATTGCGCATTCAGAAGAGTGATCAATCTCTCGATCCGGCAAAAGAGTTCGTCGAATGTAATGATGTCCACTCTCCCACTGAGTTGTTTACGGAACAGTTCAAACGTGCGTTTCTGTGCTGTCGTGGTCAGAGTACGACTGTCGCCTATTATTAGAGCGCACGGGGGATCGAACATCTCGAAGTCTCCTAAGGACTGGTGAAGTGTTAGGTGCGTTTCGGCGAGACTGGCCTTGTAGGAGATGACCTGGACAATCGAGCCCGCTAAGTCTCGGGAAACATTCCGAATTCCACCACGATACTCGCTGCCCGTAAGTGGAGTGGTCGGCGTTTTGATCTCAACGAGCGCCGCATTTGCTGTGAGATAGTTCTTAACAAGAAAATCTACTATGTGCCCGCCCGTGTCTTGGACGGTTTTGCCACCGACGTATGCTCTTTCAGATACTATCGTGCAGGGCCAAGAAAACATTTGCTCCAGCACAAAAGATCGCGCCGTTAGAAATTCTTGCCAGAATTGCTCGCTTCCATCTTTTTCGTGTTTGAGCCACCCGTCGAGGCATTCTTGCAGTGCACTCAAATTGACGGCTGTATTGAGTTTTACGAGAGCCTTCGGGCCCAATTTTTCAAGCAGACGGACAAGCGCAGGTACATCGGTGGACTTTGTGGCCCACGCGAGGAGTCGAGTAATCAGGTCTGCTCCCGCGGTAGCGTTGGCCGCGAGGAAAGCTTGGAGTTGCGGTTCAGATAATTCAGCTAACGATTTAAAGGCCCCATTGGCCCGAATGAAGTCGTTTTGGCCAGCCCGAATGCCGTCCTTCGCGTAGATGCGGTAGAGGGAGTCAAGCTCCGAGAAGAGTTGGAGCGTTTCAGCTGAATTGAGAGCAAGATTATAGCCCTCGTCCTTCTTCAGAGACGATAGCGGAACTGCGAGAGAGTCTTGCCACAGTTCGCTCCCCCCCTTCCTTTGGAAAACAAACGTGCCCTTAACCGACGCCGTTGGATCTTTCTCATTTTCCACGAGCATCGGACGGAAGACGAGACGAGTGGTAGTTGTTCTCCGCAGCTCAATATCTGTGACAATCGCTGATTGCTTCGACGTTGAACGTACTCTTAGTTCATCCACAATCTAACTCCCAATCACTTGCACTCTTAGGTCTGAAGCATCTTCTGGGAAACTGGGAACTGGGGGAAACTGGGACAGATAGGATGAGACGGCTGGCCGCCTTGAACAGCGATAAGCTGTGAACGC
>JBDTUY010000341.1:0-5761 GCA_040007495.1 Acidobacteriota bacterium | reverse complement strand
GCCGACGCTGCCGACAGCGTCAGAACACGAATCAAGGTTGTCGGCGCGAATTTGAACACAGGTAATGGAAACATCTGCGCGACGGCCGGCAAAAATCCACCGTGCCATCGACCCACTCCTGCTCCGTGTATAGTCTGTGCGGGAAGCGTGAAGTCCATGATCGTCAACAGTTATGCGCACGAAGCCCGAGATGACGATGCTGTTGGCAGTTAGAGGTCGTAGCTAGTTGCTAGCAAAGGCCTAAGTAGAGGCATACAGGCGTTAGCGCTTTCCGAATATGCCGGCCAGTTCGTGCCCTTGAGTCTGAGCGGAAGCGACGGAGGTAGTCCTCAGCGACGGGCTGTTGTCCTGTAAGCCGATCATGACTCCTAGCCCAACGATCAGGGAGGCGGTGGCTCCGGCGGCAAAGGTCCATTTGATCATTGTTTCTTTCATGTGAGTAGCTCCTTTTTTGATTGGCGTCTGTTTGTGCTTGCCAATAAGTCGACGATACACGGGGTCTGGTCAATGAACACTTCTCAATCGGTCAAGTAACGCAGGATGCCGGTGAATGGCGTGCTGAATCGGTTTATACTGCAAGAGGCTTGGCGGTGCCTGGGTGTTTGATGCCCAACAATCGCTCATAACGATAGGGGATCAATGAGAGTACAAATTACAGTTCTCTGCATGATGGTGGTTGCGGGAGTCGGCCGGGGGCAGGCACCTGCCGCAGGCGGACCACCTCAGGCCCGCCAACCCTTGCCCAACATGCAGGTGATTGCCGAGTCTTTGGGCGTGCAGTGCGAGTTCTGTCATCCGGCCGAGCGTGCGACTCCGGCGCCGATGCGCGATATCGCCCGGCAGATGATCGCAATGACGCGCGAGATCAATGCTCGCGTGGATGCGGCACTCGTGAAACCAACGGCGGGTGATGCGGCCACGCCAGTTCCCGCCGCCGCAGCCCAACGAGTCGATTGTTCGACTTGTCACCGTGGCGTTGCGATTCCAAAGGCTCTTTCTGAGATTATCGCCCAGACTGCGGTGAAGCAGGGTGCCGATGCCGCGGTGACGCAGTATCGAGATTTGCGCAAGCAGTACTACGGTCGGGCGGCCTATGATTTCGGCGAGAATACGTTGATCTCGGTTTCGCAGAGGATCGCCAATGCTAAACCGGCCGAAGCGATTGCGCTGATGAAGCTGAACCTCGAATTCTTCCCGAATTCATCCCAGAGTTGGGCTGCTCTGGCGTTCGCGTACACACGTAAGGTTGACGACGCGTCAGCGATTACGGCGTTGGAGAAGGCGGTGGAATTGGATCCGCAGAACAATATTGCTCGGGGGCAGTTGGAGCAGTTGAAGAGCTATCGGCGAAGGTAGGCGGACCAAATAGAGGGGGTGCGACTATCGCGACTTCTTCGCCTCATTCTGTGCGAGCCGAACTTTTACCAACTTCTTCAACAAGGCGGTTGGCAGGGGTTTGTCCAAAGGGAACTGAATCGTCCCCTTCGAGGTTTTGTAGCCCTTCAGTTCTTCCTTGAAATCCTGCTGGACGCGGCCGTTCATCGCGAATAGGCTGCAGTGATTCTTGAATGCAGCGAAGCCGACTACCATGCCTTTGTACTTGAATACCGGGATGCGATAGCTGATGACTTCCTCGGTTTCGGGTGGGAGTACGGAGCGGATGACTGCCCGGACTTTGGTCAGAGTGGTGCGGGCTGGCTCGGGGATGGTCGCCAGGTATTCGTCGATGGTTGCGGGTAGTGCCGTGGTGCTCTTCTTCATCGGTGCTAAAGAACCAGCGCAATACGTAACGTACTAAAGGGCAGTCCTGCGCAACAATGCCCCTGAAATCGTCGTGCACGTCGTTAGTTTACCGCTGCGGAATACTTTCGCCCAGGATCACGGCTAATGGAGGTCTACGCGCCAAGAATACATGCAGCCGGAGGGTAGGTTCGTTGCTAATCGGCACTCGATTGCTCCGCTACCCGTCGTACTTTTCTAGTTCCAATTGATCGCCAACCTGTGTGCCAGTGCCATCGAGTGCACCCGCAGGCAGTTCCACTACAGAATGAGCCCTCAGGCTGAGCGCCATCGCCCATTTGCCCATGTTGGGCCGGACCTTGGTGACGACTCGCTTCTTGTTGATAAAGACAACGTCAATAGAGAACTTCATGCCGAAGCAGTGGACACCTTCGGTGGGCACAATCCACAGACCCTCACCTTGCGCGAGCCCGCTATGTTTCAGTAACCCAGTGCGACGTTTGGCGCTGGTGTCGGCGATGTCGGCGCGGTCGGCCAGCACGCAGCCTCTTGTAACGTTGGTGACTTTCAGTTTCAACTAGCCGATTCTCCGTAAAGGCTGCACGTCGTGTGCAATCTTCTCAGATAATCGGTCTTCGGCGACCTGGAGATCATAGTGGGACTGCAAATTCATCCAAAACTGGGCGGTTGTGCCGAAAAAGCGACCTAGACGCATGGCC
Organism: Acidobacteriota bacterium; assembly: GCA_040007495.1. GTDB lineage: Bacteria > Acidobacteriota > Terriglobia > Bryobacterales > Bryobacteraceae > Palsa-187. The sequence continues at coordinate 3,302 of JBDTUY010000341.1, read as the reverse complement.
GTGTCTGCACTGATAGAGCGTCGGCCATTGATAATCTCCGTCAAGCGGTTGGCGGGGATTCGTAGTGCCAATGCCACCGAGTGCGGGTTCAAGTTCGTCTCCTGAATCTCATTTTTGAGAATGCGTCCTGGATGAACGGGCGGTCGTTTGATGGCAGGTTTCATGTTTTGTCTCGTTTGACCTAGTGATAGTCAACAACTTCAACGTCATGGGCATTTCCGTCGCGCCACTGAAAACAGATCCGGTATTGATCGTTGATACGGATGCTATATTGGCCTTTTCGATCGCCTGATAGTTTCTCTAGACGTAAGCTCGGCAGGTTGAGATCTCCCAGGCCTAAAGCTGCATTCAATTGCATCAACCGCTCTTCTGCTCGTTCTTGGATCGCTCGAAACTTCCTACTCGGGAATCGATCAAAGATTCGCTGTGTTTCTTTGTCTCCGCAGAGTAGATCATACAAGATGTGTACTACGTATAGCGTATAATTTTCCCGGGATAATGGCAACCCGCAGTAACCATTGACCGCCGGAGTACAATCGGGATATGGAACCGAATCCGTCCGTTCAACTCGAAAAAGCCTCGTTTGGGGCTGGCTGCTTTTGGGGGGTCGAGGCGACTTTCCGGCGTTTGGCTGGGGTCACGGACACCGCTGTTGGCTATCAGGGCGGCGATACAACTACCCCGACCTATAAGCAGGTTTGCGGCGGCGATACGAATCATGCGGAAGTCGTGCAGGTCACCTACGACCCGAAGGTGATCAGCTATCACGACTTGCTGGAAGTCTTCTGGGCCAATCACAATCCAACTACGCTGAATTCTCAGGGGCCGGATTATGGAACGCAATACCGGTCTGTGATCTTCTACTATTCACCCGAACAGAAGTCTGAAGCCGAGGCATCGACGAAAGCGGCGCAGGTGCATTTTCCCAGGCCGATTGTTACTCAGATTGTTGAAGCTCCGGAATTCTGGCCCGCGGAAGATTATCATCAGCAGTATTTGGAGAAGCGCGGCTTGGCGAACTGCCACATCTAGAGTCCGTTTGATTGAGGAATGTCCGGAGCCATTACAATGATGGGTATGGAGAATTCCGCCGTAGTGTCCGATCCCGAGATCATGAACGGAACGCCGTGCTTCTAGGGGACACGCGTGCCGTTTAAGAATCTAATCGACTTCGTGGAGGGCGGACATTCGTGGCGAATTCCTGCGACAGTTCCCGACCGTATCACGGGAGCAAGCAATCCAAGCGTTCGTATCGTAGCTGCTTTCGCGTGTCCACCCGAGTCGTGATTTGGGTTATCTTAGCATCTGACCCTTATGGACCATTTCCGGATCGGACCGCTTGAAGTTACGCGCGTTGAGGAAACGCGCACTGATTTTGACGCTCGGATGTTCTATCCGGATTTGGCGCTGGATACACCGGCGCGCTACGCGTCCTGGCTTGCTCCCTATTTCCATATTGCTGAGCACAGCTTCCCGTGCGTTTTTCAATCGTTCGTGGTGCACCACGGCAAGACTACAATCCTGATCGACACTTGCTTTGGCAACGGCAGGGAACGGACTGACTATCCGCTGGGGCATCACTTAAACACGCCGTATCTTGATCGGCTGCGGGCGGCGAACTGTCGGCCGGAGGATGTCGATATCGTGCTATGCACGCACTTTCATGTGGACCATGTGGGCTGGAATACGCAGTTGGAAAACGGCCGTTGGGTGCCGACATTTCCCAATGCTCGCTACATTTTTTCGCGCGATGAGTATGCTCGCTATGCGCCCGAGAATCGAGGGGCGGAGCCGCCCAAGGAACTCTGGCTGTTTGAAGAATGCGTCCTGCCGGTGATCCAGGCCGGGCAAGCCGAGTTGGTCAGTGGCGAGCAGCAGGTCCATGATCTGCTGACCGTGTGTCCCGCGCCAGGACACACGCCGGGTCACATTTCGATCCGGGCGGGCAGGGGAGCCGACACCGGGATCTTTCTGGGCGACATCATTCACAACCCGATCCAGATGGCGGAGCCGGACTTGAACAGCGCCTATTGTGAGGATGGCCCAACTGCAAGAGCTACGCGAAGGAAGCTGCTGGAAACGGCTGTGGAACATAATCACCTGCTGGTGCCGGGGCATTTCTGCGCACCGCATATTGGACGGGTGAAGCCGGTTGGCAATGGCTTCGAGTTTCGCGGAGGGTTGAAGTGATACCGATTGGGAGGTAATCCCGCAGACCTTATTGTTTGCGGCGCTCGAAGAACGTTTGCGAATCCTTCTTGGAATTGACAAAGGCTTCCACCAGCCGAAATCGAGCTTCACCGAGCGCAGTCTTTAACGTCTCCAGGTGGTCCAAGATCAGTTGTGTTCGTTGACGACCTAAATCACTGTACTGTTGAGCCACAGGGTTAGATCGGGCCGCCTCCTCTAGGTTCGCAAGGCGGGTCTCAAAGACCAGCGGTTTTATGGCCTGTCGGATGACCTCATTTTTCTCATCGAAATCGGCAGCGATGGTCCGGAGCGTCTGGGCTTCTGCCGCTGTGATTCCAATCGCTTCCTCAATGCTGGGCGTTACGAACTCGAATTCGGTGGTCGATCCATTGAGCGCGGCTCGTGTGGTGGCTGGTGGCCAATGAGTCACTGCCTGGAAGAAAGCTTCGTATGTGGCTGGATTATGAGAGTTTTGATAGAGCGGTCCGTCCTGACCTTGGAGTACAAAGCAGAAACCGGCGAACAGAGCCAAGCCAGTGATTCGTCGGTAACGCATTGCCTGCCTCCACAGAGGAGTATGACCTCGTGGAGGCTAGTCGTCAAGGGCGCGGGAAGCGCTATTTCATCAGTGGAAGCGCCGTCTTGCCTTCTGGTGCCTGTTCATCGACGGCGATCGCGAAGAAGCCGCTGACGGCGTAGGTGCTCATGGCGGCTACCATGTCCATCGTGCCGCGCTTGGTCCAGAATTGGACGGCCTTGGCGAAGGTGGCGGAATCCACTTTCTTGTCGCGGAGCAACTGGCGGCCGAAGCGGATGACGGTGGCGTCTTTTTCGTCCAAACCGGTGAGCGCGCCATTGTTCTTAACGATTTCAATCACCTTGGCGTCGACTCCGGCTTTAAGTGCGCTGGCCTCGTGCCCGTTCCATTCGAGGTTGTAATTGGTTTCGCGGCAGGCGACCATGATCGCGAGCTCACGGGTGTGCGGATCGAGCGTCCCGCCCGTGATGGCGGCATTGTGGAGATCCAGAAGGGCCTGACCGACGCCCGAGTTATAGGCTGCAAAGGCAAGCGGACCGTTCAATTTGCCGTCTTTGGTTTTGAAGATGTCGTA
>JBDTUY010000340.1:0-5763 GCA_040007495.1 Acidobacteriota bacterium | reverse complement strand
ATACCTCCCGTGCCGACCTCAAGTATCGACATTGGGGCCAATCTTGACGCTGCCGCAGCAACCGGTACAACGTTCACGTTTCCTTTGCAAGTGATTGATTCGCTCGGCGGAGGTCATCAGTTTCAGCTTAAGGCCACTAAGGACGCGACAGCCGGCAAATGGAACCTAACCCTCAGCAGCGACGATCCAACGGTGCAAGGAGGGGCGGATTTAACCAGCAAACTTTCCCTTACTTCGCTCACGTTTGTGAACGGGGCCTTGGATCCTGCGACGGACCCCGCAGTCACTATTTCTGGGCTGACTTATACCAGCACCAGCGGAGTCCCTGACCAGGGAGATATCAAATGGAATTTGTGGAAAACGGTTCCGGCTGGCACCCCGCCGACAGGTGGAGTGTCCGGGCTAACTCAGTTTAGCCAAGCCTCCACCATCTCCAACCTGACCCAAAACGGCAGCCCTGTCGGCACATTGGCAAGTGTCTCGATCGCAACCGGCGGTTTGCTGATGGGAACCTATACCAACGGGCTGCAAAAGGAAGTCGGACAACTGGCGCTCAGTGTGATCCAAAACCCTGATTCCTTGTTGGGCCTGGGCAATAATACCTTCCGAGGTACCGCGAACTCGAATATACTGCCCCCCTCGGCTCCGTCCGCTGGTGGTGGAGGACAAATCATAGGGCAGTCCCTGGAGGGTTCAAACGTTGATATCGCGCAGGAGTTTACGGACTTGATCACGTTCCAACGCAGCTACCAGGCAAGCTCAAAGGTAATCACCACCATCGACCAGCTCACGATGGATACTCTGAACCTGAAAACGTAGTTCACTTCCCTCACGTACGTTCTGTCATAAATAGAAGAGGGCGCGGAAATCATTCCCTCGCCCTTTTTTCATCTACCAACGATCACTGCTAGCCGTACTTCTTGCCCTCCAAAAACAAAAAGGGGGATAGGTTGCCCCATTCCCCCCTTCGTACTACTCGGATTACTTCTTAGAACAAGTGAAGGACGGCTGCGTTCGCCTGCGATGCCAAGCTCAACGCCGTCACACCGAGTGACTGTCGAGTTTGCAAGGCCAGCATATTCGCGCCTTCCTGGTTCATATCGGCGTTGACCAGATTGTCGGCACCTGAGGTGAAGATGTTACTGAGCTGCTTGGTGAAATCGAGCCGGGTCTGGATGAAGCTGCTATATGCGCCCAGTTTCGCGGTGAGGCCCTGGAATGAAGAAGCCGCAGTTGAGGAGTCGGTCTGCGACGTCGTAATATTGGCGTTGGAAGTTGCCCAGCCGGACGCGGCAGCCGGGGTGTAGGAAGTGGTCGTCGTATCTTGCGCAGCGATCGTGATTTTGCTGGTTCCGTCTTCGTTAAAGTTGATCACCAGGTCGTTGCCGGCGGAGGCGCTCAACAGGTTGGTGCCCTTGTAGTTGGCGTCGTTCTGCGTAAAGGACGTTAACTGGGTGCGAAGTTGGTTGTATTGATCCTGCAGGTTTTGTTTTGTCGTCGTGTCATTGGTCGCCAATGCTTGGTCGGCCAATGATTTCATCTGCTTCAGCGTGGTGGTTGCCGAATTGGTGGCGGTGAGGGCTGTCGAGATCTTCTGCAGGCCTTCCCCCATAGCGTCTTTCAAGGTATTCAGCGCGTCCGCCTTGTTGTAACCCTGTTGGGCAGAAAAGTAAGCGCTCGCGTTGTCCTGGGCAGAGTTAACTTTCTTGCCCGTGGCCAAACGCTGCTGCGTCAGGGCGACGTCGGAAGCGATACCCTGCAAGCTGAGCAGGTTGGCATTCATTGCGCTGGTAAGTGTGATGCTATTCATGGTGGTAGGTTTCTCCTAGGATAGTAACGGTATTCTTACCGTTTGAGCGGCTGATTTTTGTTTGTCAGCATCGCTCGAAATAGGTATCGCTCCATCTGCTGCGTTTTAAAGAATCTTTTTTTCTGGTACTTTACACGCCTAGGTTCCATCTGAGTTTGTAGACTCCTCTTCGGGTCTGGTTCACTCGTCGATCAGGGGCATATGCGGTTAGACAGGCCACGCTGGCTGAACACGCCAGCGTTAGTCGACCGCGCCGCGCAAACTTACTATGTACAAATATGCCTCCCCTGCCGAATACTACCTATACAGGTGTAAGGCAGATTGGGTTTAAAGCGATTATGAGAATTAACCACCAAGGCCAGGGCGTCTCCTCTGATCGGAGTTCCGAGGCATCGCGCCCGGATCGCGCCGATCTTGGAGCGCAACAGGGCGGTGCGACCCGGACCAGTCAAGTGGGTCTAGATCGCATTGATGTCTCTAACGTGGCTGAGACTGCGGCGCGCGTCATGGGCAGCACCGGCCAGCAGCGTGAACAGAAGATTTCGGCCTTGACGCAACAGGTGCAAGCGGGCGCTTATTCGGTCAACACGAAAGCCCTTTCCAGCGCAATCCTCACTTACGATTCCGAACCCAGCGCGGCGTATGGCGGATAGAATCCTATCTGCGGACTGGTTGGACGAGGTAGAAGTAGGAATTCGTCTTGCAACGGACGTTCTCACTTCGCCATCGTCGGGGCGGGTACTCGCTCTGCCCTCCGAACTGAATCGTATCGTTGTGCAGTTGGAGCAATTTTGCACCACCGAGGCCAAAGCTCCGCAGCCAGACCTTCGAAGTCGGCTGATTTCCGTGAGGAAACAGCTAGCGATGCTTCAGATCTTGATTCGCCACGCGCTGGCGGCGTATTGCGCGTTGGAGCAATTGGACACAGCAAGTGTGATCGGATATGGACCGCAAGGTCTGGAACGGGCATTGTAGGCGAGGCTCGCAAAAGTCATGGTTACTTTATTCGACGGACTACAAACCGCTGCGAACGCCCTGAAGGCCACCGGGCAGGCGCTCGCCGTCAGTGAGATGAACCTGACCAATGAGGGTGTGACGGGTTACGCCCGCCAAAACGTGAGTTTTACCGCAGATGCGTTTAATCCGACGCTCGGATTTTCCGGCGGCGTGCAAATGCAGGTTCAGAGCGCCCGGAGTCAGTACGCCGAGCAAGGGGTTTGGTCCCAGAATAGCCAAAAGGGCTACTTCGAATCCTTCACGCAACAGGCTAGCGGTGTCGCGCAAGTATTGGGATTGAACGATGTCTCCGGGTCGACCGGCATCCCCGGAACGCTCGCGGCGCTTTACCAGAGCTTTTCCCAACTGCAGCAGGGCGCGACTTCCAGCGTGAATCAGGAGAACGTCCTGCAGAGCGCCCGGGGATTGGCACTGCAAATTTCTCAGACCGCCGAATATCTGCAAGGTTCCGCAGCGTCCGCGCAATCCCAGATTCAGACGACTGTGGAGCAAGTGAATCAATTGGTTTCGACCGTCCACCAGTGGAATACCCAAATCAAGTCGGGTGCGACTGCGAATCCCCTGGCGGAGGCGGGCATCTATTCTTCGCTTGAGACGCTGTCTGGTTTAGTCCCGATAACGGCGCAAAAGCAGGCCGACGGTACGCTTACGATCTTGATGAACGGCCAGACGCCGTTGGCTTCCGGAGTGGAAACCTATAAGCTCTCCACCTCATTTGTTCCCCCAGATGGAAGCGCACCATTCCCCGATGCGTCCGCGTCGCTGCATATTCTGACTTCTCAAGGTCAGGATGTGACGGATTCGATTACTGGCGGACAATTGGGCGGTTTATTGAACTACACGAATCACTTCCTTCCATCCCTTCTGGGTGACGCGAATCAGCAGGGCGATTTGAATACGCTGGCCACCTCCTTAGCCGACTCGGTCAATGGGGCTCTGGGCGGTTCGACGCCGATTTTTCAATACGATCAAAGTAATTCCGGGAATGCTGCCCGTTCTCTCACTGTCACTGCCGGTCTCAAGGCCTCCGATCTTTCGGCCTCCCTCGGCGCGAATCCCGGCGCCGCGCAGACTTTGGCTCAAATCGCGAGCGGAACAAATGCTACGAATCAAATCGATGGAGCCTCGTATACCGACTTCCTGACCGGGCTGTCGGGACGTACCAATACCGTGTTGAACAACCAGCAGCAAGGAGTGGACCTGCACACCCAGTTGCTCAACCAGGCACAGACCGTCCGGAGCCGGATCCAGGGCTCGTCGTTAGAACAGGACGCGGTTGAGCTGCTGCAGTATCAACGCTCTTTCCAGGCTGCCGCCAAAATGGTCAGCGTCATTGACGAAATGACCCAGACCGCGATCAACATGGTCAGCTAGCGTCTGAGTTTCGTCCTCCTCCTGGTCCGGCGTCAATTTCCTGACTGCACGCGATCCCCAACTCCTTCCCTTTCTATATTTCCGGTTGGTGGCGAAATTGCACCTCCCATTGCCTGATGCTAGACGGAGTCTCTTCACAAGTTCAGCGCTACATGGACCTGCTCAGTGCCCGGCAGAAGTTGGTGGCCAGCAACATCGCCAACGTCGATACTCCCGGGTACAAAACGCAAGACATCGATTTTCAAGCGGAGCTTCGCAATGCCACCGGTAGCAGCGGAACTCCCGCCCCGGCTGCGATCGATGCCCAGGGGCTGCAAACCAAGAATGACGGCAACAACGTCAGCCTGGATCGGGAAGCCCGCATGTTGGCTGAGAATGACATGCGATTCAATATTGCGACTCAGTTGTTGAGAGATCAGATCCACCGGCTCCGATCCGCGATCAACGAAGGGAAAACTTCATGAGTCTATTTGGTGCTCTTTCAGTTTCTGCGTCCGGTATGGACGCGCAGCGGACCCGAGCGGAGTTGCTAGCCGAAAATCTCGCCAATTCCGAAACTACCCGGACTCCGGAGGGCGGTCCCTATCGGCGGAAAGATGCGATCTTCAGCAGCGCGCCAGTAGCGTCCCCCTTTGGCTCGGAATTTCAATCGGCGCTGCAAGGCGTGGGTGTTCGCGTGGCCGGAGTGGCCGTGGACCAGCGGGATCCCGAGAAGCGATTTTTACCTGGCCATCCCGACGCGGATAAAGATGGCTACGTTTCCTATCCCAATGGAAGCCCAGCGGAAGACATGGCGGATTTAATGAGCGCCTCGCGCGGCTATCAATCGAACGTCGCTGCCGTAACCGCTGTCAAAGACATGATTCAACGCTCTCTCGATCTCCTCAAATAAGCGTTTCCTATGCTACCTATTCAGCCCATAAATCTACCCGCGATTAGCCGGCCAGAGGCCCTGACCTCAACACCCTCCAGCAACGGTGGGGACGCCTTCCGCGCCCTGTTGGACCAAAGTGTACGCAGCGTATCGCAATTGGAAGGGAATGCTACGGACTCCGTGAATAAGTTTATCTCCGGCGAAGGCGACGACGTGCACAACGTGATGCTATCAGTGCAGCGCGCCGACCTGGCTTTCGACATGTTTATGCAGGTCCGCAATAAAGTGGTTTCCGCTTACCAGGAGGTCATGCGCATGCCCGAGTAATCCACTGAATCAAGGTCTGACGTAACAAACAGGGAAAAGGTTCATGGATCAATTCAAACGGATTTGGATTTCGATGTCAGTCGGACAGCGGACCTCAATCGGCGTAACTCTGATGGCCGCTGTCGCAGCGCTGATGTGGTTAAGCTCCTGGCGCACTGAGGCGGGCTTCAAGCCGCTCTATCGCGGGCTCGATAGTACCGAAGCTGGCGACGTCGTCAAGAAGCTGAAGGAAGCCGGCGTTCCATTTCGCTTGCAGGAAGACGGCGGCACCATTCTGATTCCGTCGGACAGCCTCAACGAAACGCGGCTCTTGCTGGCGCGCGAAGGTTTGCCAAAGACCGGCCGCATTGGGTATGAATTA
>JBDTUY010000339.1:0-5764 GCA_040007495.1 Acidobacteriota bacterium | reverse complement strand
CCCCCATCTTATCCATGAAGAATTTCTGGTTTCAGGTCGACATCGGGCGAATATTCGATACTCCTAAGGAAGTTCCCTTGATTATGGTGGACGGCCTGGAACTGCATGTGCCGCCCAAGGAGGACCGGCCGGCCCTTGCGAAAGAGCAGGGAACTAACGATTCAAAGACGGCGGTTATGATTGGTGAGGTAAACGTTACAAATACTCTGATGGTGGTGCATCCTTCCAATCCGACTAAACAGCCATTGCAGTTTCAGATTGAAAAGTTGCAACTAAACAGCAACGGGGCCGGTCAGCCGCTGAGTTATAAAGCATCGCTGACGAACCCCAAACCGAAGGGACAGGTCGAAAGCACCGGAAGCTTCGGTCCGTGGAATAGCGAAGATCCAGGGTCGTCTGCGTTGGAAGGAATGTACACATTCTCGCATGCCGATCTGAGCGTCTTCACGGCGATTGCCGGAATCCTGGAGTCTACGGGGACGTTTCACGGGGAGTTATCCAGCGTCCAGGTGAAAGGCGAAGCTCGGGTGCCGGACTTCCGGTTGAAGCGCTCCGGCAATCCGCTTTCGCTTCGTACCCAGTTCGAGGCTGAGGTGGATGGTACCAACGGAAACACGACCCTTCAGCCGGTTCAGGCACAGTTAGGCAACAGTCAATTTACCACCTCCGGTGCGGTGATCCGTTATAAGGGGGACCCTCGGCGGACCATCGATTTCAAGGTGAAGATGACCCGCGGCCGCATAGAGGATTTCCTCCGTCTGGCTATGAAAGGACCGGCGTTCATGCAAGGAGCTTTGCAACTGGATGCGAAAATTCAAATTCCACCGTTGGCCGGCAAGGTAGTGGAAAAGCTCAATCTGAACGGCGCGTTCGACGTCAAGCAGGGGCTATTTCTCAAGTCTGCTATTCAAGACAAGCTGGATGAGTTGAGCCGCAAAGGCCAAGGCGACCCCAGCAATGAGGAAATTGACGAGGTCGTATCGCACATGAGCGGAGCCTTTACCATGTCGGATCAGGCGGTCCAGTTCAGCCGCTTAGCGTTCGGCGTTCCAGGTGCGGATATTGATTTGAGCGGGGATTACGATATGGCGGAGGAAGCCTTGGACTTTCACGGCAGCCTTCGCATGATCGCCAAGGTTTCGCAGACGCAGACGGGAGTCAAACGCTGGCTGCTGAAACCAGTCGATCCGTTCTTCTCTAAGGACGGCGCAGGGACGCTTTTACGGATCAAGATCGACGGCACTCGAGCGAATCCATCGTTTGGGCTCGATCACAAGAAAAACGAGAAGACAAACCAGAAAGAAATAGCTGACAAGAAATAGCAAAGCTTGACCCTGCAGGCCTCAGATGATCGATAGGGTCAAGCTCGAAGTTGGTGATTATTCCAGCGTCGGCGCTTCCCAGTAGCCGATCCATCGTCCACAGGTTACCAGGCCAATCCACAACAGCATCGAAATGATCGCGGCTGCTTTCGCGTTGCCAGGAACCACGCCGGTTCTGTCGAATTCCGCCAGATTCTTGTAAACGCTTTTGCGGAACACCAGCGCGTGAATCAGCACGCAAAGCAGCAAGCTCATCTTCATCTTGAAGTACGGATTCGGCCAGTAGAGATTGATCTTCGAGGTAGCCAGCAGCGCGCCGCACAATACGACAATCGTCAGGCCGAAGTGCTTGAACGGTCGAAATTGGTTGTGTACGTCCGCCATGGGACGGTTTTTCATGGCGAAGCCTAAGATGCGCAGATCCGTCAGTGCGACCGTCGCGCCAAACAGCCCCAGGGCCGTCAGATGCGTCGAGAGCAGGATCGGATAGAGTAGCGTCGATTCGCGGATGGAGGTCGCGAAGGCGGTGTCTTGAATCGATTGTAGAAAGGACATGGATTCGGTTTCCTGTGGTTACAGTCTAGACAAACGCGATAAAAATGCCCGCAAAAATAGTAAAGGCCCACATCAGCAGTGAGACTCCGCCGACCAGTGCCGCCCACGGTGAATTGGGTGTCATTGCCACTTTGCGATGAATGGTCCAGTTATAGATAATCGCAAGCATCAGCATCAGAATCTTGTAATAGAACGCACGGTTGTAGCAATCGGGTAGCAATCCTGCGCAGTAGACATACGTTGACGGGCCGGAAGAAAAAATCAACGGTCCAGTAATCAGGATCATGACCAGCCCCACCAGAGTCCAGGGAGCAGTGTCCTTTACCAGCTGCGCCGGCGTTTGCTTCGAGATCCCGAGGCCCAACATTCGGAAATCCACAATGGAAATGCTGCCGATCAACAAGATGAACCCAAGGATGTGAAACACCTCACACACCGGAAAGGCCCACTCATTGGTGTTCAGCGGATTATTCGCTGGATCGTATCCTGCAAACTGTTGCAATTGAACCTCCCTGTTTTTAAAAACTGTTCCCGTCGCAGCCTACAACTCTATACCGTTTCAGGCTGATCGAATATCCCGTCTTTAGGCTATTTTTCGACCGACTGCCGCCATCCTGATTTGCCAACTCCAAGGGACGGACGTCACGCGTACCCAGGCACCCAGGCCCATCAAGGTTAACACTCGAAGATTGCGAGTCTCTTCAGACTAATGAATGTTGTCCACACGAAAGCCTTCGCAGCAGACTATCACAGGAAGCCGAAGAAGCGGGCACTTCTACGGTTATCTGGTGGTCAGTGACATGCGGCGATACCGCGGACGCCTTTTGATTTCAAGCCTTTCCGCCTCGCGGTAAGGGCGACCGCTACTTCACGCCGACTTCGGAGATCGAATACATCTTGCGGACGGCGGACGGGAATGGCGAGTCCTGGTCCCAACCTAGATAGCGCTGCGCGGCCTCTGTGCTCGACATGCCCATCGTTTCGCGATGCGCCAGACCCAGGGAAGTGAAGAATCCCTCCACGTCCTGCGGTACGCCGAAGATCCACGGCTCGCCCCATTTTTCAATCGTGCGCAATCGTTCTACTCCGATCTTCGCCTCCGGTGTCAACGGGGTGTCGGGCGTCAGCTGCGCCATGTAGTCGATCAGCGCTTGAAAGGTGAAATCAAACACCAAGCTACTTCCGCACGCCTGCTGCGCGATCCATGTCAGCGTCTCGCGCACGGCCGCCTCCGGCAGATACATCGTGACGCCTTCCCAGATGAAGAAGGTTTTCTTCGAGGGATCGTAGCCGCCCGCCGCCAGCACGTCACTCAGTTTTTGGACTCGAAAATCGATAGCCAAATAGGTCAAATTGGCGGGAGCCGGACCCAGAGCTTCTTCAGCCCTCTGCCGCTTTCGATCCTGCGTATTGGAACGATCTACTTCAAATATGCGGATCCCTTGCAGCAGTTCTTTGAACCGGTACGCGCGTGTGTCCCAACCCGCCCCCATGATGACGATCTGCTGCGCACCATCCGCCACTGCCGCGCGCAACTTCTCATCGATGAACTTGGTGCGGACGATCAACGTCATCACCGAACTCATCAATTCTGGATTGTCACGAAGTTGGGGCGTATCCTGCTCCATTGCCTCCGCCAGCGGGTGACCGGCAAGCAGCGCCCGCTCGTCCGGCCCCAGAATTTTGTCCGCCAGTTCGTCGGGATTGTGCCAGTGGGGATGTTGAATCCGGGACCCGACCGCCCGCGCCGCGGCAGCCCATACAGATGTTCGTGATGGTAGTTCAGTCATTTAAGAATTGGGGACATTCCGGGCAAGCGTCATAAATCCTTCTACTCGCCGAACCAGGAGTGTCCCCAATTCTGGCAGGACGTGCGCTACTACTCAATCCGGTAGTTCGGAGCTTCCTTCGTGATGATCACGTCATGCACGTGACTCTCGCGCAGACCTGCTGCCGAAACACGTACGAACTTGGCGCGCTCGCGCAATTCCTTGAGCGTTCCGCAACCGCAATACCCCATGCCAGCTCGCAGACCGCCTACCAACTGATACACCAGGTCCGCTAGCAGACCTTTATAAGGAACGCGGCCTTCAATACCTTCCGGCACCAGTTTGCCGCTGGAACTGCTTTCCTGCGAATAGCGATCTGACGATCCCAACGCCATCGCGCCCAGCGAACCCATGCCCCGATAGCTCTTGAACGTGCGGCCCTGATACAGAATCGTCTCGCCCGGACTCTCTTCGGTCCCAGCCAGCAGGCTCCCGATCATTACGCAATCCGCACCCGCCGCAAGCGCCTTTGAAACGTCGCCAGAATACTTGATGCCGCCATCGGCAATCAGCGGAACTCCGGTGCCGATGCTTGCCTTCGCGCATTCTGCAATCGCCGTAATCTGCGGCACACCCGCACCGCTCACCACGCGCGTCGTGCAAATCGACCCCGGCCCGATACCGACCTTGATCCCATCCACACCCAACGAAATCAGATCCCTTGCGCCTTCATACGACGCAACGTTCCCAGCGATCAACTGCACATCCGGCAGCGCATGCTTCACGGCCCGAATCGCATCCATCACCCGAGTACTGTGGCCGTGCGCTGAATCGATTGCCAGCAGGTCGACCTTCTTCTTCACCAGTTCCTGCGCGCGCTCCAGAAAATCGCCCGACGAACCCAGCGCCGCGCCCACACGTAAGCGCCCTTGCGGATCTTTCGCCGCATTTGGATACTTGACCTTCTTCTGAATGTCCTTGACGGTGATCAGACCCTTCAGGTTGTAGTGTTCGTCCACTACCAGCAGTTTCTCAACGCGATGCTGATGCAGGATGGCTTCGGCCTCTTCCAGTGTGGTTCCGACGCCAACCGTAATCAGGTTGTCCTTCGTCATCACGCTCGAAATCGGCAGGTCGTAGCGATTCTCAAAGCGCAGGTCGCGATTGGTCAAAATCCCGACCAGCTTCCCGCCCTTGGTCACAGGCACGCCTGAAATCCGGTAGCGCTTCATCACTTCAAGCGCCGCGCCAATCGGCTGCTCCGGATCGACGGTCACCGGGTCGACGATCATCCCACTCTCCGACCGCTTTACCTTATCTACTTCCTCCAACTGCCGGTCAATCGGCATGTTGCGATGGATCAGTCCGATACCGCCCTGTTGCGCCAGCGCTATGGCCAGGTGCGATTCGGTAACCGTGTCCATGGCGGCGCTGACAATCGGGATGTTCAGCCCGATCTTGCGCGTAACCCAGGTCCGGGTGTCGCACTGGGTAGGAATCACGTCGCTCAGCGCAGGCTGCAGCAGGACGTCGTCAAATGTGAGGCCTTCCGGGATAATGTCTGGAATCATTAGTCTCTAGATAGCTCGGGCTTTGGAATCAATCTCTCGGGGGTACTTTGATGATACCAGCCTTGGCAATCGGTCACCGGTCGACACAAATAAGGTGGGGGGCGGGACCCCAGTCCCGCGTCGAGGCCCCTGGCCTCGACCTAAATCGCGTCAATCCGCTGAGCACGCCGCTTCCTAGCGCGATAGACCATGTTTGGCTTCAAATGCGGCGAAGAACTCATCGATATCAAGGCCCTCGCCGTGTTTAGCTTCTTCCAGACCTTGCCGAGCCCCTTCATAAAAATCAGCACTCGCGACAAGGTCGGCCTTCTTTAGCGATGCCGGGCTTGAGTCTATTGGCAGGCGGGCGGTGCGCATCAATTCTCCGTCGGAGCTTTCTCGATATGCTCAATCACCAGCGTCTCCACCGGATTCTTCTGCGATTCCAGCCTCAACCCGAGCTTCGCCACGTTGTCGGAGAATTGATCTTTCCAATCCCCGATCGCCTCAAGCGTGAACTTGATATCGAACGCCCCTTGCAATCCCGTCTTGTCGATCACCGGAATGT
>JBDTUY010000338.1:0-5792 GCA_040007495.1 Acidobacteriota bacterium | reverse complement strand
ACAGAATGGCGATGAGATTGAGTTGAATATCGAAACTCGGGTGCTCAACCTATGCATTTCGGATGAAGAGATGCAGAAGCGTAAGGCTGCCTGGGTGGCTCCCGCGCCGGTGGCTGGCAGCGGCTATCAGAGGATGTACATCGATCACGTGCTGCAGGCGGATCAGGGTGCGGATCTGGATTTTCTGGTGGGGTGCCGAGGGGCGGAAATCCCGAGGGAGAGCCACTAAAAGTAGATTGGCCGCAGATGAACGCCGATAAACGCAGATTTGGACTGGGTTGCTTTTCGAATCGAGCTAGTCCGCGTTCATCAGAGTCTATCGCGTCCGGAGGCTAAGACGCCTGAAGTCGGAACGCAAATAGAAAAAGGTCGCTCACCAGTACAGTGAGCGACCTTTTGTTGTTTTGCCGGTATTTAAGCTTGAAACCGCTCCCTGTGGTCGCGGCTCAGTAAGTGGCTGCTGTGAGCCGCTACTTGTTTGCTAATTGCCCTTGGGTGCGCCGCCGCCGGGACCGCCCTTGCCTCCGCCCGGACCTCCGGGACCGCCTTTACCGCCGCCGCGCGCCGCGGCTGGGGGCAACGTGCCGCCTTCGGCCAGGATCTTCATGTTATCGACGGCCCTTTGGAACATGGTGCGGCGCTGCGTCTTGTCCCTCTCCTTGGCTGCGTCGTCGGCCATCGTGGAGTTATCCCACATCAAGGTGTAAATCATCTTGGAAGTGGTAGCCGTTAGCGGGCGAGCCTCCATCGTGCCGTGATACAGGATGTACGGCTGGCCTTCGGTCACCGGCTGGGTGTAGCTGTACGACAGTTCCGTCATCCCAACCAGAACCTCTTTACCGATCGTACGGACGGCGCCAACCTCGCCGTCTTTCCCAGAGGTGATCATGCAGCCGGGGAACTGCAGCCATTCGCTGATGTCGCAGAATTTGCCGACGCGCTTCCAGACTTCGGCAGCTGGCTTGTTGATGGTGGATTCCATCGTGATTGAGACGTAGGTCGGGTTCGCGATTGCGGCGCTCCGGGGGGCAGCGGGTGCTCCGCCACCGGGACCACCTGCGGGCGGCTGGGCAACAGCGAGCTGCGCCAGACAAATTACGGCCAGCGCGCAGCCGGCCTTCATAATGAATTTCTGCATGAGTTTCTCCAAGAATTTACGCTTTAGGGCGTCTGAGGCATCTTGTCACAGGGGGAGGGAGGGAAGCAAGCCGCTACAGTAAGGAACGGTGGATCCTAGCGGCGCTGTGAGCTGCCCAAAATGACTCTTGAAGTTACTAACTAGTCACGTTACTATAAAGGCACGTTAGGAGACAACGTACTTATGACTATCGAAGATTTGACATTGGATACGACGCAGAGCATCGACATCAAGGCGGATATTGGAGACGTGTATCGCAGCGTGATGCATCGATTGGGTGAAGGTTTGACCAAACCGCCGGAAGGCGAATCGCTGCAGATGGTGCTGGAGCAGTGGCCGGGTGGCCGATGGTTCCGGGATCTTGGGAACGGTACGGGCCATCTGTGGGGACACGTGCAGACGATCAAGGCACCGGTGCTGCTGGAACTGAGCGGCCCTATGTTCATGTCTTACCCGGCGGTGAATCATGTAGAAGTGAAGCTCAATCAGCGGCCTGGAGGAACCCATGTTGAGCTCCGCCACCGCGCCATGGGGTTGATTGACGCTGGGCATCGGCAAGGCGTCAGCACGGGCTGGAAGCACATCCTGGGTGCGGTTGCGCAGGACTTCGCGCACGATCACGCAGCGGCCGGACAGCGGAGCTAGAGTGCCGAAGGACGAACTGGACGGCGTGTGGAAGGCCCTGTCGGACAGCACAAGGCGATCGATTCTGGATCACCTGCGGCAGGGCCCCTGCACGACCACTCAGCTTGTCGAAGCGTTCCCGCACCTCAGTCGCTTTGGCGTGATGAAACACATCGAAGTGTTACGCGAGGCCGGCTTGATTCAGACGCGTGAAGAGAGCCGACAGCGCATCAATTCGTTGAACGTGGTGCCGATCCGCCAGATTTATAAGCGATGGGTGGGGCGATTTGAAGAGCTATGGTCGAGTCACTTGCTGCGCATCAAAGAGGACGCAGAAGCTAGGCCCGTAGGGACCCCTGGCGCGACAGCGCTCGCGTCTCAATCGAAGGCGAAGCGTGCTAAAAAGCTAAAGGGTTAGCTGGCGGGCTGCCACAGTAGGATGAAGCTGTTCGCATACGGATCGCGAACCAGGACGGCGCGGCCGTTGTTGTAATTCACGATGCCGCCGTTGGTGACAGTCGTTGCTCCGTTCTCCTTGGCGCTCGCGTAAGCGGCATTGATGTCGCTGACCCGGAAGCTGGCATAGTTGGTGTTGATGTCCTGGATCTTGGCGGTCTGGGGCGTAAACGCTGGGGTTTCAGCGGAATCGCGCACCTCGAGGCCCTGGTCTGTAGCCACCGCGTCAAAGCCAAATCCGTCGAGGTCTTCCATCCTGGCTGTGCGGATGTATGTGCCCGCCGGGAGGACAGGTCCGCCGGTCGCCGATAAAGGAATCAAACCCAAGTCCTCGAGAAATAGCTTTGCGTCCCTGTTGCTGCGCGCTGTGGCACTTGCTTCACTTGGTTCTCGTTTGCTCCAGTTCTGCTGCGGGATCCCGCGATACTGGCGCAGAACAAGGGTAAGGGGAGTACCCCCAAAACCTTGAACCTTGAGGATCGCGGTGCGGGATTCGGCGCCTGGTGTGTTGGCCAAAGTGTTGAGCGCTTCGTCAACGGTCCAGGGGGTGGGAGGCTGTGCCAGTCGAAAGTGAATATCGGTGTACCACTTGATGCTCCGATCCAAATCGGCCACATTATGGACTACCTGAGGGAAGTTGACGCCAGGGGCGATGTCTACCGGTTGCGTAGCGGGAGGCTTCTCAAAGAGGTGCTGCGCCGATAACGAAGCGCTGGCCAGGGTCAACGCGAAAACAAAACGCGAGCCCATCGTGATTGCGGAGATTGCTTTTGGGTATTGCATAGTGTTCGCTCCGAAAACTGGTTTTATGCTATCACGCCGCGAGAAATGGGGAAATCCCCCTAATCGCGTCGTGATATTTATGGTTGTATGACTGAGGTCGTGGAAGAATGTCTCGCGATATTGACGCGCACGCCTGCAACGCTCGATTCACTGCTGCGGGGGTTGCCGGAGGTTTGGACTCGGGCGACGGAAGGTCCGGATACTTGGAGTCCGCGCATCGTGATGGGTCACTTGATCCATTGCGAGAAGGTCGACTGGATGCGGAGGTTGAAGATCATCCTGGAAAGCGGCACGCTGCGGAAGTTAGATCCGGTGGATCGGGAGGCGGACACTGGTCAGGACAGAACGGTCGAGGATCTGTTGGACGAATTCCGTGCGGCGCGGGAAGAGAATTTGCTGGCTTTGCGGGCGTTGCATTTGCGGCCGGAACAACTCGCGTTGCAGGGCATGCATCCGGCGCTGGGAGTCGTGACGGCTCGGCAACTGCTGGCTACCTGGACTGCACACGATCTGGCCCATATTCTTCAGATCTCTCGCGTGATGGCGAAGCGGCTGAAGCCTGAAGTTGGCCCGTGGGCGGAATATCTCTCAGTAATGAAGTGAAGCATCAACCACGATGCACCTACTGGTCCCAGATTCTATCGTGTCGCAAATAGTTGTTTCATAGGAGCGCGCCGAGCCGCGAGCGCGGGTGTCAGACGCTTGCTGCCAACTGATGCAGCATCTGCACCTCGTGCGAGAAGTTGTTTCGTGGCGTTCAAGTGGTTGCAGTTGACTGCGCGCCGCAAAGGTGTGTCTCCCGCGCTATCGCGAACCTCGATCTCAGCGCCCGCGTCCAATAGGGCGCCGATCACGTCCACATTCCCGCGACGCGCTGCCATGTGCAACGCGGTGCAGTATTTCGATCCGTGTTTGGCATTCACGTCGGCGATGCTTCTTTTGATTAACAGGCGAATCGCTTCCGAAGCGGTCGCTGTGTTGCATTGATTGCCGACGCAGTACAAGGCTCTTTCTGCGTCGGCCTGATCGCCTGCACCCATATTAAGCAACTGCTCCATTAGAAGAAGGTCACCAGCCGCAGACGCGTCCTGTAGTAGGCTTCGGCCGCCTTGATAGCGTTGCTGCACCAATGAAGGAGTGCCGCGTATTTGGCCGACTGCGTATTCTCGCAGTAAATCGCTTTTCGATCTCGCGGCCAAGGCTAGAAAACTGGCGTGAACAGCCGGGGATCGTTCAAAGCGGGATAGCAGGGTGCCGCTTTGCGCCAATTTGATGCATTTTTCCGCTGTATCCGGCAATCGGGCGAGCGCTACGACTTCATCCAGAGCTAGTTGTTCCTGCCACAGCGGGTCGAGTTCATTGGGAAGGCCCTCGACCGTTCCGGTCTCGCCACGATTGACTACGTGTGCGGATGAATGTCTAAAAAACTCCATCAATTCAAAACGTACGCGGTCGTCAGCAATTAGCGTTCTATCTTCCAGGGTTGCGTTCATCGCTTTTAGCCAGGCGGCTCTTACGCGCGGACCGATCGCGAAACGGTTGTGCGATTCACGCAGGCTAAGCCACCAGCGTCTCTGTGTGGCCACGGCTTCGCCACCCAGGAACTGCACCAGGAATGCGGAGAACTCTTCGATGGCACAGGTGAACGTCGACGGAAAAAACGGCCGCAGTATTGGGTCTTTGGCTACGTGTGCATAGAACGCTGTCGCTAGTGCGAAGCAGCCTTTGGCCCCGCCAATGGATTGATACAGCTTCGCGGCTTCTGCCATCGACCTTCATTGTCGCACTGGCTATGCGGTTCCCCGTCAGAAGGTGACGGACGGTAGGTAGGATCCGTTGGGCTTGTTGTAGAGGCCCTTGGTCATCAAGGTCATCGGTTGCCGAATACGGAGGCCGTTTTCCAGACACCATCGCAGGAGTTCGGTGTTACGGGTCGGGAGCAGGAAGCCGGGCTCCTCAAATTCCGGAGTGGCGGCCAGGATGGCTTGCAGGTCTAGGTTCGATTCGGCTACCGTGTGACCGAAAAAGCCTAGCTCCGTTGTATAGCCGGTGATGCGGCCTTGCCGTTCGACTACCATGGCGTGATGTTGGGCGATGGCGTCGGATAGCTCGCCTGTGCGGTGATGGCCGTGTACTTGAATGCAGACGCGGGCGCATGCGTCTATGTCTGCGACGGTCGCCGGACGAACGGTGCAGCCTTCGACCGGTTTTAGAATGGCTAGACCCAGCATCGCGGACAAAGGCTCGCGTGCCTCGAAGCCGAGCTTGGTGTAGAGAGACAGCGAACGGTTGTGAAACGCCGCCTGTATGAGGCGGATGCCGGGAAATCCATGCTGGTCGGAGCGGTCCATTACTGCTTGCATCAAAGCTCGGCCAATGCCCTGATTCTGCGAATGCACGTCGATGGTAATGGGGCCGATACCAGAAATAGGCGAGCGTTCATCCAGGCAATTACTGCCGACGACTTTGCCGTCCACTTCAGCCACAAAGCAATAGAAACCGGGATGCGCGAACAGAATTCCCATGAAACCGACGGCCGCTTCGACGGAGGGGATATCGGGCGGAAAGTTATGATCCTTGTTGATGGCGTGGAAGGCTTCAAAACAAATCTTGGCTGCGGAGGGGACGTCGGCGGCGGTGGCTCGGCGAATGGTGAGGGGCATGGTTAGCTTTTACTGTACTGCGGCGTTAGCAGGGGCGGGCGATCAGCGTTGGTCGCCGGTGAATCTAGCTTGGCTCTGAGCGGCATCTATACGACGCCACAAACGATAGCCACCGATTTCGACCGCGG
>JBDTUY010000337.1:0-5804 GCA_040007495.1 Acidobacteriota bacterium | reverse complement strand
GCGCCTGGTTCGGGACCAGGAGGCCGGAGGTTCGAATCCTCTCGCCCCGACCATTTCTTTTCATCCTTCCGAGGGGCGCTACTTAGACACTGTAGGTTCGCGTTACCTCGAGCCCGCCACGTCAAAAAACTCAGCGACGTTTGCTTGCAAAGTACTCAAGAATTTCTTTTCGACTTTCTTATGATATATCCTAATTCCACGAGCGGAGCACCGTAAGGGAACCCTGAACCCATGCTGAATGCAGTCGAGTTTTTGGGCAGTCAATTACTTGGTTTTGGTCTCGGCGTCATTGCCAGCGTCATAGCATCGTTTCTCTATGATCGTTGGCGAAGGCGCCGGGCCCGCCAAGACTACGGTTCCTTGGAAGGGGTCTGGGTCGAAGCAAATGGCCTTCTGCAGGATAGGCCGTTCTCCGTTTGCGAATTCTACTTTGGTGGTGACGGGGATCTCAAGTTTCGAGGATTTAGTTATGACAACGACGCCCGTGAGTTCTACGAATGGTGGTCAATTGTGTTGCACATTGATGATCGGCAACGTCGCATGTCCTATATCTACGAGACGCGCCGCGTTGGCCAGACCACTAAGGATGAAGGGTTCGGCTGTAACTTTTTGCGTTTGGGCGATGATGGAAGGTGGTCCATATTCGGCGGCTACTTCCTCGATCTCGGCGAGGCGCGTCCTCGGCATATAACAATGAGACGATTCGAGGATGTTACAAAGTTTCTGAAGATGCAGCTCGATCCCAACCTAAAGGAAGACCGTCGTTTACTGGTCGGAGAGCTTCTCCAACGACAAGAAGACGATTCAGTACGCGCGTTCTTGTCATAAAGTGGTGCAATTTGTGGGCGGCGAATGTCAAAATCTGCGATGAACGAATTCTTTAAACTAGCAATAGAACAAGCTCGGCTGGGTTTGTCGGAGGTAACAGAAAACGTTCCAGGTATTCCAATTGGAGCGGTTCTGGTTATTAATGGTGTAGTTGTTGGCCGTGGGCATAACCAACGGGTTCAGCTAGGTAGCGCGATTCTACATGCTGAAATAGACTGCTTGAAGAACGCCGGACGCTTGGATGCGGGAGACTACGCGCAAGCAGTCCTGTACTCGACTTTGTCGCCGTGCGACATGTGCAGCGGAGCGGCGTTGCTTTACAAAATTCCGAGAATCGTGATCGGTGAGAACAAGACCTTCAAAGGTCCGGAAGAATACCTGAGAAGTCGGGGGATTGATCTCACGATCTTACAAGACGAGACGTGCATTGAGTTGATGAATGAGTACAAGGCGAAATATCCTCATATTTGGAACCAAGACATCGGTGAGCCATCATTCTCCGAGTAGAGCTAGCTATCCCACGTGGACCATCAGATCACGTTTAGGCCCGGTCGATTGATTTCCCTGCAAGCAGATTAGGTCCGGCAAATAGCGGCAAAATGGCGAATAGAAATGGCGAATAGGGACAGTACACTCAAACACAGCTTGTCTTGTTACGTTGTGTTTGACAGTCATGCTCTGAGTATCTCCAGGCCGTCCGATGACAGACCGCCTCGAATTCCTGACTTAAGGGTAGTGGGGCGATTGGGGGATCGGCGGCTGTTGAAGTAGGAAGTGGTTGAGAAGGATGAGATGGAGTTGCGCACCGAGAGGGTATGGGTGGGGACTACCGACACAGGTCCGAGTCGAACTGGTATCTCTCCCTATATCTCTTCACTCTCAGCGACCCGCTCGCGATTGTCGTCTATTTCCATCTGCGAGTTGGCAGCACTTAGCTGTCGCACGAAGGTGAGGATGTCGTAGGGTTGAATCCTTCTGCCGGGGAAGAACGAATTCACTGCGTCCGCTTCGTTGTCGAATTGCTCAACGTCGAAGACGAGAGTAGAAATTACCGGGCTATGCGCTGCCCTGTTCATACAGCCAAGACTAGGTTTCCGCCCGCGCCGCGCAGTTTCCTTTGCGCTGACTGTATGGTTCCCAGGCATGCTCCGTCTATGCGACTTGCTCTATTCAGGTTCAGCACCACTTTGCAACGCTTTGCTTCAAATAACGCGCACAGCCTGGTCCGCAGTTCCAGGTCGCCTGCGCCCTGCTCAAGTGGGCCTATCCAGCTGAGAATTGCAACGCCCATGTCCTCACGTTCCTGGATATTGGATCTCACTGTGTCCTCCGCGAATCTATACTGCAAGTGAAAGGCCGCGATTTTAAGAGTCTGGGTGATATCGGCGGAATCCCCGGCCTTACGGCGCGGGGCTGAGTGGGCGCGGGTTTTGAATCGGATGAGCACGGCGATAGTCTGCCACCCTTTTTCACGCACACTCTTAAGCGGTCGGCTTATCGAAAGCGGCACGACCCGACTAAGTAAGGTAAAATCTCGCAGAGGCTCGTTGCATGCGCATTTCCTTTCCATCCACTCTCGTTCCGTCCGCGCTCTTCCGCTTGGCCACGGCGTTTCTGACCTTCGGTATCGTGCTGGCACCGAATGCCGCCGCGCAAAAGCCAGCTAGCAGCGCCGAAGCGCTGCGCCTCCGCAAGCTTGAGACGGGAACGGAGCGGGCGGAATCTTTGCGCTCCGCCAAACGCCTGCAGTATGCGTTCAGCCAATTTCAAGAAGCGGGATTGTGGACCGATCTAGCGGAGTTGTTCTCGAAGGACGTCACGATGGAGGTGATCTCCGGTAAGACATCGGTCGAGACAATCACCGGTAGGGACGCCTTGAAGGCGTACTGGATGCATCGCGCGAATCGCCAAGCCGCAGGATTGGCGGAAGGTCAATTGAACGAACATCTGCAACTGCAGCCGATTGTGAACCTGACCTCTGATGGTAAGGCCGCGCTGGGTACGTGGCATGAGATTTCACTGCTGGGGACCTTCGGCACTTCTGCGAGTTGGGAAGGCGGCATCTACGAAAACGAGTACGCGCCGGAAAACGGCGTGTGGAAGATCCATAAGATTCACTTTTATCAGCAATACTCGGGTGCCAATGACGCCCCCGGCTGGAAGGGCACGGTGTGGAGCATCCCGTATCACTTCACAGGCGAACACGTGGGCCTTTCGATCCCGGCCAGCGCGCTACTGGTTTCGGATGTAGCGACTCCGGTGACGCCGGCTGCGATGAGCACACGGCTTGCGCGCGCGGAAGCTCGCATTCAACAGATGAACGATGAAACCGAGGTCCGAAATCTGCAAAACACCTACGGCTATTACATGGACCGCAAACTTTGGGATGACGTGGCGGATCTATTTGCCGACAAGGGTTCGTGGGAATCCGGCCAGCGCGGAGTCTATGTTGGCCATACGCAGATTCGCAAGGCGCTGGAAACCATCTATGGAGCACCCGCGCTGCGCTTCGGCGAATTGTTTGACCACTTAAATCTCGGGTCGGTCGTGACCATCGCCGCCGACGGCCGCACAGCAGCGGCTCGCACGACCGAGCTTTGTCAGCTGGGTCTCAACAATGAGTTCGCACGCTGGGAACTGGGAACGTACGAAAACGAGTTCGTGAAGGAAGCTGGCGTTTGGAAGCTCAGCACCGTGCATTATTTCCCGCGCATGATTACGGATTACGACAAAGGTTGGGCGAAGGACGCGCAGAAGGCTCCAGGGGCGAGCAACGAGTTTCCGCCCGCCCGCCGCAGCGCGAGCTTGGAGATCTATCCGAAATTTTCTTTTCCCGCGTTTCATTACGCGAATCCGGTCACGGGTCGTGCCCTCCAATATCCGCAAGGAGTCATTCGTGCGGTGAAGCCGGTAGCGGTCGCGGCGAACGCCGTTGCTTCTCACACGGGTGATCTGACCGCTCGTTTGACTGATGCGGAACGGGAACTGTCGCGTGCCATTGGTGTGGACGCTGTGGAGAACCAGATGAGTTCATACGGCTACTATCTGGACGACGGTGCGTCGGACGAAATGGCGAACACCTTCGGACGCAAGGGCGCTAAAGAGATCACCGGCGCTGGAGTTTATGTGGGGTCCGAGAGCATTCGCGCGATTCTCAAACTGCGAGGTCCCATCGGCTTAGGACCCAACAGCACTTCCTTCACGATTCATCAGCTGACGCAGCCGGTGATCCACGTGTCCGAGGATGGCCTCAGCGCGAAGGCCCGTCTGCGATTGTTCCAGGGCGGCGGGCGTTTGGACGGGGCCTCTGCTTCCTGGATCGGCGGCACGTATGAGAATACTGCGTTCTTTGAAGATGGGGAGTGGAAGTTCGGGGTGCAGGATCTGCATCACCATTACAACGCGACATACAAGAATGGTTGGGCCAAGCTCGCGGTACGCGGGGCTGCTCCGGCGGCACCGGCGAAGCCGACTGCTGCAACTCCCACACAGGCACAACTAGCAGCCGCGAAAGCCAAGGCTCCAGCGCGGCCGAGTCTCGCCTCGCAGCTGCCTCCGGACCATCCGATCCGGGCACGACAGTATGTGTTCCCGGAAATCGACGAACCCGCGTTCCACTACCGGAACCCGGTTTCTGGCAGGATGCCAAAGCAATTGCTGCCGTAAGTATTTACATCGGACCAGCGACGACGGAGGGCGGCCTTCAGGCGGCACGGTGCTTGAGCGCCGCTTTCAAATATGCGCCCCTAAAGGGCCACGCCGCGTAAACGCCGCCCACGTCGTCGCTGGCGGCCTAATTCCAAACGTGTAGACACGCAAATTTACCCCGCTCGTCTACACTCGCTGCTCTGGGATGGTTTGTTCCTTCCCAGGGCGAGTGTGGATGAGCGGGGTCTTGGTCGTTCGATCCTAAATAAGGGGATTAGCTTGCGCGACGCGGTTCTGATTCGCCGTCCCGGCGGGTCTTCTTACGCGCTCGCTTGCGTGCCTCGACAGACTTCAAGCGCTTCTTTTGGCCAGGCTTTAGATAGAACCCGTGCCGCTTGATGTCCTTGATGATTTCTTCATTCATCACCTTGCGCTTGAAACGTTTCAGCGCGCTCTCGAGACTTTCGCCATCCTGCAAATGTATTTCGGCCAACTGGAATCCTCAATCTGTTATAGAACTAACATCCAAGGGTAGCAGTTTTTCCATCCGCAGTGCATCGAGTCTGCAAAGTCTTGGAGTGCGATAGAGGTGGGCCGAACAGCGGCATCCTATCGCTCTGTTCCCAGGGATGGACGAAGACGCACCAATCTTAAGACCCTGTAGACTTAAGACCCTGTAAAAACGCAAAAAGCCGAAACGCTTTCGCGGTCCGGCTCCGAGCGAACAAATTGTCGCTGAAACTTAACTTACCGTGATGTGGCTGTCCATCAGCTTGGCCAGTTCCGGCTTCGGCATGCCGCCGACCTTTTGGTCGACCACTTGGCCGCCCTTGAACACCAACAGTGTCGGGATGCTGCGGATGCCGTAGCGCATCGCAGTTGCCTGGTTTTCGTCGGTGTTCAACTTGCCGACCTTGACTTTGCCGGCGTATTCTGTGGCAATCGCGTCTATTGCCGGACCCATTGCCCGGCACGGTCCGCACCAGGGGGCCCAGAAATCGACCAAAACGGGGGTGTCTGACTTCAGCACGTCCTGATCAAAAGCGGCGTCGGTGAAGGTCAATGTGTTATCGGAAGCCATGGATTTGTCCACTCCTAAATTCTGTCCTTTTAAACACCTGCATCAAAACAGGCTCGCCATAACTACTGGCTGAAAAGGTTACGGTCTTATGATGCTGGATTGGGGTGGAAAGATGCAACTATCGGCCTGTTACGGTCGGCCGTCTACAGCGACTCGTAGAGGCTCTCGTACATCTTGGCGGAGGCGTCCCACGAGAAATCCTTGTTCATCCCCCGCAGCATCAATGCTTTCCAGTGATTACGGCTGG
>JBDTUY010000336.1:0-5810 GCA_040007495.1 Acidobacteriota bacterium | reverse complement strand
AGCGAGTTTTACTGCTGGCCCCAAACGGCCGGCCCGGGGAACAAAAGGAACTTATGGCTCAGATTCGAGCAGATGAAATCTCACGGCTTCTGCGTGAGGAGATTGACAATTACGACGGCGCAGTCAACGTTGCCGAGACCGGATCTGTGATCTCGGTCGGTGACGGTATTGCGCGTATTTACGGCCTGGAAAACGTGATGGCTGGCGAGCTGATCGAATTCAAGGGCGGCCTTGCCGGCATTGCGCTCAACCTGGAAGAAGATCAGGTCGGCGCCGTATTGTTGGGCGAATCGAGCGGCGTTAAAGAAGGCGACGAAGTGCGCCGCACGGGACGCATCATGTCGGTTCCGGTAGGCGAAGCGATGGTTGGCCGCGTAGTCAACGCGCTGGGTGAGCCGATCGATGGCAAGGGTCCGATCATCACCACGCAATTCAATCCTGTCGAGCGGATCGCTCCGGGCGTTGTCGACCGTAAGAGCGTTAAGGAACCGCTGCAGACGGGTCTCAAGGCTGTCGACGCCATGATTCCAATCGGCCGCGGCCAGCGCGAGTTGATCATCGGCGATCGCCAGACCGGTAAGACCACGGTCGCGATCGACACCATCATCAATCAAAAGGGCGGCGACGTAATTTGTATCTACGTCGCCATCGGCCAGAAGCGTTCCACTGTCGCACAGGTAGTTAAGACGCTGGAAACACACGGAGCGATGGAATACACCATCGTGGTTGCCGCGACTGCGTCCGATCCGGCCCCGATGCTGTACCTGGCTCCGTACTCCGGAACCGCGATGGGAGAATTCTTCCGCGACTCCAAGCGGCATGCACTGGTGGTTTACGATGATCTTTCCAAGCACGCTGCGGCGTATCGCGAAATCTCGCTGCTCCTGCGTCGTCCTCCCGGCCGCGAAGCGTATCCCGGTGACGTATTCTATCTCCACAGCCGTTTGCTGGAGCGCGCATCGAAATTGTCGGATGAACTCGGCGGAGGCTCTCTAACCGCACTGCCGTTCATCGAAACGCAGGCAGGCGACGTTTCGGCCTACATTCCGACCAACGTGATTTCGATCACAGACGGCCAGATCTACCTGGAATCGGATTTATTCAACAGCAACGTTCGTCCGGCGATCAACGTCGGCATCTCGGTTAGCCGCGTCGGTAGCGCCGCGCAGACCAAGGCGATGAAGGGTGTCGCTGGTTCGCTCCGCTTGGATCTCGCGCAATATCGCGCGTTGGCCGCCTTTGCGCAGTTAGGTTCCGATCTAGACAAGGCTTCCGCCCAGCAGTTGACGCGCGGCGCCCGCATGGTGGAGATCCTGAAGCAGGGCCAGAATGCGCCTCTGCCAGTAGAAAAACAGGTCCTGATTATTTACGCAGCATCGGTCGGCACGCTGGACGATCTGCCTCTGGGTCAGATCAAGGCGTTTGAAGAAGAGCTATACAAGTTCGCCGAAAATGCCCACCCCGGCATCTTGAACGGCATCCGTGAGACGAAAAACATGGACGACGCGATGAAGGCGCAAATCAACGCGATGCTGAAGGAATTCAAGACCCAGTTCGTAGCCAACCAGGCAAAAAAATAGCGTCCCATGCCGAGCTTAATCGACATCCGACGCCGCGTACGCAGCGTCAAAAATACGCAACAGATCACCAAGGCCATGAAGCTGGTCTCGGCTGCGAAGTTGCGCCGTGCTCAAGAACGGGCCATCGCGGCTCGCCCGTACGCGACGATGCTGAAGCAGATGCTGGCGAACGTCGCAGAGGCGGCGTCACAGAATCCGGATACGAGCAATCCGCTGCTAGCTTCACGCCCCGAAAAGCGCATTCTGATCGTTCTGATCACTGCGGATAGCGGCTTGGCTGGCGGGTTCAACGCAAACATCATCAAGGTTGCGACTCGTTTTGCGCAAGAACACAGCAACGCGGAGTTGACCTTTGAGTTGGTAGGCAAAAAGGGCATCAACTTCTTCCGCAAGCGCGGGGTGACGATTACCGGTGCCCATACCGACAAGTTCCGCAACGTGAAGTACGAGGATGCCGAAGCCATCGCCGACAGCATCATCGCTCGCTTTGAAAAGGGCGACGTGGACGCAGTATATCTGATCAGCAACGAATTTAAGACAGTGATGACTCCCACGCTGGCTCAGACGCGACTGCTACCCATTGAATTGCCGAAGACGGCAGGCACCGTGGATTACATTTACGAGCAACCACCCGAGCAACTCCTGGGAAGCCTGTTGCCGCGATACGTAAAGCTGCTGGTGTATCGTGCGTTCCTGGAGTCGGTCGCGGCGGAGCACGGATCGCGCATGGCTGCCATGGAAGCGGCAACATCAAACGCGTCCGAAGTGATCGACAAGTTGACGCTGGTGATGAACCGGGTTCGTCAGGCGAAGATTACCAACGAAATTATCGAAATTGTCAGTGGATCGTCGGCGCTCGATTAGTCCCGACATCCGTTTAAAGGATTTTTATGAACGAAGGCAAAGTAATACAGGTCGCCGGTCCGGCCGTCGACGTCCAATTCCCGGAAGGCATGATCCCGGTGATCCGCACGGCCATTCGCATCACCAGCGAAGGTTTCACGGTGCCCGATCCGATCAACATCATCTGCGAAGTGGCGCAGCACATTGGCGAAGGCCGCGTGCGTACTATCGCGCTGCAGCCCACCGATGGTCTGGTGCGCGGCATGAAGGCCATCGACCTTGGTGAACCGGTCATGGTTCCGGTCGGCAAGGAAACGCTGGGACGCGTGTTGAACGTGATTGGCGAACCCGTCGACAAAATGGGTCCGGTGCAGACCACCAAGCGCATGCCGATTCATCGCAGCGCGCCGACCTTTGAAGAACAATCCACCGAACTGCAGATGTTCGAGACCGGCATCAAGGTTATCGATCTTCTCGAACCCTACTTACGCGGCGGCAAAATTGGTCTGTTCGGCGGTGCCGGCGTGGGCAAGACTGTCATCATTCAGGAATTGATTTCGAACCTCGCCACCAAGCATGGCGGCGTTTCGGTGTTTGCCGGCGTCGGCGAACGTACTCGCGAAGGTAACGATCTGTGGACCGAGTTCCAGGAAGCTGGAGTGATTGACCCGCATGACTGGACCAAGTCCAAATGCGCTCTAATTTACGGACAGATGACAGAGCCGCCAGGAGCTCGCCTGCGCGTCGCGCTATCCGCGCTGACCGTTGCAGAATACTTCCGCGACGTCGAAAACCAGGACGTGCTTCTGTTCGTCGATAACGTGTTCCGCTTTACCCAGGCCGGATCGGAAGTATCCGCTTTGTTGGGCCGCATGCCTAGCGCCGTCGGGTATCAGCCGAACCTCGCATCGGAAATGGGCGACTTGCAGGAGCGCATCACCTCGACCAAGAACGGGTCGATCACGTCGGTGCAGGCGATTTACGTACCCGCCGACGATTACACCGATCCGGCACCGGCCACCGCGTTCGCTCACCTTGACGCGACCACGAACCTGTCGCGTTCGATCTCGGAAATGGGTATCTATCCGGCCGTCGATCCGCTGGCGTCCACATCGCGCATTCTTGACCCGCACGTGATTGGTCAGGAGCACTACGATGTCGCGCAGTCCGTGAAGCAAATTCTGCAGCGCTACAAGGATCTGCAGGACATCATCGCGATTCTGGGCGTCGACGAATTATCGGACGAAGATAAAGCGACTGTCGCCCGTGCGCGTAAGATTCAGCGTTTCCTGTCACAGCCGTTCAACGTCGCCGAGCCGTTCACTGGCCGCAAAGGCAAGTACGTCAAGGTTGCCGATACAGTACGTAGCTTCAAGGAAGTGGTGGAAGGCAAGCACGACGCCATTCCGGAACAGGCGTTCTACATGCAGGGCTCCATCGACGACGTTCTGGAAGCGTGGGAAGAGATGAAGAAGAAGGGGCAATAAGGCGGCCCACCGCCTCCCTTTTTTCCACGGACATCCTAATGGCTGACACTTTCAAGATCCAGATCACGACGCCAGAGAAGCTAGTGGCGGACAAGACCGCTGAATACGCCGAAATCCCGGCGTTGGACGGCTATTTGGGAATTCTGCCAGGCCACGCGGCGTTGTTGAGCGAGCTTAGCACTGGTCCTTTGAAGGTGACTTCAGGCGGTAAGGTCGAGACGTTCAATGTCTCTGGCGGGTATGTCGAAGTCCGGGATAATCAAGTCCGAGTGCTCGCGGATAAAGTGGAGTAGTCCCTCCTCGAAGCATCAACAACTCACACCGCTAGACATTTCACCAAGGCCTGACAGGCTTTGAGAGTTTGCTTTCGAAATAGATTACTGAAGTCTTTGATTTCGACATCTTTCTTCGCGAGTGCTTTGGGTTCCCATGCGGAGCGGACAGCACCAATCGGGAAGTCCACCGCGTTGCGTGCAATCTCCGAGAATGGATCGAAGAATTCTTGAACTTCGGGCATCGCTTCATACCGCATACTCGATAGCGCAATAGACGCTTCAATAAAGTCTAGTTCGCCCGACAGCGCCTTCTGCGCAATCTCCACAGCACGCTCATTCGCGTCGTCTTCCCAAGGGCGATTGTCGCCGTAGTTCTCCATCAGTTCCTTGGCAAATTGCACTCGTGCGCGACGGTCCCTCCAAGCGGGAGAGGCCACGTCTAGAGCGACCTCCGGAGTCAGTAGGGAGACGCCCGAGTCCGATGCATCCCTGGGTGCGTTTATACCATCGCGATAAGCCAGGACGCTCATCTCCCCGTCGCGCTGTTCCCGAATTGCCCAATGAAGTGACGGAGGGAACCAAATCAAATCCCAAACCCAAAGATGGTCCTGATTAATAAATCAGACCCCAATCTTGGTCGGAGGCAGCGGCGGTAAACTCATAGACCCCAAAGTGTCCGCAGTGGCTGAAGAAATTTGGGTCTGTAACCAGCACCAAAACGCTTTGGTCCAGACTATCTCGAAGAAGGTAGCGCAGTAATTTCCAGGTGCAGCCGTGTTCTATGAAGCGGAACTGACCGTAACCGGGACGGAATATCTGCTTGGGAAGATCCGCGCCGAGGATTACAGCGGAGCTCAGATGAGCTTGAAGTTGCTGAAGCTCGGCAGGGTCGGTCATCATCTCGCCCTAGGTTATCGCACCGTGCAATTCTAGAGTCCCATCAAGATACGCAGCCGATCCTCGACTGCCTGCATCGTATCGCTAGATACGCCTCCGCGCTTTCTAGCCAACCGGGCCTTTGAAATCGAACGAACATCCTCGCACTTGATATAACTTACAGCAGCTAGCCCTCCTTCTGGAGGATTCACCGGAACGTGCCATCGAATCCTTCGATCTGTGCGGGTAAGCGGGATTACGATTACCAGATCCGCAGGACCTTCATTAAATGGGTCTACGGAGGCAATTAGCGCTGGTCTGCGACCTGCCTGCTCTCGGCCGCGAACTGGGTCGAGGTCCACATCCCAGATCTCGCCACGCGCTGGCTGTGTCACTTTTCTAAGCCGTCTTGACCGGAACCGTCACGGAGTGTCGAATCCCAAGCCTCCCGTTCCTCAAGTTCGTCCTTCCAGTCCTTGGGCCGCTTCCGAAGTTCGGCGAAGTCCGCATTCGCATCTTGCAGAAACCGTGCCCGCCGGTAGCGTTCCACAGCCTTGGCAAGTATACTCTGCATTGGTTCCCTCTCCTGCTCCGACAGGCGTTTAAGTGTATCGTGAGTACTTATATCAATCCGTACATTGGCGGATGGCATGCCTAAAGTATACTTAATTGTATACTTCTTTGTTCACCAGATAGGAGACACCGCCGTCGTTGGCATTGACGAGGTAGCGCGAGTCCTTCGGATTGAT
>JBDTUY010000335.1:0-5941 GCA_040007495.1 Acidobacteriota bacterium | reverse complement strand
AGACCCCAGCTGCGCCCGCCGCGAGCACCCTGGGGAGCGGACCGTGGACCTACACAACCTATGAACGCAACACGCGCGTTCAGGTTTCCGTGGTGGCTCATGGACTATCGCACCCATGGGGGTTGGCGTTCCTTCCCGATGGGAGCATGCTGATCACAGAGCGGCCCGGCAAACTGCGCGTGCTTCACAACGGCGTACTGTCGCCGGATTCGGTCGCGGATTTCTCCAAGCTCTCCGTCGATGTATTGTTCGACATCGCGTTGCATCCGAAGTTCGCGGAAAACGGGCTGGTTTACTTCACCTATATGAAGAAGGGACCTCGGCCCGACGGCACCACAGGCTATTGGGCAACGACAGCAGTCGCGCGCGGGCGCTTTGATGGGCAGAAGATGGGCGAGATCAAGGACGTCTTTCTGGCCGATGCCTGGCAGCCTTTGAGCGGCGGCGATGGTGCTCGGATCGCGTTCGCACCGGACGGGACGATGTACGTCAGCTCTTCGCATCGGCGAAACCCCGATGCGCCCCAAATGCTGAATTCGGACGTTGGCAAGATCCTGCGCTTGAATGACGATGGCAGCATCCCGAAGGACAATCCTTTTGTGGGGCAGGCAGGCAAGAAGCCTGAGATTTTCTCCTACGGCCACCGCACGGTTCTGGGCTTGACCTTCCATCCGGTCACGAAAGAATTGTGGGAAACCGAAAATGGCCCGCAAGGGGGCGACGAAGTGAATATAATTCGCGCGGGCAAGAACTACGGATGGCCTGTGGTGACTTATGGGCGGGATTACGACGGCAAGAAGGCATCTCCCACTCCCTGGCGGGCGGACATGGAAGCGCCCGAGCTGTTCTGGGTACCCTCTGTGACGGCTTCCGGGATCATGTTTTATACAGGTGACAAGATTCCGAGCTGGAAGAACAATCTTTTCGTCGGCGCGATGACGGTGGGACGGTTAGCCGGAACCGGCAATTTGCAGCGAATCGTGTTTAACGCTGACGGTGAGCAGCGGCGCGAGACTCTCCTGGGAGATTTGAAGCAGCGCATTCGCGACGTTCGACAAGGTCCGGACGGGCTAATCTACCTGCTGACCGATGAGAATGATGGAGCCGTGCTCAAGATCGAACCTGCCAAATAACCCTGCCAAATAAAGGAGACTTTCCTTAGGTTGAGGATAAAAGAGGAACGCGAGACTTCCGGGGTGAAATCTCGCGTTCATAACGCAAACGCGAGGGACTCCGGAGAGAGGAACCGCGTTGCGTAACAGGAAAAGGGCCGACTATCGGACGCCCAACTTTCGTATGGGCTGCAGAAATCGACTACTAGTGGCAATACTACTTTGGAACCCGTCGCGTCACCATCCCGTAGATGCTGTAGGCAGACTGAAATGCCCCGGTATCCCCTGGTAAATAGCGGAAAAACCGTGCATGCTTGAACAAGTAGCCCTATGCCGCTGCGACGTTCTATCTTCCTAGTAGCCGCATTTGCGGCGTTGTTGACTGTTAGCGCACTTGCCGCGTGGGCCGTGTGGCAAAACGCGCGCGAAGCGCAGGGGAAAATCGCGCTGCTGCATGAACGAGATCTGGCGGCCCATCAGGCTTTGAGCGATATTCGCTCGAACGTCTATCAAATCGCGATTCTGTCCCGCGACTTTCTTATGGACAGTGCTGCCAGCGGAGAGGATTACAACGGTCAGTTCGCCGCCTTTCGAGATCGGGTGAGTGCCGCAGTTCAGGAACTCAATCAAAGCGCTCAGGATACGGAGCAGCGGAAAAAATTCAACTCGCTGACCACCGAACTGCAAACCTACATGACCAAGGCGAGCGAGGCTTTGAACAAGAGCGAGCGCGAGCGGGGCGAGCAAATGGCGGAAATGCTGCGAAAGCGTGGTGCACGCCGCCGGGACATCGTCACTCTGACGGAAACCATTGAGCAACTGACCCTGCAGCGGTCAACCCAGGAACGAGCTCGCTTAGCCGATGCCGATCGATCACTGCGCCTGTCCTTAGGCTGGATCTCGAGCGTGGCCTTGTTGCTCGGAATCGGTATCTCCGGCTTCACGTTGTTGCACATGCGCAAGCTGGAGGATCAATCGCAAATTTCAGAATCCGCGCTCCGATCGTTATCTGGCCAATTACGGACGGCGCAGGAGCAGGAGCGGAAGTCGCTATCGCGGGAACTGCACGATCAAGTGGGGCAGATGTTGACCGGACTGCGGATGGAACTGACGGCCATCGGTCGGGCTAGAGCGGATTCGCAAGGCGATATCAAGGCGCCTCTCGATCGCGCCAAACACACCGTAGAGCAAACGTTGGGAATCGTCCGGAACATCGCGATGCTGCTCCGGCCGTCCATGTTGGACGATCTTGGCCTAACACCCGCCCTTGCGTGGCTGATGAAAGAAGTCTCTCGGACCAGCGGCATGGAGATTCTGCAGGACGTAGATCCCGTTATGGATTCACTTCCGGATTCACATCGGACCTGTATCTTTCGGATTGTTCAGGAAGCAGTGACCAACGCTGCCAGGCATTCCGGAGCTCGAACTGTCCAATTGAAGGCCACGACCAAGGGCGGTTTAGTACACGTGACCGTTGTCGACGATGGCAAGGGTTTCGATACGACGGCGAATCGGAGAAAGGGTTTGGGGTTGTTGGGCATGGAGGAACGCGTGCGAGAATTAGGCGGACAGTTGCGCGTGTTGTCTACACCGGGACGGGGAACGTCAATTGAGATCGTTCTTCCGCAGCCGGCAACAATGGAGGTTAAGGATGGTGAGGGTTCTGATCGCCGACGATCACGGGATCGTGCGGACCGGGTTACGACTGCTATTTGAGCGGCTCCCGGATATGCAAGTAGTCGGCGAGGCCACCGATGGCAGGCAGGCGGTGGCATTGAGTAAACAGTTGTCTCCGGATGTAGTAATTCTGGATATTGGCATGGCGCTGCTCAACGGGCTGGAAGCTGCGGCGCAAATCGCAAAGGAGAATAGCGCTGTCGGCATCATTATGCTGAGCATGCACGCCGATGAAAGCTATATCCTGCGGGCTCTGAATGCAGGGGCCAAAGGGTATCTACTAAAAGACAAGGCCGACGACGATATTGAACTCGCGGTGCGCGCGGTAGCCAAGGGAAGACCGTATTTTTCTCCCTCCATCGCACAAACCCTGCTCGACGATTACATCCATTTGATGCGGAAGCGCAATCTTCAGGATTCGTTTGACCTGTTGACGGAGCGGGAGCGCGAAGTACTGCAGCTACTGGCGGAGGGTAAGTCGAACAAGGAGGCAGCGGGCATTCTGAACCTGAGCCCTTACACTGTTGAGACGCATCGCACCAACATGATGCAGAAACTGGGTCTCCACAATACCGCAGAGATCGTTCTCTATGCGGTCCGAAAGGGAATTGTCACCACGTAACTTGTCAGGCGGTAGATTTAAGGAAGCGACTAGTGTCATAACCGCGTGATTTGTTGGCCATTGTGAATTCGCAGGGGCAAGCCCCAAGCTGACGCATGGGGCTGATACCAAACCACTTAGCCCCATGCGTCAGCTTGGGGCTTGCCAACAGGATAAGCAGACAAATCAAGCGGTCGGAGCGCTAGGCCGCAGCATGGCGGCGACGGAACTCATCGATCAGGATTCTGGTGACCGCGGGGCTAAAGAATGGTTTCCCTTCCGATACGGAGCGCACCGCGTGAACCAGGTCCAGTTCGGCGCCCTCCTTCAGAAGAAATCCACGCGCGCCATTCGATACGGCACGGATGAGGTGACCTTCTTCATGCCGCATGCTCAACAGAATTACATCCACCTCTGGATGCTTGCGGAGAATTTCGGCGGACGCGTCCTGACCATTGGCCTGTCGTAGGGACACATCCATCACAACAACGCTCGGATGAAGCTTTTCGGTCATCTCCACAGCGGACTGCCCGTCGTTTGCTTCGCCCACGATTTCCAGTCCCTGCTCATGCTCCAACCAGCATCTGGCTCCGCAGCGTCCGTCCTCATGGGCGTCTGCAATCAAGACTCGAATCATGCACGGCTCCGTTCCCCGTCTCTCGTTGCTGAATACTTCTCAGCCGTCACCGTTTACAGCTAGTCGAGAGCCTTAGCGCGAAGCGGTGATGTGCGCGCGGCGATTCTTCTGCCAGCATGCTTCAGTCGAGTCGGTACACACCGACCGTTCCTTGCCGAAGCTGATTACGTTGAGTTGGTTTTCGGAAATTCCAGCGGTTTGCAAAAACTGCTTCGCAGCGCGGGCCCGCTTATCTCCCAGCGCTAGATTGTATTCATCCGATCCGCGCTCATCCGCATATCCTTCGATCAGTAACTTCTGCGCGGGATAAGCAGCCAGAATGTCACGGATCACGGAAACATCGTCCTTCAAGGCGCCGGAGGCGTCGGGCCGGATGGTGGTCTTATTGTAGTCAAACAGCGCGTCCTCCATATGGGCCAAACGCTGCTCTAATGTCGCCCTATCCTGCGGCGTCATCACGGCTGGACGCTGCTGGACCGTCGCCTGGGGCTTGGATGCCGCAGCGGTAGGCACTGCGCTGCGGGATGGGGTTGCGGTGAAAGCAGACCGGGGTGTGGAAGGTGCCGCCGCAGCCACGGGTGTATTTGTCAGAGGTTGCCGCGCAACCACGGGGACCGCTTTGTGGCACGCTGCAATCGAAAGGAAGCTCGCAGCGCTTAGAACCAGCATGAGGTGGGATTTCATTCGGATTGAATCCTTCTTTGACCGTCCGATGGCACTTGAAATCTATGCCGCGATCTGTGGGATCGATCTGATCCTATTAGGCGACTTATTTGACCGGCTGGCTATCCCATAAAGACACCAATATGGTCCGTGTATATGGGTATTTTCGGCGACTTTGAGTCGGGGTGTCGCCTTGCAGCAGACTGGGCGACTGGCCCATACGACCGTTTACGCTTACTTCACCGGTCGGATCTCGTCGATGAAATGGAGGTAGTCGCGCGATGGCAGAAACGTGGCCTGACTGCGTGCGCCAAGCACCAGAAATAGGAAGGTCATGATGCTGAGCACGCTCTGCACCAGCACCAAAAAGAATACGGCACCGGTCACGATGGCCCAGACCGGAACCACGAATGCGTTCGAGAGAGCGGCGGCAACTACAACCAAAACCACTGCAGCCGAGATGCCGCCCAACGCGAGAAAGAACGACACCACGCGTGCTCCCGCCGTTGGACTGAACACTGCGATGGCGCTGAGGCCGTGAATCAGCAGCGCCTGCACGTTCATGTGCGATGTGCCGCAGTATCGCGGGCCCCGGGTGGTATCGATCGCGGTATACGGGATGCGGGAGGCCAGCACGCACGCGGCGTAGTGGTTCCACAATTCCGGCGAGGCGGTGAGTGCCCGCAACTGAACTCTTGGGACTACGCTGAAGTTGCCAAAGTGAATGTCGTGTCCGGTGAGAGCCCGGTGCAGCATTCGATAGCAACCGTAGCCGAGCTTGAACAGCGAACCTTCGGTACGGCGCGTGCGGCGCGCGAACACGACTTTGCCGGGATGCTGATCGGATTCACTCAGCAGACGGCGAGCGTCGGACGGCTGATCTTCACCATCGGCATCCAGGATCAGGATCGCGCTGGGTTCGGCCTGGGCTTCCAGATAGGCGAGGCCGATGCAGATAGCTCGCTGATGACCAAGGTTGCGGCGCAGGCGAATGCAGTGGATGGATGCGATGTGGGCCAGGTCCGGGACCACCGGGAATCCTCCGCTTGGCGACCCATCATCTACTAAAAACACTTCGATCTGACTCGGATAATCCGCCAGTTCAACGTCGAGTTTGCCGATCAACTGGCTGCACGCTGCCCAGTCATCGAACAGCGGGATAAGAATGGCTAGCTTTTCGCTGGTCGGGTTGGGCTGCATGGGATGAATCGTTGCAAGACAGAGCTACGTACAACGATACAGCGCCCGGGA
>JBDTUY010000334.1:0-5979 GCA_040007495.1 Acidobacteriota bacterium | reverse complement strand
TTTACCGATATTCTGCTCCACCCACTGGACCAGTAAGCTGACGTCCTTGGCCGGATCGTCCCAAGCCTCGCCCGCCCGCCGCTGCATGTTGATGCCGACCATGCCGTTCTTCGAGGCCCACAGTCCGATGTTGTCGTAGAAAACGTCCCCATTCGGGCCGCCCTGCAATTTGTTGCCGGCACCGCCCGGAAGGTAGAGCAACACCGGTCGCGAGCTGCCGCCCTTCTCTGCCGAAAAGATGTCGGCGACGTCTTTGGGATCGGGTCCAAATGAAACATCGCGAGCAATCGTCACGCCCGTGTAAGGCGGACTGGCATGCAATGGCCGGTAAAGCTGCGCGGTTGGTGCCACGCACACGCCGTTGCCAATAGCGACCAATTGTTTCGCCATCTCAGGCGGAACCTGAGCCAGCGCCGTTGCAGCCAAGCCAATCGCGAACAAACTCAATCGCCACGAACGTAAACTATTCATGCAAACCTCCAACCGCGACCGAGTATATCGCAATTGCAAGGCTACGCTGGCGTCATCCTGTACTGCTCATTCTGGGGCAACAGCTTGAAGACCGCGCGCACATCTTTGAGCTTTTCGCCGCGCTGTTCGATCTTCTGTTCGTCGATCACTCCAACCCGATCGGCGGCGACCGACAAATACTCGAGCTTCGCGGGATCGATACCCATAATCCGGCAACAGGTCGCGTCGACCGACGGAAGGTCGCTACCCATGATCAGGACACCGGCCTGCTTGGCGTCGCCCAGAATCGGTCCTCTGCCTTCCATACCAACAATGCCATCCACAATGGCAAACACTTTGCGCGTCGGACTCGTGAACGCGAGGTGCCGCGTCAATTCCAGCGCCGCATCGGAGAGTCCAATCTGGTTCAGTTCGTGTTTGGGCCAACCGTAGATCGAACCAGGAACCACCCCGAACAGATTCTGCATCGATAGTGATACTCCCGTGCGATGATGCGTCTTTAGCTTGGCGAGCGATACGACGATGTCCGCACCGAGAGCGGTCGCCGAGAGATACATCTGGTCCACACCCGCAAAGTCCGCTACCGCCACAACGTCGTCACCGTTCAGGTCGACAAAGCGAGAGTCGCAGTCCGGTATCTGCTGCCGATATCCAGCCGCTTCGATCAACTCCCAGGTATCACGATGGTATTCGGGACCATCGCCAATCGTGATCGATGCCGCGCCCAGTTGCTGGAACGCCCGATACGCCTCTGCCACCACGCTGGCATGCGTATTGATGCATCCGTTGGGGTCCAAGTCCACCAGCGCGGGCTTTAACAGCACCGTCTTGCCGGAAGGATCCAGTTTGCAGGCCTTCAAACCATCCACGATCTTGGCCGTCAGGTCTATCGAATACGAAGCGGCCTTGATCACTGCCACGGACGGATTCGGAAAGCTGCGCACCGCGACCTTGCGACCACCATTCCAGCCTGCAAATCCCGCCGTCAGGCCAGCACCTAACAACGGCAATAGCTCTCGCCGTCTCATACTTTGGCCCCCAGGTTCTTGGCGGCAGGAACGGTGGCACCTTGTGTTTGAAAGAAGGCGTAGTTCCCTTCCGCTCCGGCCAGCGCTTCCAATGCAAGCAGCGAAAGGTCATTGGGCAGGACGTCGGCTGGAGGAACGGCTGGTACGGAAATGCCATGTATCCGGAGAGCGATGCTCAACCACGCTCGGCCTCGGGACGAACTGGTACTGGCAAACAATTGCTGCGCCCGTTCCAGCTGTGCGGGCAGTTTTGTGTTGCCTTGCAGCGCCAAGAGTGCGAGGCCCGTTGTATCCGGGAAAGAGTTCGGTGCCACGTCCACAACGCCGTGCAGCACTCCGTTTACGATGCTGGTACTGCCATAATTCCAGCCGCTATCTTCAGCCTGCACGTCCAGCAGTTGCTCTTCGCCTTGCTGGATTCGCAGCGTCAGGGCAGGCGACGGCGAAACCAAGGCGGCCTTCTTCAATGCAACCAGCGCATGGGCGGATGGCTCCACGGACGACGCGGTGCCTGGAGTCCAGGACCAGCCCCGCAAATCCTGCGGACCGTCGCTGGCGGCGGAAATCTTCTGGGTCGCGCGCCGGAACCAGCTTGCGTCGACTCCTGCCGAAGAGGTCAGCCAGGTAACCGCCTTCTTAACCGCATCGCCCGATTCTCCTCGCACCTGCGCCAACGTGATACACAGCGCTGTGCCCCAGCCTTGGACCTTAACATTGGGTGAAGCAGGCCACCAACCCTCACGATTCTGCCAACCCTTTAGCAGCGCCCAGGCCCGATCCGCCGCAGGCTCGCCATGCAAGGCAAGTGCCGCGTAGACAGTCGGTTCCAGCCAGGATTGCTTCCCTGCCCCAGGTGCCTTCTGATAGCTCCACCCGCCATCCGGATTCTGGGAATCCCGTAAATGGTCGAGCCTCTGGCTAAGGTAAGAATTGCTCACGGTCTTAAATCGACCGGTTCGCGGGTTAACCTTAGTACGCTATCGGGTAAACCGGACGGTTACTGGGCAGCGCCAGCACTTCTTAGCAGTTCCGCCACTTCCGCCTGGCTCTTGTGCACAGCGAGCGTCAATGCCGTGCTGCCATCGCTCTGCTTGGCGTTCACGTCCGCTTTTGCCGTCAGAAGAGCTTTCACCGCATCCAGGTGGCCATTCTCCGAAGCCCGCATCAGCGCTGTTTTGCCGTCGTCCTCAGCCCGGTTTACCAGTGCTTTCGCGTCCAGCAACAGACCAACGATGTCTGTATAGCCGTTCAACGACGCAAGTGTCAGGGGAGTTGCTCCGTCACACTGCTTCAGGTCCACATCGGCGTGCGCGGCGAGCAGCATCTGCACCACCCCTCCGTCCCCTTTGGCCGACGCGGTGCCCAAGGGTGTCATGAAAGATCTGTTGCAGTCTCGAAAATTCGGGTCCGCATGCGCCGCCAGCAGCGTCTGCGCCATCGCGAGTTCGGTGGCACTCGATGGCTGAGCCGTTATACCGCTTAGACGGGCGTTAGCCGGTGCCGCTTCGCTGTCCCGAACAAACGTTCCAACCGGCAGCACGGGGAGGTATTCGGCCTTCTTACGACTGATCACGGCCAGCAGCGGCGAGAGACCACTCCCCCGGTTCGGAATATTGACATCCGCCCCGGCCGCGACCAGCAGCATTGCTACGTCCCAGTGACCCGAGTCAATCGCCGTCACCAGCGGTGTTCTTCCGCCAATGCTATCTTGCCGGTTTAACTCGGGTTTCGCGGCCAATAACGCCGTCACCATCTCTACATTGTGCCCCTCGACCGCCGTACGCAGAACGGTTCGGCCTGAATCGCTGCCAAAGGTGTTGACGTCGGCGTGCGCTGCCAGCAGTACTTGTGCAACATCCAAGTGATTATGTTGAACCGCCACCGCCAGTGCGGTCTCGCCGTATTTCTTTTCCGACTTGGTTGCGTTCACGTCGGCCTGCGCTGCCAGTAGAGCTTGCACCACTGCGGCATGACCATTGGACGCTGCCTCGATCAACGCGGTCGGGGTTCCCGCCAAGCTGTCGTTGCGTTGGTTTACGTCAACCCCGGACTTAAGGAATGCGGTAACAGCATCCAGATCCCCCCGCCGAGCCGCCGTAACCAAATCGTCGCCTTCCACATTAGCCGCCGCCCCGTTGAAACCGCACACTGCTACAAGCAGAGCGATAAGCGCCAAGCGGCGAGAATGACTTTGGAGAATACGCAGCATCATGGCTGGAGCATATCACGTCAGTTCGGCGCGAGCGCGGGTTAATCTTGGAATTAGCGGCTACCTTAATCAGAAATGGAGCTCTGTTATGCGTCGGCTTAGCCTCGCACGCGGCCGTATCAGGAACCACCCCACGCATCAGCCCATAACAGGTCGTGCCGATACGGAACACTGTCTGTCGAAAGGCTATTTTTTGAACGCAAGTACGCGCGGGCCATGTTTCTCAGTAGTTCCGGGCGGCGCAATCGGCCTGCCCAATTTAGCTACATCCGTCTGAGTTGCATGCGCCGACAGGATTTCCTCAATCAGCTTCAGTGGCGCAGATGTTGATAATGCTACTTTTGCCGGATCGACCGGGATCCCGTACATCGATTCCGCTAGTTTCATCAAAAGCCGTGGCTTCTCTGGCTCGATGGGAACGGGTTCGACTCGGATCCATCCGTGCTTCACGAGCTGCTTTTCAACATACTTCCGCTGCCCTTCAGTCACTATCCCCAAAGATTCGGCGCGTCTAATGAGTGCCTGAATCGAAACCCCCCACCTTGCTTTCAGCTCAGCCAAAACCGTTAGCGTGATCGGGGGCCGTAACGCTTGTCTCATCGCTTGTTCTGGAAGTAGAAATTCAGACGCGAAAGCATCTGCCTCATCTTCCAATATCGACGGCGAAGCCTTTATCGTTCGATGCATCACTAGATGACCTAGTTCATGACTTACCGTGAACCGCTGTCTATCCCCTGGCCAGCCGCCCGTTAGTACAATCACGGGCTTGCGCGGTTCGGTGTCCGCCCATACTGAGAATGCATCGTGACGCTCAACCTTATATGGCAATGCAAGCACGAAAACCCCGTTCTTCTCCAGCCTATTAACAAGATGCGTAACTGGGGTATCTGGCGATAGTCCTAGGGCCGTGCGTGTTACCTGTGCAGCACTGGCAGGATCCGTATCAGGGATTCGCGGAATCCTCATTTCAATCGTTCGAAACTGAGCTGCCATCACTTGGTACGTCTCGAAACCTAATCCTGCAATCTGTCGGAGGCGGTCCCGCTCAACACTAGAAAGCGATCCACGGCTTCTATAGAGAAGGGACCCCAGGGGAAACTCAGGACCAGTTTCTTGACGAAAGAATCCGACGGGGAACCTTGCGGCTATTGCGATACCCTGGAGAACTTCAATAGAAGGTTCACGCAGCCCGTGCTCAATATGGGAGATATGAGACTGCTCGACGCCGACCAGTCCGGCCAACTCCAGCTGGGTCAATCCCCT
This sequence comes from Acidobacteriota bacterium, assembly GCA_040007495.1. GTDB lineage: Bacteria > Acidobacteriota > Terriglobia > Bryobacterales > Bryobacteraceae > Palsa-187. The sequence continues at coordinate 1,008 of JBDTUY010000334.1, read as the reverse complement.
AATTTCGCGGGCTTGTCGGATTCTTTCCCCGTTAACGCTCTCGTTCGCCACGGCCAGCCACTTTCTTGCGATCAAGTTCGATGTCCAGATCAAGCGGCTGGCTAGTGAAGTCCGCTTCGATCTTGATTTCTATGGCCGGATGCGGAATCGCTTTGCTGAAGAAGGTCTCCCCGCTCTTGAAGAATGTCTCGAATCTCTTGGGGCAAACGAGGTTCATGGAAGACAATTCAAGATTCGAATCGACCTCCCACAACATCGCTAGATTCATAGGAATCTCCACTTCGGGCAGCGATTCAAAGTAGTTTTGAAGATATGGTTGCGCGATGAAGCTTTGACGGTGTGTTGAGTTCCCAGTAATTGGCAGTTCGCCGTCCGTGGATTTCCAAACTTTGATATGACACCCTCTGTAAGTCAGATCGATGGCGCTCAGAGCCTGCGGCTGACGAACGAAGTCTAGGTTCGGCACATGTGATGCATCGAGATCGCAGCACGTCAAATATCGAACGCTGTGGCTGAAGTACCAAGGATCGTAGGGAAGATCCTTCATCCTGTCGCGCATTGTAGCGACGTTTTTTTCAATTGACCGATAGAGAAATTGGTGAAGATCCCACGTTCTGTCCAGTGTCTGCTGTGCGATCAGATCTAGATCCATGGTTGGTAATAAAATTACCAGTTTTGGATCCTGTCGTCAAGGGTTCTTTTCCACTGCCGCGATATACGGTCACCCGCATCGACCGTATCTTTAAGTTTTCCCGAAAACAACCCTACTTCCTATCGAACTTCGCACTCCCTTGCAAAATGACCAAACACCCTGAAACGAACTCCACCCCGCGCCATCTTACAGTTGCTTTTTCTGACAGTTCTCTAAGGAGGCAGTAAATATATGAAACGCCACGTAATACTCGGCCTACGGTCATTGGCCCTAGTACTAGGTTTCACCTTGATCACGGCGTCCGCTGCGCATGCGGCGACTCAGAGCGTGACCTGTGATGGAGACACCACCGATGA
>JBDTUY010000333.1:0-5981 GCA_040007495.1 Acidobacteriota bacterium | reverse complement strand
TGGGCGGCTCTGGCCACCCGACAACTCCCAAGATGAAGCAAGGCACGCAAGCCGCCGCCGAATTCCGCAAGATTCTCGATCACCGTGGCATCGTGGGCGTTGACCCCATCGGGGCACTGGCGCATCTGCAATTCGGGCGAGCATTCGCAATGTCGGGCGACATAGCCAAGGCAAAGTCCGCGTACCAGGATTTCCTAACTCTCTGGAAGGATGCGGACCCGGAAATACCAATTCTGAAACAGGCCAAAGCCGAGTTCGCCGCTCTACGCTGAACCTTAAGTCCCGCCGTTTGCGCTAAGTGTAGAATCACCAACCAAAGACTTCCTCAGAGCAAGGTTCCCTTTAACCCAGGGGGGCTGAAGAAACAGCATTTGGAATCGTTTGGCGAAACGCCCCTTGACACTCTCTCGTTGAAGCGCGGGGCGCCACGCTGCATCCGTAATCCCGAGCCCAGTAGTACAGGCCCGTCAACCGACCGAGGTTCCGCATTTGTTGCTTGCGTCGTCGCGCTTCATCAATGTATGATTATTCACAGGATTGAATAATCATACATACGCCAGTGAATACTCCCTCCATGCCGACTTCTGCGATCCCGGTGTCGACGCCCAGCGATCCGCCTGTGCTGAAGGTCGGCGCTCATTTACGAACCGACCTCGATCTATCTCATGAAGAGTTGCTGCACGTTTTAGATCTCGCAGCGCAAATGAAGGCGACGCCCGCGCCCTATAGCAGGATTTTCGCGGGCCGCTATCTCAGCTTGTTATTCGACAAGCCGTCTCTGCGCACGCGCCTTACCTTTGAGCTGGCTATCAAGCAGTTGGGTGGCGATGCAGTGGTCTGTTCGAGTTCCAATTCCGGACCTCTGGGTGGACGCGAGCCGATCAAGGATATGGCGCGTAATCTGGACCGCTGGACGCATGGCATTGTGGCGCGCGTGTTCAGCCAATCGACGATTGATGAGTTGGCAAAATGGTCACGTGTCCCTGTGATCAACGCGCTGAGTGACATGTATCATCCTTGTCAGGCCTTGGCTAATGCCCAAACGCTGAAGCAACATTTCGGGCGCTGGGAAGGCCTGAAACTGGCCTTCATCGGCGACGGAAATAACGTGGCGCACTCGCTGATGATTACTGCGTGCCGTCTTGGTATTGAAGTGGCCGTGGCAACGCCGCCGCGGTACGAGCCGGACCTCGACGTTACCGCACTGGCGCAGACGTTCGGGAAGCTGACCATCACCAACGATCCACGCGCGGCGGTCAAGGATGCCCACGCCGTCTATACCGATGTCTGGGCCAGCATGGGTCAGGAAGAAGAAGCGGAATCGCGGGCTCGCGTGTTTGCTCCGTATCAAGTGAATGAAGCGCTGATGGCCCAGGCCCGCCCTGAGGCCGTGTTTATGCACTGCCTTCCGGCGCATCGCGGAGAAGAGGTTACCGATGGAGTGATCGAATCGTCAACATCGTTGGTGTTTGACGAAGCGGAAAACCGGTTGCACGCGCAAAAGGCGTTACTGGTCGCACTGTTGGACTCGTAAGATTCCCGGACAGAATTGGAACCGCTCCCTTCGGTCACGGCTCTGTACAAGTGTTAGCGGCGTTATCTTGTTACAGAGCCGTGACCGAAGGGAGCGGTCAGGATAGAAACTAGGACGAGACGCTGGATTGGCAATAACAATTTCTATGAACAAACCTAAAAAAGTAGCACTTGCCTACTCGGGCGGCTTGGACACTTCGATCATCATTCCCTGGCTGAAGGAACACTACGGCTGCAAAGTTGTGGCCGTGTGCGGGGACATCGGACAGGGCGGCGATGAATTGACTGGCCTCAAGGCGAAAGCAAAAGCGACCGGCGCGTCGGAGTGTTACGTTGCCGACATGCGCGAAGAGTTCGTTTCAGAGTATCTCTGGAAAGTCGTTCGTGCAGGCGGCGAGTATGAGCATAAGTACCTGCTTGGCACCTCCATCGCACGGCCCCTGTTGGCGAAGAAGCAGGTCGAAGTCGCGCTTGCGACCGGATGCGATGCTGTTGCGCATGGTTGCACAGGTAAGGGTAATGACCAAGTGCGTTTCGAGCTTACTTACAAGGCACTGGCACCGCATCTGCCGGTGATCGCACCGTGGCGCGAATGGGATCTCATCTCGCGTGAAGATTGCATCGCGTACGCCAAGGAACACAACGTGCCGATTGCGCAATCGACCAAGAAGATATACAGCCGCGATCGTAATATCTGGCACATTTCGCACGAAGGCGGCGCGCTGGAAGATCCGGCCAATGCAGCTCCGGACGAAATCTGGATGTTGACGGCGGACCCCAAAGATGCGCCGAACAAGCCGGAAGATGTGACGATTGGGTTTGAAGCGGGCACGCCGGTTTCGGTGAACGGCAAACGGCGTTCGGGTTTGGCCTTACTGACGGAGTTGAATGCTATCGGTAGCCGTCATGGCGTGGGTCGCATCGATCTGGTGGAGAATCGCTTCGTTGGAATGAAGTCGCGCGGCTGCTATGAAACGCCGGGCGGCACGCTGATCATGGCGGCGTTCCGCGAACTTGAGGCGCTGACGCTGGATAAGAGCATGGCGCACTATAAGCAAAAGCTCGCGCTGGATTACGCGGAGATCGTGTACAACGGTCTGTGGTTCACGCCACTGCGGGAATCGCTCGATGTGTTCTTCGATTCGGCTTGCCGCAACACGACCGGCGAAGTCACGCTGCGCATGTACAAGGGCAGCTTCCAGCCGGTGTCTCGCAAGAGTCCGTATTCTCTCTACTCCCATGCCATCGCCAGCTTCACGATGGGTGCCGAGTATGACCAGAAGGACGCGCGCGGCTTCATCAACCTGATCGGCCTTCCGATTCAGGTACAGGCCGCTGTCGCCCAGGCCAACAAGGGCGGAAAGAAAGCAGACAAGAAGGACAAGAAGAAGGGTAAGAAGAAGTAGCTATGAAGCTATGGGGTGGACGTTTTGAAGAAGGACCTTCAGAAGTTTTCGAGCGCTTCTCGGGGTCCTTGCATTTTGATCGTCGGCTAATCGATTGCGATATTCGAGGTTCGCAGGCCTTTGCACGGGCATTGGAGCGGGTCGGGATTCTGACCGCGTCGGAACGCGCGCAACTGGTCGAAGCCTTTGACGCGATTCGGGAAGAAGCGAAGACCCCGGAGTTCTTCGCCAATGCGACCGACGAAGACGTCCACACCGTGGTGATTCGGAAGTTGAAGGAACGTGCCGGAGCGGTTGCGGATAAGATTCATACTGGTCGCAGCCGCAACGAACAAGTATCGCTGGACGTCCGTTTGTGGTTGCGTGAGGAGATTGATCGCGCGACGGGGTTTTTGGCTGGTTTGATGAGTGCGCTGCTCGATTGTGCGGCTCGTAATCCTGATGCCGTTGTTCCGGGTTACACGCACCTGCGACGGGCGCAGGCTGTCCTGTGGCCGCATTATCTACTTGCCTACTTTGAAATGTTCGCGCGGGATTTTGAGCGGCTGGAGCAGGCCAGAGCTCGTGTGAATGTGATGCCTCTCGGGTCAGGAGCGTTGGCCGGTAGCGGATTCCCGTTCGATCGCGATGCAATTGCCAAGGAGCTGGGCTTCGATTCCGTGACGAACAACAGCATGGACGTTTCGGCGGATCGGGATTTTGCGCTCGATTTTCTGTACGCGGCTTCGACGACGATGCTGCACCTGAGCCGGTTGTCGGAAGACTGGATCATGTACTCCGGCGAAGAGTACGGTTGGTTGGAATTGGGCGACGGCGTGACCAGCGGGTCGAGCCTGATGCCGCAGAAAAAGAATCCCGATTCACTGGAGTTGATCCGTGGCAAGTCCGGGCGCGTGTTCGGCGAATTTACTGCGCTCTACGTGACGATGAAGGGCCTGCCGACCACTTACAATCGCGACATGCAGGAGGACAAAGAGCCTCTGTTCACGGCTGCCGATCAATTGTGCGGATCGCTGGAAATGGCTCGCGTTGTGGTGGATACTGCGAAGCTGCTTCCAGCCAAGCCCGAACTTGCAGCTGAAGAAAGCTGGGTGGTTGCGACTGATTTGGCAGAGGCTTTAGCTCGCAACGGCACGTCGTTTCATTCGGCTCATCAAATTGTGGGGCGCTTGGTTCTCGATAGCGTGAGGGCAGGGAAGAAGCCTGCCGATTGGACTGCGGAAGCGTTGGTGAAGTTCGCGCCTGAATTTACGCCGGCTATGGCGAGCCTACTGAAGCCGCGCGAAGGCATGAAGTCGCGCGAGATTCGTGGCGGAACTGGACCGCAGGCAGTGAAAGCGGCGTTGGAAGCTGCTCGTACTCGTTTGACGGATTTAACCAAGTAACGATTGTGAACAAGAACTACAGACACGGGCAGATTCTGAAGATTGTGCGGGCTCGCCGTGTGCACACGCAGCAGGAGTTGGCTGCGGCGTTGGGTGCACTGGACGTGGAAGCAACGCAGGTAACGCTTTCACGCGATATCCGGGCGCTGGGTCTCGTGAAGACGACGAACGGTTATGCGGTTCCATCCACGGTTGCGCCGCATGGGCCTGATCTGTCGACGGTTGCTCGCGAGTTCCTGCAGGACGTGCGAGTGGCGCAGCATACGCTGGTGCTGATGACCTCGCCTGCCCACGCCAGTTCCTTAGCTGAGGCTTTGGATCAAGCGGAATGGCCGGAGGTCGTCGGCACGATTGCTGGAGACAATACTGTGCTGGTGATCGCATCCGACGCGAAGACGGCACAACGTCTCCGGACTCGGCTACTAGCGCTGTTATCGTAAATTAAACTGCGTCGTCCTGCATCCGCAAAGTATTCTGGATCGGACGCCCATCGCCTGACATCAGAGTGAATCGCATCAGAATGAAGCTCCGCTTTCCCGCAACCATTTTCCTCAGCGCCTTCCTGCTGTTTCAAGTCCAGCCCATGATGGGCCGCTATATCCTGCCGTGGTTTGGCGGAACGCCCGCTGTTTGGAGTGTGTGTCTGCTGTTCTTCCAGTGCGTGCTGCTGGCAGGCTATGCGTATGCGCATTGGCTTGGATCGTGGAAGGATGTGCGCAAACAGGCGATGGTCCACATTGGACTGCTCGCGGCTTCCCTCGCGTGGCTACCGGTTGCGCCCAGTGCGGATGTCTGGAAGCCATCGGGTAGCGGCAATCCGGCGGCGAGCATTTTTCTGCTGTTGCTGGCTACGGTCGGCGCGCCGTATTTCTTGCTCTCGTCGACCACGCCGTTGATCCAGCGATGGTTCACTTTGACGAATCATGGCGAATCGAAGACCGGCTGGAGGTTATATGCTCTGTCCAACCTCGGGTCGTTTCTTGCGCTGTTCAGCTATCCATTCTTGCTGGAGCCGTACGCGCGCCTTCGCACACAAAGTTGGATCTGGTCTGGACTCTACGTGGCGTTCGCTGCGATTTGCGGATTGACGGCGTGGAAATCGCACGCTGGAGTTATTGCGCCTGTAGCGGATGAGACATCGCAAGTAGTCGATACGGGTGACGTGAGGCCATCGTGGTTGACGATCGGATTTTGGCTGATCCTGGCCGCTACCGCGTCTACCTTGCTGCTTGCGACTACTAATCTGATTACGCAGGATATCGCGGTCGCGCCGTTCCTATGGATACTGCCGCTGTCGGTGTATTTGCTCAGCTTCATCCTCACGTTTGAAAGCGACCGTTGGTATCATCGGCTGACGTTCGCGATTCTCTGCGGGGTTTTAGCGCCGGTGGCTGCTGCTACCACAGGCGCAGGCGTGTTGTTGCCGCTGTGGGGTGAAGCGGCGGTGTATCTGGCGGCCTTGTTCGCCGGATGCATGGTCTGCCATGGGGAACTGGTCCGTGCGCGGCCTTCGTTGCGCTATCTGACCTCGTTTTATCTCACGGTCTCGGCGGGTGGCGTCGCGGGTGGCGTCTTCGTCGCGTTGATCGCGCCGAATGTCTTCCGCCAATTTACCGAGTATCCGCTTGGGCTGACCGTTGCCTGTGTGTTGGGGCTG
>JBDTUY010000332.1:0-6030 GCA_040007495.1 Acidobacteriota bacterium | reverse complement strand
TGAAATCACCGTGGACGGCGAGCGGAAACAACTGGTCACTCTGGGTGCCGGTGGCGGCCGAGGCGGTCGCGGTGGTGGCGGGCGCGGCGGCGGCGGCGCGGCGGCCGTACCCGATGGATATCGAATTCCCGTCACGGCGGGTCCGCATCTGATTGGCGTGACGTTCGTGCAGCGAACCGAAGCCATGGATGAAGCAACCTTGCAGCCGCGTATGCGCAGCCGTGGCACGATGCCCGCGATCGCTGCGGTCACAATCAAGGGACCGTATGACGCTACGGGTCCAGGCGCGTCTCCGGCTCGCCAGAAACTGTTGACCTGCACCCCCAAGAGTGCGACTGAAGAGCAAGGCTGTGCGCGCCAGATTCTGGCGACGCTGATTCGTCGCGGGTACCGTCGTGCTTCGACACCAGCCGACGTGAACGACTTAATGCCGTTCTACGAAGCCGGTCGCAAAGAGCGTGATTTTGACTACGGAATCCAGAAAGTCCTGGAGCGGCTACTGGTGAGTCCGCAGTTCCTGTATCGCATCGAACGCGACCCGGCCAACGCGGTGGCAGGCAGCACCAACCGCATCAATGATATAGAGCTGGCGTCGCGGTTATCGTTCTTCCTGTGGAGCAGCATCCCGGACGACGAACTGCTAACTGCCGCCACCACCGGCAAGTTGAAGGACCCGGCGGTGTTGGAGCGGGAAGTTCGCCGTATGCTGGCCGATCCGCGATCTGAATCGATGGTCACGAACTTCGCCGCGCAATGGTTGTTCCTGCGCGATATTCGCGTCAAGGAACCGGATCTGTTCCTGTTCCGCGACTTCGATGAAACTCTGCGCGACTCCATGGAGCGCGAAACCGAGCTATTCGTCGACAGCGTAATGCGGGAAGACCGCAGCGTGATCGACCTGCTGACCGCCAACTATTCGTTCCTGAACGATCGTTTGGCCAAACACTACGAGATCCCGAATATCCGCGGCGCGCAGTTTCGAAAAGTGATCTTCCCGGCGGGCAGCCCCCGCGGAGGCCTGCTGGGGCAAGGCAGCATTCTCACGCTGACTTCCTATCCGACACGCACGTCGCCAGTCGTGCGCGGCAAGTACGTCCTGGAAAACCTGTTGGCCGCACCGCCTCCGCCGCCTCCGCCCAATATTCCGGCGTTGAAAACTGCGGGCAAAACAGCCGACGAAGTGCTCTCCATGCGCGACGCCATGTCCCTGCACCGAGCAAGTCCAGCGTGCGCGAGCTGTCATGCTCGTATGGACCCAATCGGATTCGCGATGGAGAACTTCGACGCCGTGGGCCGCTGGCGCGACAAAGATCTAGGCACGCCCATTGACGTCTCCGCCCAGCTTACGGACGGCACCAAGTTCAGCGGCATGACCGGATTGAAGCAGATCCTGGTGGCCAAGCCGGAGCGCTTCGCCAATACCGTGGCGGAAAAGCTGATGATGTATGCGATTGGCCGCAACGTGCAATATTTCGATGCACCCGCCATTCGTGCGATCGTGCGTTCCGCGCAGAAAGACAATTACAAGTTTTCGACGCTGGTAGTCGGGATCGTGAAAAGCGCCCCGTTCCAGATGCGCCAGGTAAAGGCTCCGGTTTCGGTAGCCGCTGTAGCTTCTAAGTAACAGACCCCGGTAGCCACCGGGATTGCATACATGTATGATCGATTAGGGATTTGGAGGACACTCGATGAATTTTCTGACCCGGAAGTCGTTGCCGCGCCGTACGTTTCTGCGCGGTGTAGGAACAGCCCTCGCGCTGCCGATGCTGGATTCGATGGTGCCGGCGCTATCTTCGGTAGCCAGCTTCAACCGCGTACCGCGGTTGGGCTTCATCTATGTTTCCAACGGGATCATCCAAAAACAGTGGACCCCGACCAAGGCCGGGGCGGGATTTGAACTGACGCCGATCCTGAAATCGCTGGACCCCGTGCGGAGCCACATCAATATTCTGAGCGGCTTGTCGCATCTGGAAGCCGATACCAAGGGCGATGGCAGCGGCGATCACACGCGCGCCTCGGCCGCATGGCTCACCGGCGTACATGCTTACGACCGTCTGCGCCCCGGTGTGGAAGTGAAGCTCGCCACCACGGCCGATCAGCTGGCCGCGCGGGTGTTGGGCAGAACCACCCAAGTCCCTTCACTGGAGCTGAGCGTCGACACGCCGTCGCAGGGTGCCTGCGACGCGGGCGATTGCTTCTACGTCAACACCGTCTCCTGGCGCAATGAAACCACGCCCAACATGACGGAGAACCATCCTCGGATCGTGTTTGAGCGTTTGTTCGGCGATGGCGGATCGGGTGCGCAACGTGCCGCGCAGATCAAGAGTGAAGGCAGCATCCTCGATTCCGTCGCACAGGAAGCGGCTCGTCTAGCCGGGACCTTGGGCAACAACGACCGCAGCAAGCTGAATGAGTATCTGGAGTCTGTGCGGGACATTGAACATCGCATTCAGAGCGCCGATTCACAAGGTGCGCAATGGATCGATCTCCCGGATCGCCCCACCGACATCCCGGATTCCTTCGAGAAGCACACCAAGCTGATGTTCGATCTGCAGATCCTGGCGTTCCAGGCCGACGTGACCCGGGTGTTCACGTTCATCATGGCTCGCGAGCTGAGCTTGCGCACCTATCCGTCGATCGGCGTGCCCGATGCGCACCACTCGGTATCGCATCACCGCGAAGATCCGGAATTGATCGCGAAGAAGGCCAAGATCGACACCCATCACGTCGAAATGCTGTCCTACCTGCTCGAAAAGATGAGCAAGGTTCAGGATGGCGACGGCGGTTCGCTGCTGGATCAGAGCCTCATCATGTACGGCGGCGGCATGGGCAACGGCAATCTGCATCGCCACTCCGATCTCCCTGTGCTGCTGGCTGGCAAGTTGGGCGGCAAGATGAAGACCGGCTATCACAACGCCTATAAAGAAGACACGCCGATGGCGAATCTACTGGTCACGATCCTGGACAAGGCCGGAGTACCGATCGAGCATCTAGGCGACAGCACCGGCAAGTTGCCACTGCAGCAGATCGAAATCGGGTAGTAAAGGAAGGCGGGGCGCTTGCCCCGCGCGGAGGCGCTGCCTCCGCTGTTATTGGTTAAGATGGAAGCGGAGGCGGAGCAGGCGCTCCGCCTTCCTTTATTTCTTCGCCGCGTTCTGCTCCACCTGCAATAGATACTCCGAGTACGGACCCTTGAAGTCGTCAATCTGACCATGCTCGAAATGAAATAGCCGCGTGGCCACTTCATCGATCACGTCATGATCGTGCGTTACTAACAGAACAGTCCCGTCGTATTTCTGCAGCGAAATATTCAGTGCGTTGATCGATTCCAAATCCAAGTGATTGGTCGGTTCGTCCAACACCAGGATGTTCGGCTTCTGCAGCATCAGCCGGCAGAAGATTAAGCGAGCGGCCTCGCCACCCGAAAGCTTGTCGGTCTGCTTGTTGACTTCGTCGCTCCGGAACAACATCTGGCCCAACAGGCCGCGCAGTTCTTCTTCCGACGCCATTCCATCGAACTCCCGCAGCCAGTTGATCACCGTGATTCCGGGCTTGATGGTTTCCTTGTGATCCTGCGAGAAGTAGCCGACCGCGACCTCGTGACCCCATTCGACGGTGCCTGCATCAATCGCGAACTCCATGTCCGGAGCATCGATGAAACCCGGCGCATTCCGGATCAGCGACTTCAGCAGCGTGGTCTTGCCGACACCGTTACGCCCCATCAACGCGATCTTTTCACCTCGCGTGATCGACGCTGTGAAATCCTTGATCACCTTGACCGGTCCGCCATCGCCGTCGTAGGACTTCGACAGGCCCTTGATCTCCAGCGCGTGCTTACCCGACGGGCGCTTCATATCGAAGCGGATGAAGGGGCGCTGAATATTCGACCTCGCCAGTTCCGTAGTCTTCAGCCGCTCCACTTCCTTCTTACGCGAGTTCACCTGCGAAGATCGCGTACCGGCGGAGAAGCGAGCAATAAACTCCTGCAACTGCGCAATCTTTTTTTCGCGCTGCGCGTTGCCCGATTCGATCCCGGACCGCACCTGCGTCTTCATCAGGACCATGTCGTCGTAGCCGCCGGTGTAGGTGATGACGGTTTGATAATCGATATCGGCGATGTGCGTACAAACGTCGTTCAAGAAATGGCGATCGTGCGAGATCACGATCAGGCAGCCTTCATAAGCGCGCAGATAATCTTGCAGCCAGTGCACGGAATCTAAATCAAGGTTGTTCGTCGGCTCATCCAGCAACAGAACACTAGGTGTTCCGAACAACGCCTGGGCCAACAGTACGCGAACCTTCTGGCCGCCCTGCAGTTCGCTCATCATGCGATCGTGCAAGGATTCCGGAATATCCAACCCGTCTAATAGAATTGCGGCGTCGGTCTCCGCCGTGTAGCCGCCCTCATCGCCAACGATGCCTTCCAACTCGCCCAGCCGCATGCCGTCTTCATCGGTCAACGACGCAGGATCTTTGGAATACAGCACATCGCGTTCCTGCAACGCGATCCACAAGCCCTTGTTCCCCATGACCACAGCATCGATCACGCGCATGCCGTCGAACTTGAACTGGTCCTGTTCCAGCGTACTGACCTTCTTGGGGCGCGTGATGTTGCCCTTCGATGGCTCCAGTTCGCCGGTCAGGATCTTCATCAGTGTCGACTTGCCCGCGCCATTCGGCCCGGTAATCGCATAGCGGCGCCCGCCCAGAAATGTGGTGGAGACGTCTTCAAACAAGATACGGGCGCCGAAGCGCATGGAGATGTTGCTCAGTGATAACAAGGTTAGAAGCTCAGTTTCAGGGGGTTTTGATACCAGCGGCGGGTGTAACACGTGGCAGAAGAAACCTGCGCGTCGCCGTTACTAACAAGTATAGCGCCTGCTTTGCGCGGCTTCGGACTGCATAGCTGCAAGCGGTAAAACTGGCGCAAATTTCGGCAAGTGTTGCACCCACCCAACCGGTAAACGGTCTGCAATAATTGCCGCTCGCTGCTTATTAGACCGGCAACCATCCTGGAATCAGGCAGTTGCGATTTGGCATTCCGCTTGCTTTCTTCAGGTGCAAGACAGACTACTGTCCTGAACTTATTAAAAGATACGGGAGACCAATCTTATGACCACAGACAACACTCTGAACACCACACCGCAGAATCCGAGTGGCACGCAGAAGAGCGGCATCGCGAAGCTGGTTGGCGCAGGCGCACTTATCGCCGCAGGTGTGGGTGGACTCTGGTATCAGGGTTCGCAATTGAATACAGTTCGTCAGGAACTGGCACAAACCCAATCCAGTACGCAGATGAAGCTTGAGCAACTAAATGGTCAGTTTCAGGCCAGCACGGAAGCCTCGCGAGCGGCGGCGGATGAGAACATCGCCAAGATGAATCAGCAGGTAGAGAAAGCTCGCCGCGAAGCCCAAGCCAGCTCACAACGCGCTTCCGCGTCAGCCAAGCAGCAGGTCGGCGAAGTCATGAACACCATGACCGCCAAGAATCAGGAACTGGTTTCGCAGGTTGACCAACTGAAGCAGGACGGAGCTAAGTTGGCGGAAGAGAACGCACAAAAGTCCGCCAAATTCGACGAGAGCCTGGTCGGCATTAAGGACGATGTCGGAACCGTAAAGACCGATGTAGCGAGTACGCGAACTGAGCTAGCGAACACCATCACCGATCTGCGTCGCGCGACCGGCGACATGGGCGTGATGAGCGGCCTGATCGCGACCAACTCAACCGAGCTCTCAGCGCTACGCCGCTTGGGTGAACGCGACTACATCCAGTTCACACTGCCGAAGAAGAACGGCACGCAGAAGATCGGTGACATCCAGATGACCCTGAAGAAAGCCGATCCAAAAAAGAATAAGTTCACCGTAGCAGTGCTGGCGGACGACAAGCTGGTGGAGAAGAAGGACAAGGGTTTGAATGAACCGGTCCAGTTCTACACCGGAAGCTCCAGAATTCCTTATGAAGTGGTGATCAACAAGATCACTAAGGACACCATAGTCGGCTATCTGGCGGTACCGAAGGTGAAGATCGTG
>JBDTUY010000331.1:0-6042 GCA_040007495.1 Acidobacteriota bacterium | reverse complement strand
GAGGAGCAGGGACACAACTGTAACGCGAAATTTGCTTGAGGGAAATGTCATCCCAGCGTATCCTCATAGCATGACTACTTCTGACGTCGCGTCCAAACTCGTCGCTCTCTGCCAGGAAGGCAAGAATTTCGATGCCATGCAACTGTTATACGCGGACAACATCGTAAGCCTGGAAGCAGCCCCTGAAAAGAATGGAAGCTTTGAAACGGTCGGCAAACCCGCAGTCATCCAGAAGAGCGGGGAATGGGCAGGTGCCCATGAGATTAACTCGTCTGCGTGCGAAGGTCCATTCGTCGCGAACGACAAATTCGGCGTCATGTTCGATTTCGACGTAACCGAGAAGGCCACCGGCAATCGACACAAGTTACGGGAGATCGCCGTGTATACGGTCGCTGACGGTATGATCGTCCGCGAGGAATTCCTTTACGGTGTAGGCGGCACCGATCTCGCTCGATAGGCTAACGAGAAGTTAGTCATCGGAAAACCGTCCAAACCTAATGCCCAAGAGCGTGTCTTGATTGGTGAGTCCTGCGTTTGGCAATGCCATTAGTAGGTCGTAGGAGAATTTGTTCCAGTTCCGCTACTATTACTGAGAGAACATTTTCTCCTGACATGGCTGAAATTAATATCCCCCAAGCTGAAGCTGATCATTTGCTCGCTATGGAAAAGCACTATGTCGAAGTGGGTCAATTGACGTTTCCACCGGCCGGTGAACGTATCTTGATTCCGCTGATATCCTCGGATCGACGAGAAAGTTTTGCTCTTGATGTAACTCGGTCTCAGATCAAACTGACGAAAGCGACGTACCAAACCCGAGCTCGGCAAGTAGTCATCCTTCTGCGGCTTGATATCGATGGGCCGCCGCACCGTAATCCTGATGACGAAGAAATTCCCTGTCCTCACATTCATTTCTACCGCGAAGGCTTTGGAGATAAATGGGCATTTCCGGCCCCACCGGAACGATATTCCGACATTGGTGATTTAGCAAGAACGCTAGATTCCTTCATGGAGCATTGCAACGTTACGCTTCCACCGATGGTTCAGCGGGGGCTTTTCTCGTGACTATGATTGCTGAGGTGGAGAAGCTCCTAGGCGATTATCAACGATGGGTAAAGGACCGAACGGCGTTACGCAATATAGACGGGTCATCTGTGGAGATTACGACCCCCTATCTTGACAGACATAATGATGCTATCCAGATCTACGTTCGCAGCGAAAATGGCGGCTATGTTTTGACTGACGATAGCTACACCATTCATGATTTGGAGGCTTCAGGGTGTAGCCTCAATACCGAAAAGCGTCAGGATCTCTTAAGGATGACGCTTAAGGGTTTTGGTGTGAAGCTCAACGGAGAGTCTCTTGAGGTCAACACTTCCACCGAGAGCTTCCCGCTCCGAAAGCACAACTTGATCCAGGCGATGCTTGCCGTAAACGACCTATTTTACTTGGCAAAGCCTTTAGTTGAGAGTCTTTTTTTTGAGGATGTTATCGCGTGGCTGGATGCGAATGAGGTCCGCTACACGCCGAAGGTGAAATTCACTGGTACTAGCGGATACGATCACTTGTTCGATTTTGTTATCCCCAAAACCAGACAGCAGCCAGAGCGCATCCTGCGTGCACTCAATCGCCCAACCCGAGACAGCGCCGAGGCGCTTATACACGCTTGGAGTGACACACGCGAGATCCGTTCACCAGAGTCTCGCGCGTACGCTCTTTTGAATGATGCAGAGGCAGCTATCTCTGGGGGCGTTGTCGATGCATTCCGCAGTTATAAGATTCAGCCTGTTATTTGGAGCGAGCGAGCCTCATTTGTCGCCGAACTCGCTGCCTGATTTCTTTTAACGGAAAGTCAGATACTATCCCAGCTTCCCTTCCAACTCCGCCCACCGCGCGTAGAGGCGATCCACTACGTCCTGAGCTTGTTCCAGCTCAAGAACCGCCTGCGCCACTAACCGACCATCCTTCGTTACTTCAGGATCTTCTAGTGCCTGCCGCTTGGAATCGAGCATCATTTCGGCATCTCCCACCTGATTCTCGATCGCGTCGTATTCGCGGGCTTCGATGTAAGACAGCTTCTTTTTCGACGTCGCCTGTCGAACGTCCGATGCTTTGGGCGTAACTTGCTTGTCATCTACTGAGCGCGATTCGGCCTGCTTGCGCTCGGATTGCCATACGTCCCATTGCGAATAGTCGGCGAAGCGCTGAGTACCGCCTTTGCCGTCCAGCCCCAACACGACAGTAGAGACGCGGTCCAGCAGATAGCGATCGTGTGTCACCAGGATCAGAGCGCCCGGGAAATCGAGCAGGCTTTCCTCCAGGATCTCGAGCGTCGGGATATCCAGATCGTTGGTCGGCTCGTCCAGCAAGAGAACGTCGGCGGGCTCCAGCATCAGGCATGCGATCAGCACGCGAGCCCGCTCGCCGCCGGATAGACGACCTACGGGTTGATTCAACTGTTCACTCGTAAACAGAAAGCGTGAAGCCCACGATGCGACGTGAATCACCTGATCGCGGAAGATCACGGAGTCGCTATCGGGTGCCAGCGCGCGCCGCAGGGTGAGCGTCGGATCGATGGTTCGCGTTTGATTGAAGTAGACGATGCGCAAGCCGTCGGCCTTCTGAACTTCGCCGGCCAGCGGCTCAACCTCGCCACGCAGTAAACGCAACAGCGTAGTCTTCCCGCTACCGTTTTCGCCCACCAAGCCGATCCGCGTGCCGGCCGTGATGGTGAAGGTCAGATCCTTTACCAGAGGCTTGATCACGCCGGTAGAATCCGTAAACCCGTGCGTGACATTTTCCAGATGGATCAGGCGCTTGGTCTGGCGTCCTGTTGCCACGAAATCGAAATTAGCCGACGTGGTTCGCGACCGCGACTTTGAATCCGACAACTCGCCGATCAACAAATTCGCGTTATCAATCCGAGCCTTGGCCTTGGTCGCACGAGCTTTAGGCCCTCGCCGCAGCCATTCAATCTCAATCTTGACGCGGTTCTCCAGCGCGTCTTGATGCTTGGCCTGCGCTTCCAGATACAGGCTCTTCCGTTCGAGAAACGCACTGTAGTTGCCAGGAGCTTGAAACAGATCGTCGGGATAGGCGCGGCTCAGTTCGGCAATCGCTGTTGGAACATTCTCTAGAAAATAGCGGTCATGGCTGACAGTAACAACGGCGAATGGCGCATCGCGCAGTAACTTTTCGATCCAACTGATTCCAGTGAGGTCCAGGTGATTGGTCGGTTCGTCTAACAGCAGGATCTGCGGTCCCTGCACCAGCGCTTCAACCACGGCGAGCCGCTTGCGCCAGCCGCCGGAAAGCGTCGATGCCTCAGCCTCAGGATCGACGAAGCCGGCGCGCCCCAGTTCTTCCGATTCGCGCGCTTGCCATTCGACCTGCGGCACCTTGGCTCGTTCTAGTGCGTCGCGCAGAATGGTCCGAATCGTCGAACCTGCCTTGAAGTGCGAATCCTGTGCCACGTACGCAAGTCGAGTGCCCTTACGCGCCACGACTTCGCCGTTGTCCGGTTCGCGCTTACCAGCCAGGATTTCGAGCAAGGTCGATTTGCCCGACCCATTCGGCCCGATGATGGCCAGCCGGTCGCCTTCCTGAATATTGAGCGAGATCGCCTTGAACAACGGCTGCGCGCCGTAGGATTTAGATACAGCTCTAGTGCTAAGAAGGAGTGCCACAGGTTGGTTTCGGTTGAGCTTCTAACGCTGAATGTGTGTGATGCCGGTTGTAACGGATGAGAGAAGTTCAAGAGCAGGAACTACGCCGATACTTGTTCTATGGTCTCACACCGGAGGTTGGCCGTAATCATAGACATATGAAGGGGCGAGTTGCATCGGAGAAATCCGATCTCTGCCTACCAGCCGTGGATAAAACCGGAGAAGAAAAGGCGCGCATCGCCACTACCTGGGCAATGGCTCTATTCCGGACTCAATCGGCCGCTGTGTATGGACTTGACGCCCATGTGATTGATGTGGAAGTCGATATGCATCCCGGGCACGCGCGCGATTTAGTTACGGTCGGCATGCCGGATATGGCGGTGCGGGAAAGCCGCGAGCGCATTCGCAGCGCGCTGATCAACTCCGGGTTTGGCTATCCGAGCAAAGCCGTCACTATTAATTTGGCTCCGGCCAATATCCGGAAAGAAGGCGCGGGTTTTGATCTGCCGATGGCTCTGGGCATCCTGGGCGCGATGGGACTGGTCGGGAAGACCAACGACCATATGTTTGTTGGCGAGCTTTCGCTCGACGGCGCGGTACGTCCAGTTCGCGGAGCACTGTCCATCGCGGCCTGCGCGCGCGAACGCGGCATCGGGACTCTGATGGTCCCAGTGGAGAACGCTGCCGAGGCCGCAGTTGCCGAAGGCGTGAAGGTATATGGCGTCCGGCATCTGACGGATGTGGTTAAGATCCTCTCGCGGCCCGATCAATTTACACCCGAGCTTCGCAGCACCGGTCCGTCGGATGGAAACGCACCGCCGCCCCCAGATTTCCGCGACGTGCATGGACAAGCGACGGCCAAGCGAGCGCTGGAAGTCGCGGCCGCAGGTGGGCACAGCGTTCTGTTGCTCGGACCTCCAGGCTCGGGCAAAACCATGCTCGCGCGGCGATTCCCCGGCATTCTGCCGCCCTTCACATTCAGCGAGGCATTAGAGACGACCAAAGTCTATAGTGTTGCGGGCGTGCTTCCGAAAGACACAGGCCTGATCACCGAGCGGCCATTCCGTTCTCCGCATCATTCTGTTTCCGCCGCCGGTTTGTTAGGTGGGGGCATGGGCACGCCTCGACCGGGCGAAGTCAGTCTGGCGCACAACGGAGTGTTGTTCCTGGACGAACTGCCGGAGTTCCCACGCACGGTTCTGGAACAATTGCGGCAACCTCTGGAAGAAGGATCGGTAACATTGGCGCGGTCGCAGATGACGCTACGCTTCCCGGCGAGCTTCATGCTGTTGGCCGCCATGAACCCGTGTCCATGCGGCTTTCACGGAGATCCAACCCGAGAATGCCGCTGCACTGGCGCGATTATCCAGCGCTATCTTGCAAAGATTAGTGGCCCATTACTCGATCGCATCGATCTGCATATTGAGGTCCCGGCGGTGCCTTTGCAGGAACTTCGTAGCAGCCGCCCGGCGCCCAGTAGCGCGGAGATCGCGGCACGCGTGGCTAAGGCTCGTGATATTCAGAGTGCTCGAGGCTACGCGAACGCGCAGATGCCGTCCAGTGATCTGCGGCGGTTGTGTGTGCTCGACGCGGCGGGCGAAGCGACACTTGAGAAAGCGGTCCGCCGACTGGGACTAAGCGCGCGATCGCATGACCGGATTTTGAAGGTCGCACGCACGGTTGCGGATCTCGATGGCGCCGACGTAGTCAGCTCGAAACACCTGGCGGAAGCGGTGCAGTACCGCAGCCTGGATCGAACCTATTGGCAGTAACGTTCCTGTCCTGCAAGTGCTGCCTGCCCCTTCGTTACCCACGATTTACGAAAACAGGTGCCTGGAGGCTTTGTGTTTTTGTGATACTCTGTAAGAGCCTTCAATGGAGCTTCTCCCTTCGACGGCTATTCCCACTAAGAGTAATGGCAACCGCTGAATGAGTTTTACTGTTTTCTTGGGCAATCTGCCCACTTGGGTAACCGCAGACGACATCATGGGTTGGCTGCAAGCCGAAAACCTGGTCGCCGATGCGATCAAAGTGATCCGCAATCCGGAAACGCAGGAGTCGAAGGGCTTCGCGTTCATTGAGGCACCGAACACCGAGGAGATGAATTCCATCATCCGCCGGTTTGATCGGGCGCCGCTGGAAGATCGTTTGTTGCGGGCCAACCCCGCACAGCCGCCTCGTCCGAAAGGCGCACCCGGTACGGGCGCACCTGGTCAAAGTATGGCGCCATCAGGCCCTGTAAGCCGTGGCCCTGGCTCGTATGCCAGTGCTCAATCGAGTGGACCGAGTTCTGGAGCTTCCGCTAGCAGTAGCGCCGCTCCTGCCGGTGAACGTCCGCCTGCCCGTCGCGGTAAGCGTTCTGGCAATCCGCCGACCGGAA
>JBDTUY010000330.1:0-6050 GCA_040007495.1 Acidobacteriota bacterium | reverse complement strand
CACCAAGTTCTCCCAAGGTCACCTGGTTGTCAAATCCTGTGATGTAGCGCTGGGGCACAAAGTGCTGGAGGGCGGCTCGGGCGGTTCGCGGAAGCACGAAAAACATGCCTGCGGTCATGATCAGAACGCCGGCGAACAAACCGCTGGAGAGCAATCCGAGACGCCGCCCAAAGCCCTTAGCAGGTGCGACGGCATGTGGCCGCGCAGTTTGATTCTCCGCAAATCGGTCGGCGGACCGGCGAACTTCGCCACTGGCCAGCGCGGCGATTGTGAACAGTAGAAACACACCCAGGCAGACAAAAAAAGCGGGCCCCGCTGAAAGCAGAGCGGCGGCCAGCAGTTCCAGCATCGCGATCATTTTCACAAACGCGTAATCGCGTTCCGAGGTCGCCGTGACAATCTTCACGGACGCGACGAAGCAGATCATGTGAACCGTTGCCGATAGAAACGCTTGCGATAGATACCAAAAATCGATTGGATAGAACGCGACGTAAGCGAAGGATAGCCAGGTGACCCAACGATCGATATCGGCGCGACCTGCGGCTGTGAGGAATTCCAGTATCAGGGCGACGCGAAGGCCGAGCGCGATGCTTACTAGTCCGATGGTGAGCCAGTCCAGTTCACCCGAGGATGCCACAGCCAGGAATCCGGCCCCGAGCATGCCGAGCAGCGACCATTGAAAAAAACGATCGATACGGCGAACGTCTGGCTCGGCGCCGTTTTGACGGATTGAGCGCGATGCTGCTCGATGCTGAGTTCGACCCTGTGACATGCTGTCGTCTTCATTGTATCGTCCGTGCTTCGGGCTTCCAGTATCACTCTTGTTGGATATTTGTGCGAGCTTAAATTGCGGATGAGTTTCAACTTCGCAAGCTGAATTCGTTGGGAGGCTGAAGCCCCGTGCTCGATGAATCACACGCCACATCGAACCTAGATCAAGCGCGCTGCGACGGTGGCTGCGATCTCTTCGCCAATCGCGAGCGAGGCGGTTGCTGCGGGACTGGGGGCGTTGACCACATGCAACTCGCCTGGGCCTTCAACGAAGTGGAAATCGTCGATCAGCGTTCCATCGGGCGACATCGCTTGTGCGCGAACACCGGTGCCGCCTGGGGCGAGATCGTCTTCCTGGATTTCGGGAACCAGGCGCTGTAGGGAGGCGCAGAACAAAGCTCGGCTGAAGCTGCGGCGGGCTTCCTCCCAGCAGGTGTCGCCGTACCTACGGAGGAATCGCCACAGGCCCGGGTAGGAGAACGAATCGGTCATATCGCGCAGATTGAAGTTGCTCTTTGAGTAGCCTTCGCGTGCGAACGCGAGCACTGCGTTGGGTCCGGCCTCAATGCCTCCGGTAATCCGGCGGGTGAAATGCACACCGAGGAAAGGAAACCGAGGGTCGGGCACGGGATAAATGAGATTACGGACCAGATGCTGCCGCTCCGGCTTTAGAAAATAGTATTCGCCTCGGAAGGGAATGATGCGGGCAGCAGGTGTACGTCCAGTAAGAGCCGCGACGCGATCGGAGTGCAAACCGGCGCAGGTGATCACGAAATCGGCAGCTAGCTCTCCCTGGGCGTGGAGAATTTGCCACTGGGTGCCAGTCCTGCGAATGGCGCGAACCTCTGCCCCCGTGACGACTTCCCCGCTCTGTTGGGTGACCAGACGTTGTAGGCTCGTGCAGACGCGAGGATAATCGGCGATCCCTTCTTGCGGCACTGCGATGGCGGCGACGCCGGAGGCATGCGGCTCGATTTCGCGCAGAGCTTCGGGACCCAGCAGCCGCAATCCGGCCAGGCCGTTCTGCGTGCCGCGATCCAGCAGAGAGTGCAGGCGGTCGACTTCATTCTGGCTGGCTGCGACGACCAGTTTGCCGCAGATTTCATGCGCGATCGAATGTTCGCAGCAGAACTCGACCATCTGCTGTATGCCCGTTACAGCAAGGCGAGCACGATGGGAACCGGGACGGTAGTAAAGTCCGCAATGCAGCACGCCGCTATTGTGGCCACTTTGATGCTGACCTACGAATGATTCCTTCTCCAAAATGGTGACGTGAACGGCAGGCAGCACCTGTTGCAGACGATAGGCGGTCGCCAAGCCGACGATGCCTCCACCGACTATCGCTATTCGCTGACTCACGTTATCTATATTAGTGGCTCGGATTCCACCACTGTGTGTGTGAGGCTGCAGCCGCTGGGAATACCATAACTTTCGCAGGATGGCATTCGCTCTTGCGAAGTCGTACACTTTACTGGATGCCCGATTCAACGGTGTTACCGCCTGCTAGGCGTACCGGCCAGGAAAGGGATTCGAGAGCGATAACGTTCTTCACTGAAATGTATCCGCAAAGGGGAAGCTGTTGACCATGACCGCAAAAGATCCACGCGAAATAATTGACCGATCCGCCATGACCACCGCGCAGTTTTTCGTTGTGATCCTGACGGTCTTACTGAATGCCATGGACGGTTTCGATATTTTGTCCATCTCCTTTGCCAGTCCTGGTATCGCCAAGGAATGGGGTGTGGCTCCTGCAGCGCTGGGCGTCGTGCTTTCGATGGAGTTGATTGGGATGGGTATCGGGTCGGTATTTTTGGGCGGCCTCGCGGATAAGATCGGTCGGCGGCCCACCCTGCTGGCGTGCCTGGTTGTGATGATCGGCGGCATGTTGGGAGCAACCACCTCAACAGGTCCCGTGGTGCTGTCGGCATGGCGCTTAATTACGGGCCTGGGCATCGGCGGTATGCTGGCGTGCACGAATGCAGTGGTCGCGGAGTTTTCGAATTCCCGGTGGCGGAGCCTGTGCATCTCGTTCATGGTGATCGGGTATCCGCTGGGTGGAGGCTTTGGCGGACTGTATGCGTCGGCTTTGATCGCGAAGTATGATTGGCGGTCGGTATTCTATCTGGGCGCGATTGCGACCGCAATCCTGCTTCCGTTGACCGCGCTGCTGATTCCTGAATCGGTTCCTTGGCTGGCTCGCAAGCAACCGGAAAATGCGCTGGCAAAAATCAATCATTCTTTGAGCAAACTGAAGCTGGAAACGGTTCCGGCCCTGCCTGCGGTGCCGCCGAATGAGAAGAAGAAATCGTTGAGCGATATCTTCTCCCCGGCGCTGCTCGCGATCACCGTTACGGTCACCCTCGCATACTTCCTGCACATCCTGAGCTTCTACTTCCTTTTGAAGTGGAGCCCGAAGATAATCGCGGACATGGGCTTTGCACCCTCGTCCACCGGCCGGGTGTTATCGCTGGCGAATTTCGGTGGTGCCGCGGGCGGTGCCTTGTTCGGTTTGTTGATTTCGCGGATTGGGCTGAAGCGGTTAACCATTATCACGATGGTGGTCAACGCCTTCGCGATCGCCGCGTTTGGGCGTTCCCCGCATGATTTGACGATTTTGACTTGGCTGGCAGTGATCGCGGGCTTCTTCGGGAATGCGGCGATTTCGGGGATGTATTCGATCGTGGCTCACGCGTTTCCAACTCACGTCCGTGCGACCGGCACGGGATTTGTGGTCGGGATGGGGCGGTCGGGGGCGGTGCTCTCGCCGATGCTCGCGGGATTGCTGTTACAGGAAAAAGTTGAACTACCGACCATTGCTCTGGTTATGTGCGCGGGATCGATGCTGGCCGCGATCGTGCTCTCATTCCTGAATCTGAACCCGGAGAAACCAGTCGCGGCGCAGGAAACGAAGTCGGCGGCAGGGCTGGCACCGTCGCGGGCGTAAGCAAATCAAACAAGGGGGGCGGGACCCTAGTCCCGCGCCGAGGCCCTTGCCTCGGCTTTGTAGAATATCTTCCATGCAGCCAGCCTAGGGGCTGGCTGCGGGACTAGGGTCCCGCCCCCCTGTTACATATACTCCGGTACTTCCACGCCCAATACCGCAAGTGTGCTTTCCAACTGCGCGCGGTAGTAGTCTGTTAGCCACAGCAGGAATGTGCGCTTCTCCGCGTCGGGTTCTGCCAGGACTTTGTGTTCCTGATAGAAGCTGCTGAACGATTGTGCCAGTTGGAACGCGTAGCGCGCTACGTGTGACGGTTCCCCGCTTGCGACTGCTCGGGCGATTGCAGAATCGGCCTTCGATGCGGTCAACAAATACTGCCATGCGGTTTCGTCGGCCAGTTGACGAGCCATCACATCCGCTGGCAATGCCGTACGGAAGTCCGGCATCGGTTGACCGGTTTCGGCCCACTTTGCCAGGATCTTGCGCGCGCGAACCGTTGCGTATTGAACGTAGACACCGGTCTCACCTTCAAACGCGAGTGCCTCGCCGAAATCGAATGCGATGACCGAATTGCGCGTGTACTTCAACATGAAGTAGCGTAGAGCACCGACCGCCAGCTTGGTTGCGGCAGTCAAGCGCTCGGCTTCCGGTGCTTCCTGATGGCGCGAGGAAACTTCGTCTAGTGCCTTCTCGATCAGTTTGTCAATCAGGTCGTCCGCTTTAACGCCCAGGCCTTTGCGCCCGGAGACTTCGACGTAAGGGCGCTTCTTGTCTTCCTCGGATAGCTCAACGCCCATTTCGACGCAAGTGCGCGGCGATAGCGCGACCATCTCGTAGGAGAAATGAACGCTGGCTTCGGCCTGGGTCGTATAGTCGAGCGCCTTTAGACCGGCCACCACTACGTCCTGTAAGTAGGACTGGCGAGAATCGATCACGTTATAGACTCGAACACCGCCGCCGAACTTCGGGGCGGGACCCGTTTGCGGTTCGGCAGTCGAGACCCAGACGTCATGTCCATCCGGGTAGGTGTGCCACTTCCGGTAGTAGAAGTCTTTGCCGAGAAGACCGAACTTCCATAACTGATACGCGATGTCTTTGCCGACGTAGGTCACGGTGCCGTTGGAGCGGACGATCACCTTGCTGTCATCCTGCGCGTTCTCGTCGTCGTCGCTTGCACCTTCGCGGAAGGCTGAAGATGGCATGACCCAGCAGCCTTGGTTCTTGCCTTCGGTCTCAAGGAAGATGGCTTTGCGCTCTTTCAATAGCTCAAACGCGGTGGCCCAGAACTTCAAGTGCAGAATTTCGCTCTCCCGCGGCAGTACGTCGTATTCGATGTTCAAGCGGTACATCGTGGTCAGATGCGCCTTGACGATGGTATCGGCGACCACATGCGCTAGCTCCGATGTAGGACCTTCGCCGAGTTCGATGGCATGCAGCGTCGACTTGCGCCATTCCAACGCCTCGGGATGCGCGGCGTAATATTGCGACATCCTGGCGTACAGATCCCAACACAGGTAGTCGAAGCGAATGTTCGGGTCTGCGATGATTGCACGCACGTCGGCTGCTGTCTTCGACTCCAGATGCTCAAATCCCACGACCACGTCGGCAACTTGAACGCCGGTGTTGTCGATATAGTTCTGCGCTTCCACGTTGCGGCCCGTGGCGCGCAGCATACGAACGAAGGTGTCGCCCAGGATCGCGTTGCGAAGATGGCCTATGTGCGCGGCTTTATTGGGGTTGATGTTGGTGTGCTCGACGATGGTTTTATCGGCTACGCTGCGGGTCTCCGCAGGCTTGCTGACCGTCTCACTTAGAAGAGCCGCACCATAGCTGCCGCGATCCAGGCGGATATTCAGATAGCCGTTGCCGGCAATCTCAATGGCTGCCACGCCGTCAATCGAACCGACCTGCTTCATCAGCTCCTCTGCGATTACCTTGGGCGGTTTCTTCAATTGGCGTGCGAGTTGGAAGGCTGCTGGTACCGCGATCTCGCCAAATGACGACTGTTTGGGCTGTTCGGTTTGAACCGGCCCGGTAACGCCGTAGGTCCGTTCCAGGTGCGCGGCAAATGCTCGCGCGATGCGTTCTTCGATAAGTTGAAACATGAAATGTGTAATTGGACTTGGGTGAACTTCAGCACCAGCTAGCAAAGTAGGTGCAACCGCTCCCTATGGTCGCGGCTCTGTAACTGGCTGGTTGTGTCCCTGAGCGATACAGAGCCGCGACCATAGGGAGCGGTTGGAGTTCTTGAAGCACTAACCTAGTATGCCAGCCCCCGGTGGACATTGACTATTGGAGTGGCACGCTAGACTAAGAGGGTGCCCAAGGTAACTTTCGT
>JBDTUY010000329.1:0-6062 GCA_040007495.1 Acidobacteriota bacterium | reverse complement strand
GCCAACTCTGAAGTCGGAAATAACGATTTGACCGTAGCCGCCTGCAAATGAAGTGGAGAACAATGTAAGCGATGTAAGTGGGGTGGTGGGGTCGATCACTCCAGAGAATCCAGTGCCCCCAGAGGCTACCAACACGGGATCGCAGAGGTTGCTAGTCGGGCCAAAGCACGGCCTGATAAAGGCCGATCCAGTGGTCACATGCAGAAGGAAAGCGTAGATTGGCGTTGTAAAATTGATCTGGATCGAAGTCCCACTGCCTATGGTGGATTGCGCCAACTGATTGCTGCCGGTCACGTTAAGGGTGTCAGGCGACGCTCCGTTAAACCCCAAGAAATCAATACCTGTTGCGCCGACGTTTGAGACAGTAGTGCCAGACAGTGCTCCAAAAAAGGTCACCGGCGACGTATAAGTCAGTCCCGCCGCCGTGACAGCATTCGAGAATTTGAGTTCAGTGTCATCTGGCGCACAGGTATCAGCACAATAGTAGGCCGTGGTGGCCGACGCGGGGGCTGCGAACAACGCTAGGACGATTGGGCACAGCAATAGTAGACGAGTTTGTAGACGCAAGGGTATAGCCTCCAGGAACGCGCGTGCCTTTTACCAGAATGGTCTTACCGCTGCGTTTCGATTTGGGATTTTCCCAATCTGGAAATAGGTAGGACGAGGGTCAGGATGTTCTCAGCTTATTTTCTGATAGGAGTATTCTTTAGTACTCGCGATCAGTCCTAGGCAAGGAAGGCGGGGTCGCCAGCCCCGCAGCCAGCCGCATGGCTGGCTCTGCTGGTCTCATCGAAAGCAGAGGCAGGCGCCTCTGCGCGGGTCGGTCGACCCGCCTTCCTTGGCCGTGGCACGACGAAACGGGACAGCGGACCTTAAGGTTCGCGTGGCGTAAACGCCACCCTCCATTACGTAATCTTCAGGAAATGTTTTAGCCAGACCAACGCGGCGGCTTCATCGGAGAATTCGCCGTCGAGTTGGGCTTGGTAGGCCGCCTCGGTGACTTCTCCTATGTGTCGGCCTGGCTTGTCTTCAAAATACGGAAGCACGTGCCTGCCCAGGACAAGCGGGGCGGGGGGGCCTTGGCGAACTGCGTTCTGGTGCGCGGCTTCCTGAATACGAAGCGCATTCTCCGGCAAGCCGCCTGGCAGTGGAGGGCGACCGCTGTGATCGGCCTCGATCAGCAGCATCAATTGATCGATCGACGCGGGTGCCAAACGGACGGCGAGCCGACGGACCGCACGCGTGGTCAAATCGCGGCCAATCGTCGAAGCTGCCAAATGATTCTCGACCAGAGGCACGACCTGATCAACGATATAGCTCTTGATGTGAATGCGCTTGAGGAAGCCGCGCGCCAGTGGACCACCAGCGGCTTCATGCCCCCAGGAACTCCAACGCATGAGTCCATCGCGTTCCCGTAACTGGGTGGTCGCGGGCTTGGCGAAATCGTGGGATAGCGCTGAGAACAACAGAACCGCTCGCGCATCGCCCGATAGGCCCTCTCGCGCCGCAATCGCAGCCGCCGCGTCCACTACCAACATTGTGTGTGTGTCGACGTCGCCTTCGGGATGCCAGCCGGGGTCCTGCGGCACGCCCGCGAGTTGCGCGATCTCGGGGAAATGCCGCTCCCAACCGGACGACTTCAAATACCCGGCAATGCGCCCCGGGCGCGGGGCTTGAAGGGCCCACTTCATGAACTCGGCGGCCACGCGCTCGCCCGCAAGCGTGTCATATTGACCAGCGATGGACTGACACATCGTAGCAGTCGCAGGATCTAGAGTCAGGTCGAAGCGGCAGGCGAATTGCATCCCGCGCAGGACTCGCAAGGGATCTTCGGAGAAGGCATCACTGGTGGCGCGCAACACCCGGTTTCGCAGGTCTTCTTCCCCACCGAAGAAGTCGAGCAGGGTTTCTTCCACCGGGTCCCACGCCATCGCGTTGATGGTGAAGTCGCGACGGCTGGCCGCTTCCTTCGGCGTGATTTGCGGATCAAACGTAGCCTGGAAATCACGATGCTTCGCCCCGAGTTTGCTGTCACGCCGGGGCACGGAAAAATCATAGGTCGCGCTACCGGCCGTTAGCTTGGCGACGCCGAAACTTTGTCCCACCAAATCGACACGGCCATGCCGTTGCAGGATTGCCGTAAGCTGTTCAAAGGTTACGCCGTAGACTTCAATATCGATGTCCTTGGTAGGCTCGGTTCCCAATAGCGTGTCGCGTACAACTCCTCCGACCAGGATTGCTCGATAGCCTGCGGTTCGCAATTCGCGGATAATTTCGATAACTGGCAAGGGAAGCGAGAACTGCACGCATCCATTATAGGGTTCACTCTTACAGAGCTATAAAGTTCACCCCAAAATCTATAAAATTCGTCTGACGATGGATATCAGACCGAACCAGTCCGAGTTAGTGTATGATGGTTTCAGGTCAAGTTTAACGATTGCAATGCTGAGACAGATAATCAGTTCTCTAAGCAGTTGACATGAAAGACTCTTGACAGAGATACTGGAACCTAGTTGCAAATGGATGTCAAATACCACATCTCAGAGAGCGTGGGTGTTCCCAAAATGAACCTTACCGATTTGAAACAGGGCGAAACCGGGGTGTTGGATTCGATCAAGCTTCCCACCGACGACGCTCGTAGGCTGATGGAGTTGGGATTCGTGCCTGGATTGTCGGTCACCTCGGCACACTCGGCACCCGGCGGCGATCCACGCGTGTTTCGCGTAGACGGATCGGAAATCGCGCTGCGGCGGGAAACGGCGCGACAGATTCAGCTACGACCCGGGTCTGGTCCGAAACATAAGTAAGGAAGGCTAGCCAGTAAATTCATGGCGGAGTGCCACGACAGTTCGACCGCGACTTTGCCACCGCTCAGCGGTGCCGAGGGACGCAGCCATGTGGTCGCGATTATCGGACCGCCGAACGCAGGCAAGTCGACGCTCTTCAATCGCCTGACGGGGCTACATCAGAAGGTCGCAAACTTTCCGGGCGTTACGGTCGAGCATCACATGGGTAAGGTGAAGCTTGAAGGCGGTCGCGAGGTGTTCGCGATTGACCTGCCGGGCGTGTATAGCCTACTTCCACGCACCGAAGATGAGCGCGTCACGCACGACGTGCTGATGGGCACCATGAAGGGTCTGCCCCGCCCCGATGCTGTGCTGCTGGTTCTGGATTCCACCAACCTCAGTCGGCATTTAATGCTGGCGGCTCCGGTACTGGCTGTAGGGTTGCCTACGCTGGTGATCCTCAACATGGCCGACGATCTGGAAAAGCGCGGCGGAGGCCTGGATGTCGCGGCGCTCAGTGCGCAGTTGGGCGCTCCGGTCGCATTGGTCAGCGCGTATCGCGGAGACGGTTTCGAGAAGGTCCACCAATTTCTGGCGGGTGCGACGAATACGCCGGAGCGTGTCGCCGCCAGGATGCAATTACCGGTTTTGCAGGACATCCCGCATTGCCGACAGTGGGCCGCCGACGTTGGGGCTGGCGGCAAGTATCGTGCGCCTGCGCCTCCGATCTGGACGCGACGGTTGGATGATGTTTTTCTGCATCCCGTGCTGGGTCCTTTGATATTTGTCGTCGTCGTGATCGCCGTGTTCCAGTTGATCTTCACCTGGGCTACGCCGCTCATGGATGGCGTAGCTGCGATGATTGAAGCTTCCGGGCACTGGGTGGGCGGCATGCTTCCCGAAGGTCTCTGGAAGTCGCTCCTGATTGACGGTGTGTGGAGCGGCGTGGGCAGTGTACTGGTTTTCCTGCCGCAAATCCTGCTGCTCTTCCTGGTCATCGGCATCCTGGAAGACTCCGGATATCTTGCCCGAGCCGCCGTCATCGCTGACCGCACCATGGCTCGCGTCGGTCTGCAGGGTAAGAGCTTTATCCCTCTGCTGTCCGCCTATGCCTGCGCCGTTCCCGCGATCATGGCCACTCGCACCATCGAAAACAAGCGTGATCGTATCGCCACCATCTTGATTGCACCGTTCATGACCTGCTCCGCGCGCATCGCGCCCTACACTCTGATCATCGCGGCATTCATCCCGAACAATCGCATCATCGGAGGCTTCCTCGGAGCTCGCGCCGCCGCATTTCTAGGACTCTACGCCTTAGGATTCCTGGCAGCGGTCCTGACCGCCCGCGTTCTGAAATCGACGGTGCTAAAGAGTGGCAAGACTCCATTCATTCTGGAGATGCCCCCCTACCGCTGGCCCACGCTGCAGTCTTTAGGGCTGCGTCTGCTGGATCGCGCCAAAGTCTTTCTCCACCGCGCCGGCACCGTCATTCTTTCAGTGGCCGTGATTCTCTGGATTCTGGCTTCGCTACCGCTGGAGAATGGCAAGCAGCCTCCCATCGCCGATAGCTTCGTAGGCCAAATCGGCCATCTGGTTGAACCGGTGATTCGCCCTCTCGGCTTCAACTGGAAAATCGGCATCGGACTCATCACGTCGCTAGCCGCGCGCGAGGTCATCGTCGGTACGCTTGGCACAATCTACGGCATCGAGGGCAATGAAGAAAACGCGGGTCTGCAAAACAACCTCGGCCTCCAAAAAGCCTTACATCAGGACCTGACGCCGGGCGGAGCCGTGGCACTGCTGATCTTCTTCGCATTCGCAATGCAATGCTTCTCCACCATCGCCGTAGTTCGGCGCGAGACTGGAGGCTGGCGATGGCCCATCATACAGTTCAGCTATATGACAGGCATGGCCTACGTGTGTGCGTTGATCGCGAATCAGGCAATTACGCGCTGGTATTGACGAGACCAGTTTGCACCCCCCGCAGAGTCAGCGGAGAAGTCGTACGAACCAATAACGCCGACACAACCCACCTACCGGTTAGCGCGAGGTTCTGTTCTTACCGACGTCGCGCCATCGCCGCCCGAGCTTCCGATTCCATCTCGCGGGTTCGCTCACTCTCACGTTTATCGTGTAGTTTCTTGCCCTTACCAACCGCGAGCTCGACTTTGATGCGACCGTT
Source organism: Acidobacteriota bacterium (assembly GCA_040007495.1). Lineage (GTDB taxonomy): Bacteria > Acidobacteriota > Terriglobia > Bryobacterales > Bryobacteraceae > Palsa-187. Next base: position 1,094 of record JBDTUY010000329.1, on the reverse strand, counting down.
TTTCAGATAGAGCTTGGTTGGGACCACCGTCAGCCCTTTTTCCCGGACGGTTTCCTGCAGCTTCAGGATCTGGGCGCGATGCAGCAGCAGCTTTCGCCGCCGAACGGGTTCATGATTCATGATGTTGCCGTGCGAGTACCGTGAGATATTGGCGTTCATCAACCAGGCTTCGTTGTCGATCACCTCGCCAAACGCATCCTTCAGCTGGATTTTCCCGTCGCGGGCGGCCTTTACCTCGGTTCCAGTCAACACAAGCCCCGCCTCAACCCGATCCGACAAGCTGTAGAGGTGCCCAGCCTGCCGATTATCGCTCAGGATCTTAATGCCGGAATCGGTAACTTTCGCCAAGGGCTAACTCTCCAAATCCTCTCAGTCGCAGGTGCCAAATTCTGACTTCTGACTCCTGTCTCCTGACTCCTGCAGTTCCGCCTGCACACATCGAACCCGAATTGCGTCAATGAGTTGTAGCAGTTCTCTTGTACTGATTCCGAGTGTAACACGCGCAATCGTAGGATTTCCGGTAAAACAATGATTGAAAAACACTTACGCGCATTTCCCGCGCGCTTCACCGCGACCGTTTTGGCAGTCCTGTTGGCTTTCGGCAGCGCTCCTTTTGACGCACAAGCGAAGACCCGACAAGGCGACCGCTACCTGAAGCAGGCGCAGGAGGCTGAGGCCCGCAAGCGCTGGGATGACGCTGCGAATCTATATCAGCAAGCCGTCAACGAAGATCCAAAGGACGCACGGTATCTGATCGGGAATCAGAAGGCTCGTTTCCAGGCCGCGCAGGAGCATCTGCACGCCGGTCGCGATTTTCGGACCAAGGGCAACCTGGCCGAGGCCATCGCGGAATTTCAGCGCGCCCTGCTGATCGACCCGTCACAGTCCATCGCCATTCAGGAACTCAGACGTACTCAGGACTTGCTGAACAACCCTCCGGGCCCAGATGCGGATCTGACGCCGGCCGAACGCAATGATCGCGACATGCAGTTACGGTCTGCATCGATTTTGGGCCTGCCGGAGTTGGATCCCGCTGTAAAGCGAATCGGACCGCTCAAGATGAACAATCAGCCGGTGAACATTCTGTATAACAC
>JBDTUY010000328.1:0-6086 GCA_040007495.1 Acidobacteriota bacterium | reverse complement strand
GACGGCAAACTCGCGCCGATGTTGTTTACGTATGACAAGCAGATCAACTTCATCCGGCTGAGTGAGGTCAGCCGGTAGAACGACGGTTTCCGGTCCCAGCAGGCCCGCTAGGTTGTTGAGCTTCGCCTCGATCCGAGAGGATCAGGTCGGTGTGGTAGTGAAGCGATTCTCGCCTGGCGGATCGTTGCCGCAGGGCCGTGTTGTCGCACTGAACGGTGAGGCTGGTTTTCAGGCGGCAACGTTGCCTCCCGGCGTGCATTTTGGTTATTGGCCGTGGCAGTACAAGATCACGAAGTATCCGTTGACGGTGATTGAACCTGGGCACCTGGGCCTGGTGATCGCGAATGATGGTTCGCCGATGCCGGTAAATCGCGTGTTGGCGAATCCGGTAGATTGCGACTACTTTCAGGACGGCGTGAAGTTCGTCAAGAGCGGCGGTCAGAAGGGTCGTCAAAGCGGCATTCTTACGGCCGGCTACTACCGTATCAATCCGGTCCTGTTCAAGATCATCCCGAACGTGAAGATCACGTCCATTGAATCGGACAAGGTGGGTATCGTAACGGTGTTGGACGGTGCGCCGATGCCTACCGGTCAGATGGCTGCCGTAATGGTGGAAGGTCACGAGAATTTTCAGGACCCGGCGGGTTTTATTAGTCACGGGGGATGCCGAGGCTTGCAGGAGCAGATCATCCTGGCGGGTAGCTACAACATTAACCCGTGGTTTTGCGAGATCGAAGAGTACCCCTTGTTTGAGGTTCCGATTGGCTACGTCGGCGTGGTTGTCAGCTTCGTGGGCAACGATTCGAGCGATATCTCGGGTGAGCAATTTACGCACGGCAACATTGTGCGGCGCGGTGGCAAAGGTGTTTGGGATGAACCTTTGTATCCGGGTAAACATCCGTTGAATGCTCGCATCATGAAGGTGGAACTGGTGCCGACCACGAACATCGTGCTCAACTGGGCGACTGCTCGTACGGAGTCGCATAAGCTGGATGAACACTTGTCGACCATCACCGTACGCTCGCGGGATGGGTTTACCTTCAACCTGGACGTCTCGCAGATCATCAATATCGGTGCGACGAAAGCTCCGTGGGTGATCTCGCGCATGGGTAGTGTGAAGAACCTGGTGAATCAAGTATTGGAACCGATTGTCGGAAACTACTTCCGCAATAGCGCGCAGCACTATACGGTGCTGGACTTCCTGTCGAATCGCGCGGAGCGACAGGCTGAGGCTCGCATCCATACGTCGGATGCGATCAAGGAATACGACGTACAGAGCGTCGACACTCTGATTGGCGACATTACGCCACCTGCGGAGTTGATGGTAACGCTGACGGCTCGTAAGATCGCGGAGGAGCAGGAAAAGACGTACGTCACGGAGCAGAAGACGCAGATCACACGTCAGGAACTGGAGCGCCAGAAGGCGTTGGCCGACAAGCAGCGCGAACTGGTGAACTCGGAGCAAGACGTGCGGGTCGCAGAGATGCACGCCAATGCTGCAATTCAGCAGGCCAGCGGTGAATCGCAGGCGATGGCTCGCAGGGCGGAAGGTGAAGCATTAGCCAAACGTCGCGTGGGTGAGGCCGAGGCCGAAGTGGTCGCGATACGAGGCCGCAACGAAGGCGAAGCGATCCGAGCGATCGGTTTGGCCAAGGCCGATGCCTACAAAATGGGCGTCGAGGCCATGGGCAGCAACTTCGCGATGTTACAGATCTTCACGGCGTTGGCCGACAAGAACATCCGTCTAACCCCCGACGTATGGGTGCAGGGCGGCGGATCGAATGGCAGCGGGACGAATGATGGCCTGCTAGCGGTAATATTGCGCGATTTGGTGGACGGCACTCGTAACAAGACCGCGTAAGGTCGTGGTGGTGGGGTGGGCTTGGTCAATTCAGACAAGCTCTCCCCACTTGATTATTAGTAGCAATCTATTTGACGAAATCGCCTGAGTGATTGATGAACCGCCCATTCTCACCGGGCTTGTTTACGACTAGTGCGCGGCCCTTGATAAAAGTGTATGCATAGGCAAAAGTTGCCGGAATCCTGAATTCTCCTGCCTTGTCAATAAAGCCCCAAGTTGCACCCAAGAGTTGGTGGTCGACCGCCGTCCCACCTATTTCGACAGCAGCCAGTCCTTCGGAAAAGGCGTAGGCTTGGTTGAATTGAGGCATAATGGCGAAGGCTCCGGTTTGATCGAGGTAGCCGAACTTGCTGTCCACCCCTTCCTCGACTCGAACTGCAGCCATTCCTTCCGCGAAGTCGTTGGCTTCCGCAAAGCGAGCCGGAATCACAAGTTTCCCGGATTTGTCGATGAATCCCATCTTGCCGTCTCGGGAGAAACACGAGGGTAGATCTGTTTGGTCATCCTCAAGAAAATGAAATGCCCAAGGCGGGGCATTTTCGCTGGTGAACTGACCTTGGGTACAGGCTACGTTCGCCCAGATCCAAATTCTCGCGAGCCCCTGGTGAAACTCGCCGGTCGACTGGTAACGGGGCTCAATGACCATCTGCCCCGACAGATCTATATATCCCCACTTCCGGTCAATACGCACCGGTGCCAGATCATCAGTAAAGTCGCGCACCTCATTGAATTGAGCCGGGATAACAAACTTGCCTTTCTGGTCGATGTAGCCCCAACGGTCGCTGATCATTACTGCAGCAAGACCATTGGAAAACTCGCGTTCGTCTTGGAAAGAAGGAGCTATCACAACTTTCCCGCTTGAATCAGCAAATCCCCACTTGCCGTTGCTGACGATTTGAGACAGCGATCCCGGGTCAGTATGTTTTGTCAGAATACGCACCCTTTCCCCAAAGGAGGTCATGATCACAAGTCCGGCAATCACGATGAACGATGCACAACGGAAAGACATAGCTAGTCACACAGTATACTGTCGCCGTCCGTCGTTCGCACGGTTAAATGACAATCTCCGTCAACAGGTTAGACTAGTATCTGGTAATCCCGCTATGACCACGATGACCGCAACGCAAGCGCGCAGGCAGATATCGACCGTACTAGCGCGAGTAGCGGCGGGCGAGGAGATTGGGGTTACTCGCTATGGCAAGCTGGTCGCTCGGTTCACGCCTGAATCGGCAGACTCTTCAACCGGGCAACACACTCGCCAAGCGTCATCCCCGCGCCGCGACCGCAATTAAACACTCGCTCGAATGAAGTACGACCTTCCGCTACATTCCCAAACCACGCCTGCATGGGTCGAAACGGCCTTTGCCGATCCGCTCGCGTTCCTGATCGACCATGCGTTTCTTGAGAAGAAGGCGGCGAACAACGCGCTTGACCTGCTTGCCCGCTGGCCCGACCATTCGACTCAAGACGAGATTGAGAAGTGGGTTACCGCGATGACGGGGATTGCTCGGGATGAGACGGCGCATCTGGCTCAGGTGACGAAGCTACTGGCGCGGCGCGGCGGATCGATGGGACGCGCGCATAGCAACCCTTATGCTCATGAGCTGCGATTGATGGTCCGCATGGGCACGCAGGGCGAGATTGTCGATCGCTTGTTTGTTTCGGCCCTGATTGAGGCTCGGTCTTGTGAGCGGTTCGGTGTTTTGGCGGAGGCGTTGCGGGAATCGGAACCTGAGTTGGCGGCCTTCTATCAGGCACTATTTAGTTCGGAGTTGGGACACTACAAGACGTTCTTGAAGCTTGCCGCAAGAATCGCGAAAGGTCGGAAGACCAAGATATCAGCTGCAACAGAAAAGGCGGAGCGTGAGGCTCGCTGGCAGGAGATGCTGGCAGCGGAGGCTCGTATATTGGCGGAGCAGACGCCGGGTCCTAGAATGCATTCGGGCGTTACACCCCCAATGGAACCTGACCGGTGATCTGAATACCGAACGCGTCGAGTCCTGGTAATTTGCGCGGCTGATTCGTCAGGATGCGAATGGTGCTGAGACCGAGATCGGATAGGATCTGCGCTCCGATTCCAAACTCATGGAGGGGCCTCGGCGAACCATCTGGCATTGGCGTGTGTTTGCGCTCCCCCCAGCCGGTTTCATGCAGGTAAACGATCACGCCCTGACCTTCTTCTGTGATCTTCTGCATCGAAGCTTTGAGGCTCGCTTGGCAGCGGCAGGCAGTCGATCCGAAGACGTCGCCCAGGATGCATCGCGAATGCATGCGCACCAAAACGTCCGGCTTGCCTTGGACTGCGTTCTTGCCTCCCAGCGCAGGATACACCAGAACCAGATGCGCTTCGCCATTCACCGCACTTTCGTAGGTGAAGGTTTGGAAGACACCGAACTCGGTCTCCAGAATACCTTCAGAACGCCGGACGACAAGATTCTCCGTCATGTGGCGGTAGCGGATCAGGCTCGCCACGGAGATCATCTTTAGGTCGTGCTCTTTGCAGAATTCGATCAAGTCTGGCACGCGAGCCATGCTGCCGTCTTCCTTCATGATTTCGCAGATGACGCCGCCAGGTTCCAGCCCCGCGAGCCTTGCGAGATCGACAGATGCCTCCGTCTGACCGGCGCGCACCAACACTCCTCCTTCTCGGGCGCGCAGAGGGAACATGTGGCCGGGGCGAGCAAGTTGCTGCGGTTTGGCATTCGGCGCTATGGCGACTTGGATCGAATGCGAACGATCGGCAGCCGAGATTCCGGTGCTGACACCATCGGTCGCGTCAAAGGATTCGCAGAACGCGGTACCGAAGCGCGACGTATTCATGGGTGATACCAGTGGCAGATGCAACTGGTCAAGGCGCTCGGGAGTTAAGGCTACACAGATCAGCCCACGGCCGTGGCGCGCCATGAAGTTGATGGCTTCCGGCGTGATGAACTGAGCCGCCATGGTCAGGTCGCCTTCATTTTCGCGATCTTCGTCGTCGACCACGACCAGCATGCGGCCGGCGCGGATCTCTTCAATTGCTTCGGGGATTGTGGCGAATGCCATGTCCTCTTAGGATAACGAGGTTTTGGCTTGGATCGAAATGCTCTTACGATTCCAGAGGCGGCGGTACGGTGGGTCGGGGCAGGGGAGTCTCGCCAGGGAGCGTGACCTTCGCGTAGATCTCGGCCATAGGAATACTGCACTCCACGCTATCGAAGTAGCAGGTGGATTCAAGTCCGATCGCCTCCGACAGCAACCATTTCCCGTCGGGTTGGCGGCGGTACAGCTCGATCTGAGGCACCTTCTGCGATACTAACGCGTATTCTTTCAGGTCGGGGATTCTGCGATATTGTCCCGCTTTGAAGCCTCTGTCGTGACTTTCCGTAGAGGGCGACAGGACTTCTATCAATAGGGCGGGATTCAGCAATGTGTCGGACTCGCCGTCGACGTAGCGTGGTTCGTCGCAGACTACGGTAATGTCAGGATACGTGTAGAGTCCCTTGCGGGCGGCCCTGACGCGGAGGTCGCTTACCGTGACGAGGCAGGGTCGATTCTTCAGCGCATTTCCCAGTTCACGGCACAGATTCCCGATGATTAGCGCATGCACATGCGTGCCGCCCGACATCGCATACATGACGCCGTCGTAGTATTCGCTGCGGAATTCAGCCGCCCGCTCAATCTGGAGGTATTGTTCCGGAGTGAGATAGGGTTGGGACTGCGCGGCCATGCCTCTATGTTACCCACTTCTCAGATGCCGAGGCGTTTATCGATATCCGCGGCAATCTGCGGAATGCGTTCCGGGCTCTTGAGCAAATTCCGCAACCCGACCGCACTGAAGTCCTGCTCAAAGATTTCCACCGCGCGCAGGGCCAGTGCGTAGGCGATCTGGGCGCTGGCTGTGTCTAAACTCGACCAGTCCCGCGCAAGATGACTCAAGCTTGGCAACTTTCTGGCCTTCGCCAGTTCGTCGAGCTTCGCACGGGTGGTGGGATTCAGCTGAGCCCCGGAAAGCTTCTGCGCGACACCCTCAGCCAGCCAGGTGGGAAACTGACCGATTTGCGCCATGCAGGCGTGGACGGATTCGTGCGCCAGTGTCTGCCGTACCTGCGGATCGAGACTGCCCTTGTCCAGCACCGGAATGTGGATACGACCGTCGAATATACCTCCACTCCACTCTGCGGCGCCCGTACTTCTTAGATAATCGGCTCGGGTTTGCGCGATGGCGATGATGTGTTCTGATCCG
>JBDTUY010000327.1:0-6101 GCA_040007495.1 Acidobacteriota bacterium | reverse complement strand
AGGCTTTGGCTGCGTCGTTCAAGGAAACCGCAACCAGCGGACCTCGAGCCGTAACCGTCGGACGGGCGCACAGCGTCATGGGAGACGGCACGGTGGAGCTATCCGGTCAGACGGCTGCACTGGTGGAAACCCCGATTTACACGCGGACCGACGGCTATGTGCGGGAGCGTGCCGTCGATATCGGACAAAAGGTCAAGAAAGGCGACCTGCTGATATTGTTGGACACGCCAGATCTGGATCAGCAGATCGATCAAGCGCGCGCGACCCTTGCACAGGCGAAAGCGGCGCTATCGCAACTGCAGGCCACCGTGGTCGTGAGTCGAACCAATGCGCAGTTAGCAAAACTCACGGCGGATCGAACCAAAGCCCTCGCCGATGAAGGGGTGCTATCCCGGCAGCAGGCGGATAACGCGACTGCGGCGGTCGACGCTGGCAATGCCGCCAGACTCGCGTCGGAAGAGAACACGCACGCGCAGGAGGCGGTGATTGCGGCCAACGAGGCCGCGCTGCGACGCCTGCAGGAACAGAAGAAATACGCTCGCATGGAGGCACCATTCGACGGCGTCATCACCTATCGCAACCCTCTAGCTTCGGAAGTTGGCACCCTGATTTCGTCGGGTAGCAGTTCCGCGGTTCGCGAGGTAATGCGGGAATCACAGGTGCAAACGCTGCGCGTATTTGTGGATGTACCGCAGTCCTATGTTTCCTTGGTGCATGTGGGCCAGGCGGTTGGCCTGACGCTGGAAGAGTTTTCGGGCAAAGTATTTCGTGCGGAGGTCAAGACCTCAACCGGCGTGATGGACCCGGCATCCCGGGCGATGGTCACCGAACTGCGACTAGACAATTCGGCTGGCACTTTGGTTCCGGGCATGTACGTGAAGGCGCAGTTCAAGCTGGACCATAAACTCCGTGCTATCCGGGTCCCAGCAGAGGCTCTGATCACAAGCGGTGGCAACATCACCGTGGCGGTGGTCGATGATAGTGGCAAGGTTCATCTTCAGCCGATCACGCTGGGCCGGGACTTCGGAGCTGAAGTGGAAGCCACCTCAGGCGTCAACGATGGTGATCGCGTGGTGTTGAACCCGCCGGATACGTTGAAGGACGGTAGTGTGGTCGACCCCAAGGAACGGGCAAAGCAGTAGTCGACCCGCTGCGGGGACCTACGAAATAACGCCCTTGCGCACCGCGTACAGGATCAGTTCCGGGACCGTGTGCAATCCGAGCTTTTCCAGGATATTGCCACGATGCGTTTCTACTGTGTAAACGCTCAGATTCAGCAGATTGGCAACATCTTTATTGCTCTTACCCTCGGCGATCAGTTGCAGAATCTCGCGTTCCCGCGGAGTCAGCAATTCGTAGCTGTCCTCAATATCTTTATCCTGCAACTGGCGCACGTAATCCTGGACCAGTACTTTGCTGACTGCCGGACTGAAAAATGCCTTACCCTGCTGCACGGCCCGAATCGCGGAAATAAGCTCAGCTTCGGCCGATTCTTTCAGCAAATATCCGCGAGCACCGGCCTTCAGCGCGCGCAAGACGTACGCCTCATCGGAATGCATGGTCAGGATCACAACCGCGACATTGGGGTACTTGGCCGTAATCTGCCGGGACGCTTCCGTGCCATTCAGATTGGGCATGGTGAGATCCATGACAGCCACGTCGGGACGCGTGGATTCGGCCAGCGCCACCGCTTCTCTGCCATCACTGGCTTCGGCAACGACCTCAAAATCAGCCTGTTGTTGCAACAGTGCGCGCAAGCCTGAGCGCATCACAGCGTGGTCGTCCGCCAAAAGAATTCGTATCATGCCGGCTTCTCCATCTTTCCAATGCTCTTATCCTGCTGGTGCACCTGACTTGGCTCTTCTATCTTCTCTACAAGGCCCTGTCCTGAAGCAACGTGTCCGACTCCGGGGAACAACGCTGATAAGACGGTTCCCTGACCAGGTTTGGATTCAACTTTAAAAATACCGCCTAGCCGGGTAACACGCTCCGTCATGCCGACCATTCCCATGCCCCGTTCGCGAGTTGTGTCGAAGCCGACACCGTCGTCCTGAACGGATACCGATAAGCCTTCAGGCAACTGACGGACCACCACGCGAGCCTCGGTTGCCGACGCATGCTTCACGCAGTTATACAGAGCCTCCTGCACGACGCGGAAAATGCAGGTCTTGTAGGAATCCGCCAAATCGTCGGCTATATCGTCCGCCATCATTCTCACCTTCAAACCGGACCGGCGTCGGACTTCCCGAGCCTGCCACCGAAGAGCCGGTTCCAACCCGAGGTCGTCCAACATCGAAGGCCGCAAGAGTAAAGCCGTATCGCGAATCGAGCGGACCGTATCCTCCGCCATCTGGCGCGCGTAAGTAAGGCGCTCCTTTGTATTACTGGCCTCGGCTTCGCGCTCCAGGCGGGCCAACTCGGTCACCAACGCCGACATAGTCTGCCCCAGTTGATCATGCAGTTCGCGCGAGAGTTTGCGGCGCTCTTCTTCCTGCGCGTTTACCAACTGACTGGAAAGATCGCGCAACAGTAGACGAGCTTCCTCAACCTGTTCATACCGCGACTCAGCTTCAAACTCCAGTCGACGAATGCGTCGAACAGACAGCCCAGCGGCAATCAAGCCGCCTAATAAGACCAGAGCAGACGAAAGAAACATCTGCCGCTGCAAGCCGAGGTATTGATCTTCCAGCCCGCGGCTCAGGCTGTCGAGTTCCCGTTCGTCCCGTAGAGCAATATCGCGGGCCAAACGCTCCACCTCTTGCCCTTTTGGCAGCAGGACTTCGGCAAGATAGGCATCGGAATCGCGCTCCCGTTGGACGGCCGACCAATGCAGAGGTGGGTCGACAGACGTCCAGAACTCTTCGATGTTGGCACGAAACGCGTTCAGGCTTTGAATTTCTGAGCCTGGTACCTTGGATTCGTAACTGGCGAGCGTATCGAACATTCGCATACGCACGGTTTCCAACTCCATTCGATCCTGGGTAATGCGGCTCTCGTCGGATTCCAGCAAATGATCCCGGGCAATACGGCTGGCACTCAGAACGTCGTTGGCCAATTGATCCAGCAGTTCATCGCGCTGGCGAGAGTCGGCGCGAGTGGTCGCGTTGGTACGTTGCAGACTCCGCACAGAAAAGTAGGAGTTCGCACTGCTGAACAAAATTAGTAGCAGCAGCAACCCGAAGCCGACCCAAACGGCACGGGTCCGAGCGGCCAGCGAATGCACCGATAGACGGTGAATCTGTGCGTGTTCGGCTTCGTGATTCGGTAAATCCGGCATGGATCGTGCTTTCAGATTAGCAGTACAGATTACTGAAATCCCCAACAAACTAAAGCGGATGATACCCCCAAAGGCCACGGCCCGGAATACCCTCCACCTGGTATTGGCGGGCGATGGGAGCACTGGCATGATGGCTAGAGACCCCCTTAGCTATGGGCGAGCCATGCGCCGGGTATCGGGTCGCTTCCAGCGTTCATTTCTGCCCTTGAATCCCTATAACTTTCCGGCCGTACTTTTCTGATTTTGGAGTAGCTACTCATCGCAGGGTATCGATTTGTCCGCCGGTTACATTCATGCTTTAGACACAGGATGCCAACTCTGCCAGTTGTTGAGACGCACCTGCGCGATTGTGGAGAACAGATCGTTCTTATGAAGAGAATATTGACAGCCTCGTCGCTTGCGGGTCTCGTCTTCTTGCTCAGCGGGTGCGAGCATACCAATGCCGCCGCGAATAGTACTCCGTCGGCTGTGCCAGCCTCTGGAGCACCCAACGGTGGGAACCCAGGCATCTTGACTTTCTCACCCGACTCGCCTCAATTGAGGCAGATCCGAACCGAAGCAGTCCGGGCTGCGCAGGTCCCGGTGGGAAGCATTAGCGCTCCCGGAAAGATCGAGGCCAACGCAAACCGGCTGTCGCACGTAGTGCTGCCGCTGGCCGGACGCGTAACTTCGGTTGAAGTTAAGGTGGGCGATTTTGTTCACCAAGGTCAGACGCTGCTGACCCTGGAGAGTCCGGATGCCGACGCAGCGATCTCTGCGCTGTTGCAGTCTCAGGCCGGTCTGACCCAGGCCAAATCAGCCGCAGCCAAAGCTCAGAAGGATTATGATCGCGAAAAAGACTTACTGGAGCATGGAGCCGTCGCGCAAAAAGACGTACTGAACGCGGAAGCCGTGGTAGTGCAGGCCAAGACTGGAATCGATCAAGCGACGGCCACGCTGGAGCAGTGCAAGCGAAAGTTAACACTACTGGGCCTGCCCACCGAGAATTTTGGACAACAGGTGACGGTCAAAGCTCCGATCTCCGGCAAGGTGCTGGAGCTCTCAGTCGTGAATGGCGAATTCCGTAACGATTTGAGTGCTTCGACGATGACCATCGCGGATCTAAGCTCCGTATGGGTGAGTTCCGATGTGCCGGAAACAGCGATCCGTTTCGTGAAGACCGGCGAACCAGTCCGATTGGAGTTGGCGGCATACCCGGATGAAACCTTTCGCGGCCGAGTCACCTTGATCGGCGATGTGGTGGACCCGCAGAGCCGAACGATCAAGGTCCGCGCAGAACTGGCCAATGCCGACGGGCGCCTGAAACCCGAGATGTTCGGCAATATTCAGTTAGCGGAGCAGACCGAGACCCGCCCTACCGTTCCAATTGCGGCGATCATTTCCGCGGAAGGGCAACCGATGTTATGGCGCGAAACCGGACATGGCGAGTTCACTAAGACGCCGGTAAAGACGGGCGTGGAAAACGACGGGCGGGTCGCCATTCTGGAAGGACTCCAGACCAGCGACCGGGTTGTCGTCGACGGCGTGATGCTGTTGCAAGCGAAATAGTCTCGTCATGATCGCTCAACTTCTGCGCTTCGCCCTGAAGCAGCGGTTCATCACGGTCCTAATTGGCCTAACGCTGGTCGGTGCCGGACTGTGGGCCTTCTCGCAATTGAAGATCGAGGCCTACCCGGACATCTCAGATACGCAGGTGGTCGTCATCACGCAGTACGACGGTCGCGCGTCGGAAGAGGTCGAGCAGCAGGTCACCGTCCCCATCGAACGCGCCTTGAACAGTACCCCCGGCGTGATCGCAAGACGTTCGCGGACGATCTTCGGATTGTCGGTAGTGGAACTCACGTTCGACTACGGCACCGACGACTATTTCGCCCGACAGGTGGTGCTTGAGAAGCTGCGCGATGCCGACCTACCGGATGGAGTCACGCCCACGCTGGGTCCGTTATCCACTCCTATCGGCGAGCTCTACCGCTACACGTTGACCGGAGAGGGTTTGAATTCGCTGCAACTTCGCGAGATCGAAGACTGGGTTGTGGAGCCTCGCTTCCTGCAAGTCCCCGGCGTCGCCGACGTAACGCCGTTCGGTGGTTTGGTGAAGCAGTATCAGGTTCGTGTCGATCCTCTCCTGCTTTCCAAGTACGGACTGTCGATCACCCAGATCGCGGATTCGATCAAGGCCAACAACGGCAACGCCGGGGGAGCGCTGCTGGATAATACGCAGCAATCGATGGTTATCCGGGGCGTCGGCCAGATTCAGAACCCGACCGACATCGGCAACATCGTGTTGTCCGAATCCAAAGGCATACCGGTGTTCTTGAAGGACGTGGCGCAAGTGGATGTTGCCGGCGCGCCGCAGACGGGCATTTTCGGTGTGAATGGGGAAAGCGGCGGCGTGGAAGGCATCGTGCTGATGCGGCGCGGGGAGAACCCTACGGATGTTCTGAAGTCCATCAAGGAAGCGGTCGTGGATCTGAATGCAAATCGCCTTCCCCCCGGCGTGAAGCTTTCGCCGATCTACGACCGCACGGACTTGGTGAATAACACACTCTCTACCGTCACACACACGCTGATGGAAGGCCTGGTGATCGTGCTATTCGTGTTGTTCCTGTTCCTGGGCAGCGCGCGGGCCGCTTTGCTGACCGCACTGACGATTCCTCTCTCGCTGCTATTCGCGTTCGTGTGTATGCACTTTTCGGGTATCCCGGCGAACTTGCTAAGCCTGGGCGCTTTGGACTTCGGCATCATCGTCGACGCGACGTTAATCATGGTGGAGCACATCCTCCACTGTCTGCACGAACAAGAGAAACACGGCGGCTTCACTGCA
>JBDTUY010000326.1:0-6106 GCA_040007495.1 Acidobacteriota bacterium | reverse complement strand
CCACGCACGTCATCGTTGGACTCGCTATGCTCGGCGCTGCCATGGTCTTCGGCCTCACCGGACGTATGCATCAAAAGAATGCGGAACAACTCGACATCGTGTCCGTGTACTGGCATTTTGTGGACGCGGTGTGGGTTGTCGTTTTTACTGTAGTCTATGTTCTTGGCCGGTAATCAGCCAACAGGAAGCGAAATGGAATCACAAGTAGAACAAGATTCGACAAAAAACCTCACAATCGAAATGCCCACTCCCACAGTGTGGCCCATGGTGCTTGCGCTGGGACTGAGCCTGGTGCTCGCCGGCATGGTAACCGACGGTGCAATCAGCCTGCTGGGGCTGCTGCTGATCGTCCCCGCTGCGATCGGGTGGTTTCGCCAAGTGTTGCCAATAGAGAAGCAGGAATCGATCGTTCCGGTTGTAGAGTCAGCGTCCGCTCAAGTGGAGCGAGCTTTCGACGCTTCGCAGCCATTGGGCGCGAACCGCCGGAAGATCCTGCCGGTTGAGACTTTCAGGGTCACGGCGGGAATTAAGGGTGGTATCGCAGGGGGAATCGCCATGGCGTTGCCGGCCGTGCTCTTCAGCCTGATCCGTTTTCATAGCGTCTGGTATGCCATTAACCTGCTGGCCGCAGGTGGCTTCATCAGCTGGGCGGAAAGCAGCGACCAGTTTCTCTCACAATTTCACCTACAAGGGCTTTTGGCTGCTATCGCGATTCATGGCATCACTTCTCTGTTGGTCGGCCTGCTCTACGGCGCGATGCTTCCTATGTTTCCGGACAAGCCGATCCTCACCGCCGGATTTGTTGCGCCCTTGCTGTGGTCTGGATTGGTATACAGCATTCTAGGCATCGTGAGCCCCATTCTCAATCAACGGATCGACTGGCTCTGGTTCGTGATCTCCCAGTTAGCGTTCGGCCTGGTCGCGGGCTTCGTGATTAACCTGGATGTCCGAGTTCGGACACCTCAGTTTCGAGATCTCCCCCTAGCGGAACGCGCAGGCTTGCTTCAGGATTCGGAAAAATTATCCGAAAAGAAGGACGATCGCGAATGACGAAGGCTCTCCACCTTTGGCTGACGCTGTCGTTCGCCTCCAGTCTGATTTGTATTGGCTGTTCGAACGCGCCGGGGAAACCGGGACCGGGGCCTGAGGTGCGGCGTCCGCAGGATGTCATGGAGTTTGCGACTCTCTACCAACAGAATTGCGCAGGCTGCCATGGCCGTGAGGGAAAAGGCGGGGCGGCGATGCCGCTCGCGAATCCAGTTTACTTGGGGTTCGCTGGTGAAGCGACTGTGCGCAAAATCGCCGCGAACGGTGTCGCTGGGTCCTTGATGCCCGGGTTCGGCACGGCCGCTGGAGGGACGCTAACCGATGCTCAGATCAATAGCTTGGTCAGTGGTATTTATCGCGCGTGGAGCAGCGCCCATGCACTCGATGGTTCATTGCCACCGCCCTATCAGGCTACCGGTCAACCGGACCAACAACAGGGAAAGAGAGCATTCGCCGAGTTTTGCGCGGACTGCCATGGGCCTGACGGAGAAGGAGTCAAAGCTACAGGTGCCAACCGGCGAAATGCGGTTGCGGGTTCCATCACCGATGCCTCTTATCTCGCTCTGGTCAGCGATCAAAGCTTGCGGAGCACAATTATTGCGGGACGCCCAGACGACGGGATGCCGGACTGGCGCTCGAATGCCAGATCGGCGGCGCGCGCTATGACAAACCGGGAAGTCACCGACGTGGTTGCATGGCTCGGCGCACGGCGTACGACAGATCCTGGCAAGCGCTAGATTTCACCGCGTTAATCGGTTGGAACGGAGCCCGGTATGAACAAGATCGGTCGGGAAGATGGAAACACGGACGGTCCGAATTCGAAGCCCGGGTCTCGACGTGACTTTCTCTTCAAACTATCCCTGCTGCTGAATGCTGCAGTCGGTGCCGTGTTAGCTGTGCCGGTCCTTGGCTATCTTCTTGGGCCAGGACTGGAGAAGGGTGAGAACTCCTGGGTTGCTCTTGGAGCCGTGGCCGACTTTCCCGTCGGTGAAATACGGCTTGTCGTTTACAGGAATCCCGTCACCACGTCGTGGGACGGTAAGACCGGCAGCGTCGCATGCTGGGTGCGCCACATCGCGACCGAAGAGTTCCAGGTCTTCGCAATCAACTGCGCTCATCTTGGCTGTCCGGTCCGCTGGTTCGCGCAATCGAAACTATTTCTGTGCCCATGCCATGGGGGCGCTTATTACGAGGATGGCACACGGGCATCGGGACCTCCCCCACGCGGCCTTTTCGAATACGAACATCGGATCTCGCAGGGCATATTAATGATCAGCGCAGGACAGCTGCCCACTTTGGCCACTGAGGCATACGCTCCCAATCCGCTAATTCAGATTGGGAAACCCGAGGAGCGAAGCTCCAGCCTATGATGTCGAAACTGAAGGCGCGCGGCCTCGACATCTTTCATTGGATCGAGCGTAGAACCGGATTGGTCAGCCCGCTTATTGCAGCAGCCAGGCATCCC
Organism: Acidobacteriota bacterium; assembly: GCA_040007495.1. Lineage (GTDB taxonomy): Bacteria > Acidobacteriota > Terriglobia > Bryobacterales > Bryobacteraceae > Palsa-187. Next base: position 3,594 of record JBDTUY010000326.1, on the reverse strand, counting down.
ATTCCGGCCAGCAGCGCCAGTTGGTGGTATGTTTTCGGCAGCGCCGCTACAGTGCTGCTGGGGGTCCAGATTGTCACCGGCATTCTGCTTGCGCTTGTCTATGTCGCTTCAGCAGCAGACGCGTGGAATAGTCTTCAATTCCTGAATCACGATGTTAGCCTAGGCTGGTTTCTCCGGGCGATGCATGGCTGGGGATCGAACTTCATGATTGCCATTGTGCTGATTCACATGGCGCAGGTCTTTCTTTTCGGCGCATGGAAATTCCCGCGCGAACTCACGTGGATGATAGGCGTCTTTCTCTTGCTGCTTACTTTAGGAATGGCGTTCACCGGTCAGGTGCTGCGCTTCGACCAGGATGCGTATTGGGGACTCGGCATCGGCGCGTCAGTCATGAGCCGGGTGCCTTTGATTGGCGGGCAGCTGGTGCATGCTCTCCTGGGCGGCCCGATCATAGGAGGGGCCACGCTGTCTCGATTCTTCGCCTTGCATGTATTCGTCATCCCGGGCATTCTTCTGGGATGCGTCGGACTTCATGTGTGGATGGTCCTGCGTCTCGGGATCAACGAGTGGCCGATGCCAGGCCGCCTAGTGCGTAAAGCTACCTATGAACGCTGGTACCACGAACATGTTCAAAAGGATGGGATACCGTTTGTCCCGGGCGGAGCATGGAGGGACGGGCTGTTCGCCGCCGCGCTGCTGCTCGCGCTTGGCTGTTGCGCCTTCTACCTCGGCCCATTCGGTCCTACCGGTCAGCCGGATCCCACGATCATTCAGACCGCGCCCAAACCGGATTTCGTGTTCCTCTGGATCTATGCCGTACTGGCTTTTCTGCCGCCAAGCCTCGAAACGCCTTTTCTGCTGATCGCCCCTGTGATTATCATTGTTCCCGTCTTACTGCTGCCACTCTTCGCGGGGGAAGGAGAGAAGCACTGGTCGCGGCGTCCTGTTGCAGTGCTGATGGTGGCTCTGATTGCGATCACGCTCGGAGTTTTCACCCGGTTGGGGACTTACACGCCCTGGAGCCCCATCATGGATGCCTGGAGCAGCGACCCGACTCCGGAACAATATCTTCGGAATCGAACTCCATTGGAACGGCAGGGGGCCCTGATTCTTCAGGAGAAGCAATGCCGCAACTGCCACGCGCTTGCCGGATCGGGGGGGCTGCGTGGACCTGCACTGGATGCAGTGGCTGCAAGGCTTACGGAAGATCAATTGATTCGCCAAGTGCTGCAGGGCGGCGGAAATATGCCAGCCTATGGCAATGCGCTTAATCCTGCGGAAACTACGGCTCTCGTGCGTTTTCTGCGGACGCTGCGAGGAAATGATCTGAGTCCCGCGGTGGATCCTTCTCGAAGTCTGACGCAAGGCGACAACGCTCCTGGGCCCGCTAGCCGTCCATAGGGATGCCGAATGTCTGACGCGAGTGCATCCGTGTTTGCGGAATGGTCGATGCCGCCAGTTCTCACGACCATAATCATTCTCACCGGCCTCATATATTTGCGCGGCTGGTTCGCCGTCCGTCGGACGCGGCAAGCGCAGATTGCGTGGCATCGGGCGGCCTGCTTTCTCGGGGGGCTCATGGCACTCTGGCTGGCCATCGCATCGCCGCTCGATGGGTTTGCGGACCTATTGCTCAGCGCGCATATGGTGCAGCATTTGCTGCTCATGTCTGTTGTGCCGCCCCTTCTGTTGCTGGGCTGGCCGGCGGTTCCGCTTCTTCGGGGTCTTCCAGCGTTCGCGGTTCCGCGAGCACTCCTTAGAAGTACCCAGAGCCGTCGCGTTGGACACTGGGTCGTTTCGCCCCTGGTGGCCTGGGTTTCCATGAATGCTGTACTGCTGGGCTGGCATGTGCCGGCAGCCTACGATTTTGCCCTTGAAAACGAACACTGGCACGAATTCGAGCACATCTGCTTTCTCGCCAGTTCGCTTGCATTCTGGTGGTGCGTTGTGAATCCATGGCCCGGTCAAAAGCTGCGCGATCGCTGGGAATTGTTGTTGTATCTGCTGTCGGCGGACCTGGTAAACACGGGACTGTCTGCTTATCTCGCATTCTGCGACAGGCCCGTTTACCTTTACTATCTGGTCCATTCCAATCCTTGGCGCGTACCGCCGCTAGCAGATCAGGTTCTCGGGGCGGTCATCATGTGGGTGGTGGGTTCATTTGTATTCCTTCTTCCGGCTGCCCAGATCACCTTTCGTCTCTTGCAAACATCTTCCGATCGCGTTAGATAGCAAGCAGTTCACGCGCCAGCCCCGGTGACGGCCTACCTTTACGAGCTTCGTTTGCGGCACATCTCAAATGCGCCCGATTGGCCGGCGCAGCTTCAACTTTATGAGGCGCTATTCCAGCACCAGCCAGAACAATGAAACTCCTACCGGTTTACCAGGCAAGCCGGGTTAGTCTCTCGATTGGCCCGTTTTAGAATCAGCCTTTGCGCCTCGATCTTAAACTTGCTCTAGAACTGATTCATCGACGTTTACGATTCTGATTCGGATCCAACACTCGGTCCGATTAGGCAAATGAGTAGGATATCCCGGTCCTTACCAACCCAGGCTGAGAACCCGTGGAGTCTATCAACTTGGAGTGCGGTCGACTTTTTGCCGTGCTCAATCGTTACAAGCAAGGTCCACCGGCGCAAGCTGGAGTGAACCAAAGATGGTAGCCTGAAGAGTCTGTGGAATTCGGTTTCCGCGGAAGTACTTGACGGAAATACCGTCGCGGCGACCAGTCTGACGCCCACCACGCCGAATCCTCCGAAGGACCTCACCAAATGGAAAAGGACGGGCCACGTATCCTACTCGTTGACGACGAAAAATCCATGCAGGATATTCTCAGCGTTACGCTGCAGTCGGCCGGATACACCCTTTACCCGGTTTTCACGGGTGCGGAGGCTCTGCGAAAAGTTCACTTGGCCAGACCCGGACTAATCCTACTCGACTTGTTCCTGCCAGACATGGACGGCAAGGAGGTCTTACGAAGCCTCCGGGAATGGACAACGACCCCTGTCGTCGTGATGTCTGTTCGACATGAAGAATCCGAAAAAATAGCCTGCCTCGATGCAGGCGCCGACGATTACCTCACGAAGCCTTTCACGATGGGAGAGCTACTGGCACGTCTGCGTGCGGCCTTAAGGAGGGCTTTTGGCAGCGCAGTGATCGAGGTCTTCAAGGCCGGTGACCTCAAAGTCGATTTCAACCGGCGAGAGGTCTTCGTTCGAGACGACCAGGTCAAACTGACGGCTACCGAGTATGACCTTTTGAAGGTACTCGTTCGCCATGCAGGACTCGTCAGGACGCACCACCAGTTGATCCGCGAACTCTGGGGCACCACCCATTATCAGGACGCCGTGCACCTGTTGCGGGTGACCGTGAGCAATCTACGAAGGAAACTGGTTTGTGACCCAAAATTTCTCCGCTATATCGTGACTGAACCGGGCGTCGGATATCGGCTTCGGACCGATTCCGAGTGGATCGGGGCGAGAGAGGGTCAGTGAGCTCGGAGAACACAGATTCAACTAAATCAGTTGCGAATGGGGTTGAACGTTCGCTCAAGTCACTGCTTCGCCTCAGCGACAGGCTGAATTCGATTTTCGA
>JBDTUY010000325.1:0-6114 GCA_040007495.1 Acidobacteriota bacterium | reverse complement strand
ATGACTTCGGCTTCCAGATAACGGTCGAAAGTTGTAGGCTGCGTCTTTACTTCATGCGTCTTTACTTCATTGGATGGGCTGGCGGATTGTGAATATAGCAATGAATAGGACATGGGCTATGGGTTGTTGACGCCTTTGTTTGTTGGCGGTTGCGGTTAACCTTGCTGATATAGCTCTTCGGCCATTCTGAGCACATGCTCGTTCGGAATTTGCTGAACGACCTCATGTGTTTTGCGATCGACGATTTTCACCACCGGCCGTTTGGTCGCTCGGTCCACGCTGAACGAAAGTTCGTTCTCCGAACCGTACAATTCCGACTGATTGACGGCCTTGACCGCTCGAATCAGAACTCGCCGATCCTCTGCGACTTCGGGGGGAACTGCATTCTGTGCAGGTGCAGGCAATGCTGCTGCCTGCGGATTGATCGCTGTTAAATCCATGGATTTGACCTCACCCGGGATGTTGTCTATTGGTACTTATCGGTAAGGCAATTCCTGGTTTTAGGAAGATTCTCTGTCTGGGGACTTTTTGGAGCTTGGGAACCTCTCCTAACATTAAGATCGAAAGGGAGTTCAGATGATTGATCGCACGCTCAATAATGCATATCTGGAGGCACGCCCATTGTTCACCAATGGGTCGCGAAGTCTGGAGGTGCCTCGAGAAGTTGGGAGTTGCCTCGAAAGGATGAGCGGAGGGCCATGGGTCCGGTAAGACTCCTCCAGTTAGTCCCCCACAAGCGACTGGCACAATCGACTGTTGTCTTCCCCCCAAAACGCGTTATGCTATTGCTTGTCTGAATCTGCCGGGATATGGGGTGCTAACCCAACCGGCTACATCAGGAGGCTGGCGCAATGTTTGAATATCGACTTTCATTTGATGACGACGCCGACGACGTGTTGAATGAGTTCGACGAAGAGCCGGGCTTCAGCCTGGACGATGACATTGGGGACTACGGCGACGATGACGAAGACGATGCGGATGAAATCGTAGTCGTGCGCGAAACTATCGTCACCCTTACCCCGTCGATTCCAATACCGCCGCCGGTTGTCGTGGTGGTGGAAGCGGTTGAGATGGATGACGTAGTGACTAAGCCTCCCGCGCGTAAACCCGCCGTACGAGCGGCCGCCGTTCCAGTCAAGAAGGTTCCGGCTAAGAAAGCACAGGCCAAGACGGCACCGGCTAAAAAAGCACCAGCGAAAAAGGCGCCAGCCAAGAAGAGTCCAGTAAAGAAGACGCTGGCAAAAAAGACTCCCCCGAAGAAAGCACCAGTGAAGAAGACTACAGTCAAGAAAGCAGTAAAGAAGACGCCCGCGAAGGCTCCCGCAAAGAAGGTTGCGGCAAAGAAGGCGCCGATGAAGAAAGTGGTTGCGAAGAAAGCTGTGAAAAAGGTTCCGGCTAAGCAAGCGGCGGCAAAGAAGACCGTTGCGAAAAAGGCTCCGGCAAAGAAGGCTGCAGCCAAGAAGAAGCGCTAGCCTGCGGGTCTAGCAAATAAAGACGGGGTGAGCATTCGTTGCCCACCCCGTTTCTAGTAGGTCAAGATTGTTTTCAGGCTATTTCTGATCTACTACGTTGCGGCAGCGCTCATACAGTTGGATCAACGTGTCGACCTGCTCCTCGACACTCTTCGGGGCCTTGCCAGAAAAGCCCGCGCCGCCACCGCTCTTGCCAAGGCCAGTGGTGCTGGCAATAAAGCGCATCAGCTCCAATGCGATTTCTTCTTTCGTGGACTTGGAGCCGCCGCCCGTGGGCGCAGCTTGCGTGTTATCTTTTTCGTCGGTCATAGTAATCTCTACAATAGCCGATTTTAGTGGCCACCCCTGTGCAAGCCGGACAATTCCCAAATGCCTGTTGAAGCGCGCCGCCTGATCCGGAAGATGCGGGGCGGGGCACAGGCGCATCTGATCAAAGCCTCCGACGGCCACTGCTATGTGGTCAAGTTCACGAATAATCCCCAGCACCGTCGCATTCTGATCAACGAATGGATCTCATCGACCTTTCTGGCCTATCTGGGAATCGCGACGCCAGCGGTCACATTTGTACAGATCACGCAGGACTTTCTCGATCAGAATCCGGATGCGTTTATCCAGTTGGGTAGTCAGCGACGCGAAATTCAGGATGGACTGCACTTTGGCTCGCGCTTTCCCGGCGATCCGGCGCGGACCGTGGTTTACGATTTCCTGCCCGACACGCTGATTGAGAAGGTAGAAAATCTTGCGGATTTCACGGGTATCCTGGCCTTCGACAAGTGGATGGGAAACGCGGATTCCAGGCAGGCGATCTTTTATCGAGCCAGGGTCGCGGAGTGGGGCCGGGGGCCGGAGACTCCGCCGCAGCGTGTGGGATTTGTAGCGGAGATGGTGGACAATGGTTATGTCTTGGATGGGCCGCATTGGCGCTTCGGAGACTCACCTATACAGGGACTGTATTTCCGGCCTCTGGTGTACCGTAAAGTTCGAGGAATGGATTCGTTTGAGCCTTGGCTGCAGCGCATTCGATATTTTCCTGAAGAGGTCGTGGATCAGGCATTGAAGAGCATTCCGACCGCTTGGTGCCAGGATGCGTCGGCTGCGAACAACGATTCGGAAAAGGTGAACGACCGTGATGCGCTGGAGCAACTGATGGAACGGCTGCTGCGCAGGCGGAGCCGCGTCGGCGATCTGATTGAGGCTTGCCGGGGTGCGCGAAATGAGCCCTTCCCGTCGTGGTTGAAGAAGTAGATAAGAGCGAGTAGAGATCGTGAGACTAAGAACAACATGGCAGTAATCCCGATTCCACGTAGCACCCCGGGCGGTGCCAAGCCCAAGAATCCGCACGCAGCGACCCTAAACTTCCCTCGGGTAGCGCCGCCCAATCCGGCGAATGAGCATACCGCGGACGAGATGGAGCAGCCCGTATTCGCAGCCACGGACGATGCGGGGTCGAATGTCGCGTCGCCGGTACAGGAGCAGTTCGCCGCCCCGCAGGATCGCGCCGAAGCTGGGGACGTCAAGGCTCCGATGGCTCCGCCAGTCATCCGGCGAAGTTTGCCTGTGGTCACACGATCGGTGGAATTCCGCGAGGCCTTCCCACTGCAAACTTGGCTGATGGATGGAGCGATGGCGACGATGTTGTTCGCCAAGGGCACGCCTTCCCATACGTGTGTGGATGAGTTGAACCTGATTTTACCGGCCCGGGTCCGCGATATTCACCGTGAGTATCTGGCAGCGGGAGCGCAGATCGTTTCCACGAATACGTTCGGGGCGAATCGCATTCGGCTGAGCGCATCCGGACTTGCATCCAAGATGGTTGCGATCAATCAAGCGGGCGTGCGCATTGCCCGGCAGGCTGCATTGGACGCAGGTACAGGCGCGTATGTTGCGGGTGTGATCGGACCTCTGGGTACCTCGCTGGATCCGATGGGTTCGATAACTGCTGCGGAAGCCGAGCAGGTGTTTCACGATCAGGCTGTGGCGCTGAATGGAGTAGATCTGTTCGTGTTGGAGACGTTTCGCGACCTGAAGGAATTGCGTGCCGCTGCCAATGCTGTCCGAGCAGCCGCTGGTTCCTATGTCGTGCTGGTTGCTCAGGTAAGTGTGGAGGCCGACGGTACATTGGGACACGGCATGGCTCCTGAGACTTGGACTCGGGACTTGGATGCCCTGGCGACCGAAGTTGGCATCGACGCAATTGGAGTGAATTGCTCTGTCGGTCCGTTCGCCACCGTGGCCGCCATCCGGCTACTGGCTTCTGTTACCGCAAAACCTATGATTGCTTCGCCTAGCGCAGGCCAACCATTGGTAGTTGACGGACGGCTTCAGTACCCCTGCTCGGTTGAGTATTTTGCGGCCCAGACGCGGAGACTACTGGAAGCAGGTGCAAAGATGATCGGCGGGTGCTGCGGCACTACGCCAGACTATGTGCGGCAGATGCGCACAGTGCTGGATGGATTTAATCTGGATGGATTTGATGGCTTTGTGGAGCCGAAGCGCACTATTCTCCTGGCTTCGGACACCGTGGAGCGCGTTGCATCCGCCGCAAGCGTGCCGATGAAAGAAAAGAGCAAGCTAGGCGCGAAGCTCGCAGCGGGCAAGTTCGTTACGCTCGTGGAGTTCGACGCTCCGCGCAGTCATGAAGTTGACAAGCTGGTTGCCGCGGGGAAGCAGTGCAAGAAGGCGTCGATTGACGCAATATCGATTCCGGTTGGATCTCGGGTCCACAGCCGGGTGCCTGCTCCGGCTGCGCTGCATCTGATTCAGACTGGTGCAGGCATCGAGACGGTCCTTTACACGACGGCTCGCGAAAACAACGCTCGGGGCATTGAGAGTCGCATGGGCGAAGCGAACGCTCTTGGACTTCACAATATCGTCTGCTTTTCGGGCGAAGGCTCTCCGGGAAGCGAAATGGATTCCATCCGCGCCGTCCGCATCGCGAATAACATGAATCGTGGAGTGGATATAGCCGGGAATCGATTTGATCCGCCTACCAAATTGCTGTTGGGAGTCGGCGTTAACCTGTTAGGCTTAGATCCTTCGGAGGACTCGTCCACGGAGCGCAAGCGCTTTGAAGCCAAGGTTCAAGCCGGAGCCGAGTACGCGATCGCACAGCCGGCCTTTGATCGAGATCTGCTGGAGACCTGTCTACGACACGCGGAGCAGTTCGGTATCCCGGTAATCGCTTCGGTGCTGCCGTTGACCAGCGCCGCGCAAGCCGACTACGTTCGCAACGAACTCCTGATTCCAGTGCCCGATTCTATCCTGCGTCGGCTGGCCGATGCGGGGGACAGGGCGGCTGTGGTTGGAATTGAAATCGCATGCGAACAGGTCGCGTACTTGCGAGGTTTGGCCGCCGGGGTGCGCGTGCTGGCTGCTGGGCTTGACGCGGCGACTGCTGTCCGGATTGCTACGGCAAAGGACTGAGCGGTGTCGCGATTGAGTGCTATCCTGCGATTGCAAGCGGTCTGATCGAGTCTGTGATATCGCTATGGACTTCCCATTCACTACTAGAATTCTCAAAGAAGGGCGTACTTTTATCGCTCATGCGCTCGAATTGGACGTATCGTCCTGTGGCGGAACGAAAGAGCGAGCGCTCAAGAATGTAAAAGAGGCGGTCCGGCTCTTTATGGAAGAAGCCGATCGCATGGGGAATCTGGATCAAATCTTGTCCGAGGCCGGTTATTCCAGGAACAAGCAAGGTTTGGCGCTTCCCAAACCTGTAAGTGTGCGGCGGGTTCGCATACCGATGCCGCTCGCACATGCCAAAGCTTAGCCCCGTTTCCTACAAGCAGTTGGTCAGAATTTTTGAATCGCAAGGGTTCTCTGCGTTCGCATTGAGGACGACCACATGGTGCTCACGAAAGCCGGTGTTCTCCGTCCAATTGTGATTCCCAAATATGCGCTGCTCCCGTATTTGTTATCAAGAACAATCTTCGGACCGCTGGTATCAGTCGTGAGCAGTATTTGGAACTGTTGGGACGAATGTAAGCACCCGCTCTCCGCATCGAGTTGTCACGTTACACTGAAACCTTATGGCTACCGATCTAATCGAGATCGACTCCGAAAACCCCTCCGATCAAGCCATTGAGCGCGCTGCCGCCGTAGTCCGGCGCGGCGGCGTGGTTGCTGTCCCAACGGACGCTCTCTATTCGCTGGTGTGCGACCCACTGAACTTACATGCGGTCGGGCGAATCTTTCAGGCCAAGGGCAGGGAATCCAATCGAGCGCTGCCTCTGCTGGTTAGCGGTGTGGTGATGGCCGAAGAACTGACAAAGGACGTCTCATCCCGTTTCTACCTGCTGGCGCGGCGGTTCTGGCCCGGAGCGCTGACGATAATCGTGCAGGGGTCTTCCAAAGTCCCTCTGAAAGTGACGGGAAATACGGGGCGGTTGGCAATCCGTCAACCCAACGCTGCGGTTCCCAAGGCATTGCTTGAAAAGTTGGGGCAACCTCTGATCGCGACCAGTGCCAATCTTTCCGGCCAGCCAACCTGTACCAGTGGGATTGATGTATTTGGCCAGATGGACGGTCGCGTGGATCTGGTCTTAGATGGCGGTCGCGCAACCGGATTGGGTGCGACCACTATCGATATTACGGAACCCTATTGGCGGGTGATCAAAGAGGGCGCGGTTTCAGAGAGCGA
>JBDTUY010000324.1:0-6121 GCA_040007495.1 Acidobacteriota bacterium | reverse complement strand
CGCCGCGACGGGCAGGCTGACCATGGCTCGGAATGGATCTGGGGCTATGCGCAATTGCCCACCATCCTTTCTCTGCTAACACCGGAATATCAAAAGCGAATGGTGCAGTTGACCTATCACGAAGCCGTAACCAACGCCCCGCAGTGGAATGCATCGTTCTGCTATCCCGAGGGCTTCATCCGCTGGTGGTCACAACCATCGCAGGCCGGAAATTTCCAGCTCTCCATGACCACATGGCAGGTGCAGTTCCTGTCCGGAATCGCAGACAACTTCCTGCGTCAGGTGATGGTGAATCAGGAAAAGCATGTGCAGAAGGTGATCCAGTGGTATGGCGAGACGATCGGGTTCTGGGATGGAACCACGCTGGTAACCTGGACGGCGCATATCCAGGGTTGGACGCTGACCCACGCTATGTTTGAAACCAGCGACAAACTGGAGACGGTAGAAACCTTTAAGCCAGTCTACGACGCGAACGGCAAGTTCACAGGGTTGGATCATGAAGCGATCTTCTACGATCCCGAAGCCTTTGTCGCGCCGTTGAAAGCCACGTATCGATATGCGCGTGGAGCCACGGGTGACGACCCCAATCGTCGCTACACCTTCATCGAGTGTCTGAGCAACATCCAGAACACCAACGGTAAACCGACGCAGCTTAATTCGTCGGACGCCCGCTTCGTGGATTTCTACGGTCGACCATGGGCCAAGAACTGGGAGAAGTACTTTGAAGTCGGGTGGGACAAGCCAGCGGATGACCTTCCGAAGGAACTCCTCGACGTCTTCAAATAGACGATGGTCTAAACTGAAAGGCTCGGCGTTACTTACTGCCCCTCTGGACTCCCCAGAGGGGCAGACTTATTTGCGCTCCTGGTACTTATACTGGTCGCGCGAACTGGAACCCACTGCACCACTTGATATTCAACACAGCCTGAATGCTAGGCTAGAAAAATGCGGAAAGCACTGCTAATGACTCTGCTCGTCATGTCCAGCCTATCTCCCATTTTTGCGGACACGATTTTCGCCGACGGGATATATCACGAGTTTCTGGCATTGAATTTAGGCGGACCAGTGCAAGGGTGCGCCGGATTGTGCCTTCCATCCATCAATCCAGTAGGCATCGACTATTCCGTGGATGTACCTTGGACATTTACCGGACCCGGGAAGCTACTGGTTCTGGATTTGTTTTTAAGTGGCGATCAGTACGAAGTATTCGACAACGGAGTTTCGCTTGGCTTGACATCGGCTCCCGGTCCGGAACTGCAGTGCGGATTGCCTGCACTAGCCGACATCCAATGTTCGATTGACACTTCGAACTTCAGCCGCGGAACATACGTGCTGGGTAGCGGAGCGCATTCCATTACGATCAACTACCTGGTTACGACGAGCGTCCATCACAGCGGCGCAGCCATTCAGCTTAGCGATTTGCCTGAACCCGCGTCTGGTCTGACATGCTTCGCCAGCTTATTGGCGATTGGTTTCGGACTGCGTCGGGTCAAAGCAACCAGAGCGGCTTAAGCAACCGTCTCTGATGCTGGTTGTTCCAGTGGAGTGACCGAGTCCAGCACCAGCCACGCCAGAATCCCCGTGCTGTAGATGGCAGCCGAGACGTAGAAGGTCACGTTCCAATCGTTGTTCGCCCAGCGCAAGATATACGGGACCATCACCGGCAGCGCGACCCCGGCCAGATTGCCCACGGAGTTCATGGTTCCGGAAACTGTGCCTGCGTACTTGCCACCCAAGTCCATCGTCGCGCCCCAGGCGCAGGGCATGATGATGTCGTTACAGAAGCTGGCCGCCGCGATCACAAGCATTGCGAGCACGGCATCGCTGACGCGCGTCGAAAGAATCAGGCAGCCGCAGGCACCGGCGAAACCCAGGCTCGCGAGAATGCGCCTGGACTTGTTCTGACTCCCCGTCCAACGAGTTATCCGTTCGCCCGCGAATACGCTGATCGGGTTGGCCAAGCCTCCCATAAACAGCGGCAGAACACTTAGTAGCGTTGAGGAAGTCAGGGTCAGGTGGCGGCCGTCACGCAGATAAGTCGGCAACCATGTGATATAGAAATACCAGCCGTAGGACAGCGCGAAATACTGCCAGCACAAAAGCCAGACGCGCGACGACGTCAAGATCAGCTTCCAAGGCACGTTGCCATGGCCTTCCGCATTCGACGAACTGGGGCGAAGAAGCGCTCGTTCGCCCTCGTTCATCTTCGGATGCGTCAGAGGGTCGTTGCGGTACCAGCGATAGAAGAGTACAGCCCAGATGATGCCGAGCGAACCGAAGATTCCGAACGCGCTACGCCAACCGACCCACAGGATAATCGGCGTGACTGCTAGTGGAGCGAAGGCTCCGCCCCAGCGTGCGCTCATCCACAGAACGCCCTGCGCACGAACCCGTTCATTCGGCGGCAGCCATGTCGTAAAGACTTTTGTCAGATTCGGGAAGCAACCGGCCTCGCCCGCGCCGAACAGGAAACGAGTGGTCAGCATGGAACTGAGGTTCCAGGCCCATCCAGTGGCAGCTGTGAAAAACGACCACCAGAGCACCACACGCATCAATACTTTTCGCGGACCTAACCAGTCACCCAGATACCCGCCCGGAATATCGAAGATCGCGTAGGCAAGTCCGAATGCCCCGAATACCCAGCCCATTTGCACGTCGGTCAGGCCGAGGTCCTTGCGAATTGCAGGCACCGCCGCTGCCGACGAGATGGCCACCCGGTCCAGATACTGCACCATCGCGAGCAAAACCGCAAAGACGACGACCAAGTAGCGAACCTTGGTAGGCGCTGGCGTGGACGCCCCGAGCGTCTGCGGGTCGAGATGGGAGCTTGGAGTCATCTGAAGGGTTCCTGACTATGCTACTTCAACGGGCAAGGACTAGCGCTGCACTCTTCCCGATCCGCCCTCTTTCACAAGAGCATTCGCGTCTTCGATGCTGATTCGGCTGAAATCGCCCAACACGGAATGCTTCAGGCAACTGACAGCAACGGCCAGGTCAAGAGCCTGTTGATGCGTCGCGAGTTGCGTCAGGCCGTAAATCAACCCGCCCCCGAAGCTATCGCCTGCGCCGACTCGGTCCACTATGTTGGTGATCTCGTACTTGCGGCTGACCAGAAACTCCTTGCGATCATGCAGGCAGGCCGACCAGCCGTTATGCGACGCGCTGTGCGATTCGCGCAGAGTAATGGCGATGGATTGCAAGTTAGGAAACGCGGCAAGTACCTGCTCGGAGAGCTTCTGAAAGTGACTACGGTCCAGCGTTCCCGCATGGACGTCCGCCGCAGATTCAATGCCAAGTGTCACCTGCACGTCTTCCTCGTTGGCGATCAGAACGTCGGTGTATTTCACCAACTCGGTCATTACGTCTTTGGCCGGTTTGCCCCATTTCCAGAGGTTCTTGCGATAGTTCAGGTCACAGGAAACCGTCAGCCCAAGCGCGCGGGCTTTCTGCACGGATTCACGCACCAGCGCCGCGCTCGATTCGCTTAATGCGGGCGTGATGCCACTAATATGGAACCATTTCGCGCCGGACAGTGCACGATTCCAATCGATTGATCCCGGTTTGGCCAGCGCGATCGCGCTGTACTCGCGGTCGTAAACCACGCGCGAAGGTCGCTGGTTGGCTCCAGCCTCCATGTAATACGCGCCCAGCCGACCTTTGCCGCGAACGATGTCCGATACGTCCACGCCGAAGCGGCGTAACTCGCCAACTACCGCATCCGCAATGGGATTTCTTTCCGGCAACACTGTGACGAACTTCGCGGGCAAACCTAGCGAACACAACGCGACCGCTACGTTGGCCTCCGCACCGCCGGGTGTCGCGGCGAATTGCGGGGATTGCAGAAAGCGTTCAAAGCCCGGCGGCGCGAGCCGGAGCATGATTTCACCGAAGGTAACAACTTGGCTCATATCAGTTCTGCCGCGCCTGCGCGATGGCTTCGATAAAGCGCTTCGCCAGATCCGTGATGGCTTGGTAGTCGCCGGTCTTCGCGCCTGCGATGAGATTACCGCCCACGCCGACCGCGACGCTGCCTGCCTTGATCCAACTGGCGACGTTGTCGATGCTTACGCCGCCGGTCGGCATCAGATTGGCTTGTGGCAAAGGAGCACGTGCCGCCTTGATGAACTCGGGTCCGAAGGATTCGCCGGGGAACACTTTGAGCACGTCCGCGCCACCCTCCATGGCCTCGACGATCTCCCGGATGCTGCCGACACCCGGCATATACGGGATCTGATAACGATTGCACAGCCGCGCTGTTTCAAAACTGAATGCAGGGCTTATGATGTATTGCGCCCCGGCCAGGATCGCGATGCGCGCAGTCTCAGGGTCCAGAACTGTGCCAGCGCCGATGAAGATCTCGCCCGTACTGTACCGCTTGGCGAGGTCGGTGATGACCGCTACAGCGCCGGGCACGGTGAATGTGATCTCAATGGCGGCCGCTCCGCCGTTAGCGCAGGCGTCTGCAATGCGCGCGGCTTGATCGGAGGAATCCGTTCGCACGATGGCGACCAATCCGGATGCTGCGATTTTGGAAAGTACGTTTACCTTGTGGATGGACATGTTTCTGTGGAAGAAGTAATTGGCTCTTAGAGATGGTATCGCGAGACTGGGACGCGGTGCCGTGCGCAAGCCAATCTTTTCGAGGCGGGTTGCGAAACGTGTATGCTTAAAGCGAATGCATCCACAATCACCCCAAGCGGCAAAAATCCAGCTTTCCAATACAAACGACTATCGCGAGGCCTACGCCAACAGCGTGCAGGTACGGGTAAGCTTGTGGGATTTTTTCCTGTCCTTCGGTTCCATTAACCAAACCGCTCCGGACGTGGTTGCGATCCAAAACTTTCAGGGTATATTTCTGAGCCCGCAACAGGCCAAAGCATTGGCGAACGTGCTGAGCCAAAATGTCGCGCAGTATGAGCAAACCTTTGGCGAGATTCGCCTGGAACCGAAGCAGCCGGGCGCTTCCATCCAGTAACCGGACGAACCGCTTGAACTGGCCTAGCCCGTGAATCACGACGAGTCATCTGCCGACGCCCCCGTAGTCGATGAGGCAGCGGAAGCCGCAGCGCTTACCAAGAAGATCCAGGCGCAGGAAAAGGCTGCACGTCTTGCGATGCAGCGTTGGGATGAGCGCAACAAGGGCACGACCTTTACCAGTTCGGCTCGCGCGATCCGTTCTCAATTATTGTTCCTGGCGCTGATTACGACGCTGATGCTGGCGATACACACGCCGTTTTTGGGGCTGCCCTTTCACTGGGATGAGTTAGGCCAGTTCGTGCCATCCGCGTTGGACCTGTATCGCGATGGTGCATGGATCACGCATACGGCCGAACCGAACATTCATCCGCCCGGCCTATCGGTGATTTTGGCGCTGGTGTGGAAGGTCACCGGGTACTCGATCCTGGTTTCGCGCGTCACCATGCTTGTGATTGCGGCGATTGGAATCTGGCTGTCATTCCTGTTGACGATTCGTCTGGCCAGAGGCACGGCCGGCGCTCCGGCGTTTGCGGCGATGGCGTTCCTGATCGCGGCACCCATGATGTACACGCAGTCGATGATGGTGTTACTGGATCTACCAGCAATGACCTTCACGGTGCTCGCGCTGCTGCTGTTCCTGGACGAACGCTACCTGTGGTGTGCCGCTGCATGTACGGTGCTGGTTTTGCTGAAGGAGACCGCGATCACAACACCCATGGTGTTCGGGGCGTGGCTGTTGTTCAAGGATCGACGGACGAAGCAGGCGCTTTACTTCCTCGCCCCTGCCGTCGGCCTGGGGGCATGGGTTTTCGTGCTGCATCGGGCAACCGGCTCGTGGTTCGGAAATCCGGAGTTCGGGAAGTTCAATGTCACGGATTCGTTGTCTTCTTATCACATCGCGTACGCGGTCATCCGACGCTTGTATTCGCTGTTCCTTGCCGATGGACACTGGATCGGCAGCATCGCGCTCTGGGTTGGCTGGCGTCAATTGCGGGGCAGGCAGTGGACGATTGCGCTGTCAGTCGCCGCAGCCCAACTGATTGTCGTCACAATATTGGGCGGTGCGATGCTTGACCGCTACCAGTTGCCCGCAATGCCGATTCTGTACGCGGCAATCGCGGTCGCGACAAGCGTGTATCCCGGC
>JBDTUY010000323.1:0-6127 GCA_040007495.1 Acidobacteriota bacterium | reverse complement strand
AACAGGAGATTAGATCATCGACAACTACTTTCCTATGATGTAGATATGTGATTCTAGCCAGGACAGCACCTGGGGTCATTTGGGGTCTCGTCGGAACCATGTCTTGAGGCATGTTCGGAACCATGTGTGGTACTAGGGTGTACTACGCAGGTTTATCTGGCAAGCCCCGCTGATGCGGCTAAGGGAATTCCCCCTATTCGGGGGTACAAAACCGGCGCATGCTAAAATCGTAATTCGATGGACTTTTTGGAAGGGTTGAACCCCCGCCAGCGTGAGGCGGTTGAACACGCCGAAGGGCCTCTGCTGGTCTTGGCAGGTGCGGGAAGTGGTAAAACCCGCGTCATCACCCATCGAATCGCACACCTGATTACGGCTTATCAAGTGCCTGCGTCGGGCGTTCTGGCGGTCACTTTCACCAACAAAGCCGCAGGCGAGATGCGGGAACGCGTCCACAAACTTCTGGCCAAGGCCTCGATTACTGGTAACGCGTTGCCCACCGTAGCGACGTTTCACTCCTTCTGCGTTCGATTGTTGCGACGCGAGGGTACTCCGTTGGCGCAGGTACGCTCCGGCTTCACGCCGCTGTTCACGATTTACGATGACGACGATCAGTTGTCGATCATTAAAGCCGCGTTCAAGAACATGGGGCTGGACGACAAGTTCATGCAACCCCGAGCGGTACTTTCGCGGATTAGCCACGCGAAGAGTCACAAAGAAACGCCAGAAGAGATCGCGCAGTCTGCCACCGATCCGATTTCGACCCGTTTTGCTGCCGTCTATCAGCGGTATCAGGATCGGTTGCTTGAGGCCAATGCGCTGGATTTCGACGATTTGTTGCTGGAGGCGGTACGGCTGCTGGCAAGCGATGAGGAAACCCACGCAAGGCTGAATCGGCGCTTCGAATTCCTGATGGTGGATGAGTATCAGGACACCAACCGCAGCCAGTACGAGTTGATGCGACTACTGGCAGGCGAGCGGAAGAATGTGACCGTGGTTGGCGATGAGGATCAATCGATCTACGGATGGCGCGGCGCGAATATTCGGAACATCCTGGATTTCGAGCGCGACTTCCCCGGTGCGGTGACGATTCGCCTGGAACAGAATTACCGCTCGACGAAAAATGTGCTGGAGGCCGCCAGTGCTGTGGTCGCCAACAACACCGAACGCATCGGCAAATGGTTGTGGACAGACGCGGACGCGGGCGACAAAATTACTTTGTACGAGGCTCCCGACGCGGAAGCCGAAGCATTGTGGATCTCCGATTCGATTGAGGCGCGGCTAAACCGTTTTCCGAACGATACGGTTGCGGTGCTGTACCGGACCAACTCACAATCGCGGCAGATCGAAGAAGCGCTGCGGCGTTATGGTCGCAAGTATGTGGTGGTCGGTGGCTTGAGCTTCTACCATCGTGCCGAAGTAAAAGATGTTCTCAGTTATTTGAAGGTCCTGGTAACGCCGCAAGACAATCTGACACTTCTCAGAATCATCAACACGCCGGCGCGAGGCATCGGGCGCACCACCATCGATCAATTGGAGCAGTACGGCAACGAACATCGGGTGCCGCTGTGGACCGCGATGGAGCATTTGATCGAGAAGAAAACGCTGGGCGCGCGCGCAGATGCGGCTCTGGCGGTTTTCCGAAACAAGATGGACCAGCTGTCATCGGGCGTGGAGTCGCGTCCCATCGCAGACACGATGCGTTCTTTGCTGGAAGAAACCGGCTACCGTAAGATGCTGGAAGAGGAAGGCACGGAAGAAGCGAAGACGCGGCTGTCCAACTTGGACGAATTACTGAACGCGGCGAGCGATGCGGATGAACGCGGCGAGGGTTTGCGCGAGTTCCTGGATCATGCGGCACTAGTGGCGCAAGCCGATAGTGTGGATCAAAAGGCTCCTATATCGCTGCTGACCATGCATAACGCCAAGGGCCTCGAATTCCCGGTGGTATTTATCGCGGGCCTGGAAGAAGGCTTGTTCCCGCATAGCCGTTCGATTGATTCCGATTCCGCGATGGAGGAAGAGCGAAGGCTTTGTTACGTCGGTATGACGCGTGCGGAAAAGAAGCTGCATCTCAGTTGGGCGCGCTATCGCAGGCGCTTCGGCGGGGGACAACCGGAAGCCTCGATTCGTTCGCGATTCTTGAAAGAAGTTCCGGCGTTGCTGATGGAAACGGAGCGCGGCGGAGTGAGTACTCGGGTGGGGAATCCGTGGCCTTCACAGGTGGACTTGTTCGCCGAACAGGGCATGGTCCGCGAAAGTGCCAAGAAGAACCTTTATACTGGTAAGACTTACAATTCGGCAGATGCGATTCGTGATTTCTTTTCGGGGCAGCCTGGTTCAAGTCAAGGAAGTTCGAATCAGCAGGGTACGTCACAAGCGTATTCGGGTCGGGTTCCAGCGGGACAACCCAGCCAGAATCCGCAAAATCGTGGTCCAGTAGGGAGTGCGGGATTTCAGCCAAGTAGTCCGGCTGGTTCATATCCTGCTGGATCGAATCGGCCAGCAGCACCGCCGATGTCGGGTCCACGGCCCGTGGTGGTTCCACCGCGAGCGCCGCAGCCGGGTGCGGCACAGTTTGGAGCGGTAAAGAAGGTAAAAAAGATTGGGCCGGGCTCGTTAGTTGAGCACGCCAAATACGGACGCGGAACAGTCATGCGTCTGGAAGGTACCGGGGATGACGCCAAAATAACGGTGAGCTTCCCGGGACATGGATTGAAGAAACTAATCGCGAAATACGCGGGAATCAAGGTCGAATGAACACCAGCAAACTAGAAGTAACCGAACGCAAGAAGCTGAAGCGCGCTGCGCGTAAGAAGGCCGCTCCGAAACAGAAGCGCGCCTCCGATGTGGCCCGCGGCTCCATGAAGACCAAGGTCCGTCCGGCTTCCAAGGGCAAGGTTAAGCGGTAATAATTTACGGGGCAGGTAGACCTTCGCCTGCCCCGCCCTCCCAAGATTCCCCCAACCAGTCATGAGATCGTTGACGCACATCAAGAGCATCGACGAACTCATCTCGACCAGCGAAGCTCCGTCTCGACGTCTGAGCAAGAGCCTCGGCATGTGGAGCCTGGTTGGGATTGGCATAGGCTCGGTCATCGGGTCGGGTATTTTTACGATGACGGGCACCGCGGCCTCAGGCCTCGAATTCCACAATCCATCGATTTTCAAAGCTCCAGTGCTGGATCTGCTGCTGCATGGCGGCAACGCGGCTGGTCTTACGGGGCGTCCCGGAGCCGGTCCCGCAATCGCGTTGTCGTTCTTACTGGTAGCGATTGTTTGCGGCTTCGCGGCGCTGTGCTACGCCGAGCTCGCGTCGATGATTCCGGTCGCCGGTAGCGCGTACACGTACGCCTACGCCACACTAGGCGAGATCTTTGCGTGGATTATTGGATGGGATCTGATCCTGGAATACGCGGTCTCCAACATGGCAGTCGCCGTGGGATTTTCGGCCTATTTCAATGATCTGTTGGACAACGCCTTTGGGATCCACCTTCCCGCGTCGCTATCCAATCCCGTGTTCGCTGCGGGCGAATGGACTGGAGCCTATTTCAACCTCCCGGCGTTTCTTTTGCTGATGGGCCTGACCATGAACCTGGTCCGCGGCGTGAAGGAAAGCGCCCGCGCGAACAACTTGATGGTCCTGATCAAGGTGTTCGTGATCCTGTTGTTCCTGTTCGGTGCGGCAGGCGCGGTTCACACCAGCAACTGGCATCCGTTCATGCCGAACGGGTTCTCTGGCGTACTGACGGGCGGCGCGATCGTATTCTTCGCCTATATCGGATTCGATTCCGTATCCACAGCGGCGGAAGAATGCCGCAATCCGCAGCGCGACCTGCCCTTTGGCATCATGATCACGCTTGCAGCGTGCGCAGTGCTCTACGGGGGCGTAGCGCTGGTGCTGACAGGAATCGCGCCGTGGACGACGTTGAACAACGCGGCTCCGGTGGGCAATGCTCTGCGGGATCTTGGCTACAACCGATTGCGCTTTCTGGTCTCGGTCGGGGCATTGGTGGGCATGGCCTCTTCGCTGATGATTTTCCAATACGGCCAAGCGCGTATCTGGTTCGCCATGGCGCGCGACCGGCTGCTGCCGGATGTATTCGCCCGCATCGAACCCAAGTACGGCACACCGGCAATCAGCACGTGGATCGCAGGCTGGATCGTCGGGATTGGGGCAGGCGTGCTGGACATCGGAACGCTGGGCGACCTGACGAATATCGGTACGCTGTTCGCGTTTATCGTAGTGTCGGCTGGCGTGATCATGCTACGCCGAACGCAACCGGATCGCCCCAGAAGCTTTCGGGTCCCGTGGGTGCCGCTGCTACCCGCAATTTCGATGCTCAGCTGCTTTGTTCTGATGCTGAGCTTGCCGCTGGAGACCTGGATTCGGTTCGTGGTGTGGCTGGGGATTGGGCTGGCGATCTACTTATTGTATGGTCGGAAGCGAGTGGACATCGAAGCGGCCATTTGAGCGGACAATAGCAATCATAACTTATGCACATAGCTTATACATAGCCTATACTTAAGCTATATATGAAAGCGGCCAAAGAAGCGGACATTGTACCGGCTGATCATGATGAATCTATCTCTCAGATGGAGCCCCTGCTGCTGGCTGAATCGAATGTTCAGAGGCCGTCTCTCGCCGAACTGGCGTTCGAGCTAGCAAAAAAATCTTCAGCGTTCCGGAGCGCGCTTCCACATAACCAGATCCAGGCCTTGGCCGGATTGGTCCGATCGATGAACTGCTACTACAGCAATTTGATCGAGGGCCACAACACCCATCCTGTGGATATCGAAAGGGCGTTGCAGAGCGACTACAGCACGGACAGCAAGAAGCGTGATCTGCAGATGGAAGCTAAGGCGCATATCGCCGTCCAAGCCTGGGTTGATGAAGGCGGGCTTCGAGACAGATCCTCCGTGACGCAAGCGGGAATCACAGAACTCCATCGCCGATTCTGTGAGCAGTTGCCCGATGAACTGCTGTGGATTGAAGATCCTGCAAGCAAGACTCGGGTGCGCGTCATCCCTGGCTCTTTTCGGAAGCAGCATGTTCAGGTGGGACGCCATGTTCCTGTATGCGCTGGGGCCATTCCTCGTTTCATGGAGCGTTTTGAGCAGGTCTACTCACGACTTGGAAAGGCTGAGTGCGTCTTGTCCGCCGCCGCCGCACACCATCGCTTGCTGTGGATTCACCCGTTTCTGGATGGTAATGGTCGTGTCGCGCGATTGATGTCGCATGCCATGTTGCTGGATTCCCTCGACACCGGCTCGGTGTGGTCAGTCGCACGGGGTCTGGCCCGCAGAGTGGATGAATACCGCGCTCATCTTTCACACTGCGATCAAAGCCGAAAGGATAGCCGCGACGGGCGCGGCCCGCTGAGTGAGAAGGCGTTGACAGGCTTTACCAGATTCTTTCTGGAGGTCTGCCTGGATCAGGTCGCGTTCATGGTGAGCCTGGTCCAGCCAGAGAAACTGCGAACTCGAGTCCTAATGTGGGCAGAGGAAGAAATTCGCTTGGGAACGCTGCCTGCCAATTCTGGTTCAATTTTGGAGGCAATCCTTTACCGAGGGGAGCTCCCAAGAGGTGAAGCGGATCGAGTGATCGGAACGGGGGCTCGTCAGGCGCGGAGAATCACGTCGGCTTTGCTTGAGAAAGGCGTGCTTACGTCGGAGGATTCCAGAGCGCCTCTGCGACTGGCGTTTCCCGCAACTCTCGCGGGGCGTTGGCTACCGGGATTGTTCCCGGAGTATGGCGAGAACTGATTTACTTGTGGACAGTCCGAGTGACATTGGCGGGCGGCGTGAAATTGTAGGCGGAGTCCGCAAGATTGGGGTTCAACTTTGCGTCGGAGTAGGTCCACAGCTTGTAGTTGCTGCCGCCCTCAAGAGTGGCCTTTTCCTGAATCGCGTAGGTTTTTCCTTCTGGAAACCACAGTTCGATTTTTTCAACCATCTTCGCTGCGTCCTTACTCTTTGGGATTAGCTCCAGATGAGTGGTCCGAACCGAGCCGATCGTTTCGTCACCCAGGACCTTCGCCGTATAGTTCTTGCGAGCATCGGCACCCGAGAGGGCAAACGTCAGCAGCAGACCGAGCGTATCGACCGCCATGTGCATCTTGCTCCCTTTG
>JBDTUY010000322.1:0-6132 GCA_040007495.1 Acidobacteriota bacterium | reverse complement strand
GTGTGCCGCTTTCCACGCAAACTTTTGTTGATGCCAATCAGCAGCGATTACTCGCCGAACTGCTCGATTTTCTTCGGATTCCCAGCGTAAGCACAGCTCCCGAACATAAGGCCGACGTCCGCAGAGCCGCCGAATTCGTCGCCGACAAACTGAAATCTGCCGGCATGGAAAACGTGACGCTGATCCCAACGGATCGCCATCCCCTGATCTACGCAGATTGGCTGCACGCGCCCGATAAGCCGACCGTTCTTTGCTATGGGCACTACGACGTCCAGCCGCCCGACCCTCTGGAGGAATGGATCACGCCTCCCTTTGAGCCCACCATTCGTGACGGCAAGATCTTCGCGCGCGGGGCGACCGACGATAAGGGTCAGATGTACATGCACATCAAAGCCGTGGAGGCTCTGTTTGCCGTGCATGGCACGCTGCCGGTCAACGTCAAATTTCTGATCGAAGGCGAAGAAGAAGTCGGCGGCGAATCGATCTCCGAATACCTGCCCAAGAACATCGCAAAGCTGAAGGCCGACGTAGCTTTGGTCTCCGACACCGAACTCTACGCACCCGGTATCCCGACGCTGTGCGTAGGCTTGCGTGGCTTGGTTTATACCGAGATCGAAGCTCGAGGCGCGAGCCGAGATCTGCATTCGGGCGTCTACGGTGGGGCCGCACCCAACGCGATCTTTGGCCTAATTGAACTGCTGGCAAAGATGAAGGATGCCAACGGTCACATCCAGATCCCAGGCATGTATGACGACGTCGCACCGCCCACGCCAGCGGAAAAACATAGCTGGGAATCTCTGCCGTTCAACGAAAAAGACTACTTGAACAACCAGGTCGGCTCCACACAACTAACCGGCGAGTCCGGCTTCAGTGTGATGGAACGGACGTGGGCACGTCCCACGCTAGAGGTCCACGGTATCGTGGGCGGCTACATGGCACCGGGTGCGAAAACCGTGATCCCTGCCAAAGCGACAGCCAAAGTCAGCATGCGTCTGGTGCCTGACCAAAAGCCCGAAAAAGTGATTGCCGCGTACAAGAAATTCGTCGCGGACAACGCTCCGGCGGGTATTCAGTGCGAAGTACGCATCTTAAGCAGTGGACCGGCCAACTCCGTGAACCCCGACCATCCGGCGATTGCTGCGGCGGCCCAGGCGTTTGCCGAAGTAATGGGACATGAGACCGTGTTCATTCGCGGCGGCGGCTCTATTCCGATCGTCGGAGAATTCAAGGAACACCTCGGCATCCCCACCATCCTGATGGGCTTCAGCATGCCAGACGACGGCCTGCATTCACCCAATGAGAAGTACCATATATCGAATTACTACGCGGGAATCGTAACCATTGCCCACTTCTTTGAAACCTACGCCCAGCAATCCGACGCCTAACGCGACCGCATCGCAGCGCACGCAATCGGAAAGCGTGATGCGATCAGCGGGCGTGGCTTCGCTGGCCGTATTCGTCAGCCGGATCACGGGACTGGTGCGGGAAACGGCCATGGCGAGCCTGTTCGGAAGCGGCCTGCAAATGGACGCGTTCCTGTTGGGTTTCCGTATCCCCAACCTGACGCGAGACCTGTTCGCGGAAGGCGCATTGTCCAGCGCGTTCGTGCCGATCTTTACGGAATTCCTGACCAACCGCAGCAAGGAAGAAGCCACCCGCCTTGCCAATCTGGTCGCCACCGCCATCATCATCGTTGTGGGAACTGTATGTCTGCTCGGCATGATCTTCGCCCCTGCTTTGGTGCACATCATGGCACCGGGCTATGAACTGGTGCCTGGGAAATTCGAACTGGCCGTACGCATGGCGCGCATCATGTTTCCATTCTTGCTGGTGGTCGCCCTGGCCGCACAGGCGATGGGCGTTCTTAACGCCTGCAACCGCTTCGGCGTACCCGCGCTATCGTCCACATTTTTCAATATCGGTTCGGTCACCTTCGGCATCTTGCTCGGGGTCGTACTGGGGACGACTTTGGGCATTTCGCGAATCGAAGGCATGGCCTTTGGTGTCGTGCTGGGCGGCCTGCTCCAACTGGCTTACCAACTGCCCAGTCTGCGATCCCTGGGGTTTCGGTATCGTCCGACGATCGACTGGTCCGACCCCGGCCTGGTCCGCATCATGCACCTGATGGGTCCGGCGATCCTTGGTAACGCCGCTGTCCAGATCAACGTCGCGGTGAACACCAATTTCGCTTCCACAATCTATGATCCGGTTCGCGGGCTGATTGGTCCGGTCAGCTGGCTTGGCTACGCGTTCCGCTTCATGCAGCTTCCGTTGGGACTGTTCGGTGTCGCGATCGCCGCGGCTTCCCTTCCCGCCGTATCGCGCAGTGCGGCTGCCGGTAAGATGGACGACTTCCGCCACACCTTGTCCAATTCCCTGGGCAATGTTTTCCTGCTGACAGTGCCGTCCTCGGTCGGCTTGTTCGTGCTGGGCGAATCCATCATCGGGGCCGTCTACCAACGAGGCAAATTCGACGTCTATGACACACATCAGACCGCCGTCGCGCTTGCTTACTACTCCGTCGGCCTATGTGGCTACGCGGCGCTGAAGGTTCTGGTGCCCGCATTCTACGCACTGGGAGATTCCCGCACGCCGATGCTGGTGAGCCTAGGCTCGATCGTGATCAATGTCTGCGTCGCATGGACCATGGTGCATTACTCAAACCTTGGGCACGCGGGCCTCGCGATGAGCACCTCCGCCGTCGCCCTATTCGCGTTCTTAGTTCAATTCCTGCTTCTGCGCAGTCGCATCGGTGGCATCAATGGACGCGCCCTACTGGGCCAAATCATGAAGATTGTCGCTGCGGCCATCCCAATGGCGCTGATTGCGGCAGCCTCCAGCTACGGCATACGATCCTGGCTTGGCATCTCGCACTGGGCCCGGACCGCAGACGTCGCGGTCTCGATTCCATTGGCGGCCTGCACATATTACTTCGCCTGCAAGCGGCTCGGATTAGCGGATATCGATATGGTGCTGCGATCTTTCACGGGTCCTCTTGAACGCAGATTTCGGAGAGCTGTGTGACACACGGTCTGAGCCTCGTCGTCCTCTTATGTGCGCCGTTGATCGCACAGCCGACGTCCTCAACCATCGAGCTACTAACGGCGCAACTCCAGCGCACTCCTCTTTCAGCTACCTACGCAGAACGCGCTGCGGAGTACTTGCGGCTCGGGAACGCACAGGCTGCCGTTGGCGATTACTCGGAAGCCATTCGGCTCCGCCTGAACTATCCCGCCTACTGGATCGGTCGGGCCCAGGCATACATCAAGCTGGAACGCTTCAGTCCCGCGATCGACAACCTGGACCAAGCCATTCGGCTCGATCCCAATCCGGCCGCTCCGTACGTCGAACGCGGCTACGCCTACGGACAGTCAAGCGATTTCCCGCGAGCCATTGAAGATTTCGACCGCGCGTTGCAACGGGACCCCAATAACCTTCGGGCGCTCACGCTTCGGGGTGCCGCCTGGGTCTGGCGTCGCGATTATCCTAAATCGGTTAGCGACTTCACAAAAGCAATTTCACTCTCGCCTTCCGACCCTGCGTTATTCCTTGCCCGTGCCGCCGCATACACCGCACTTTCCGATCATCCTCATGCGCTGGAAGATCGCGATGCCGCCGTGCGGCTAGCACCGCAGTCCCCGGAAGCTTTGCTCGCCCGAGGAGGCAGCTATCATCAGCTAGGCCGTCATCAGGAAGGCTTGGCAGACCGAACGCGAGCCATCGAACTCCGGCCCAGCTGGGCCGACGCATGGTATGCAAGAGGTAGCGCGTATTTCCTATTGGAAGACTATGACAACGCGGTGCAAGACCTTACGCGGGCGACAGTGTTGGACGCAGGCAACGCGGAAACCCGGCGCGTTTTAGCGAAGGCCATCGAAGCTCGCGACGCAAAGAAGCAGGAGGTCACAGCGCCCGCTTCCCCGGCTGCGCCCGTAAGCGTAATATCGGTTGCCGCACCAGCACCGGTTCAAGCCTCGACACCTTCAGCCCTACCTGTGCCCGTACCGATTGCAGCAAAAGCACCGCCTACGCCAGCTAAGCCCGTAGCAACAAACACAGCGGTGGTCCACTATCAGCGCGGCCGTGACTTATTGGCACAAGAGAAATTCCCTGCCGCGATCGAGGAACTAACGGCCGCAATCGAACTCGACAACAAGAATCCGTTGGCCCACAACAGTCGAGGCTTCGCGTATTTCCGTCTGAAGGATTACTCTAAGGCGATTATGGATTTCGATCGGGCAATCCAACTCAACTCCAGCTACACGAACGCGTTCCACAACCGCTCTGCCGCACGGAAAGCTTCGGGCGATGTAAAAGGCGCAGCGGAAGATGCAGTTCGGGAGAAGCAGTTGCCTCGGTAGACCAGAGTTAATCTTCGATCGTGACGGTCGGGCCACTACGCTTCGTATTGGCGCAAATCGTATCAACCTGCTTGGCGAGCGCTAGGAATGGCGCGGCATGCTTGTCGTCACCCTCACGCGTCGTAACTGGAGCGCCGGTATCTCCACCAATCCGAACCTCGGGGTCCATGGCGAGTTCACCTAAAAACGGTACGTTCATCTGATCCGCCGTGCGTTTACCGCCCCCGTGACCGAAGACATCGATACGTTCGCCGCTCTTGGGCGCAATCAGATAGCTCATGTTTTCGATGATGCCGAGGATCGGCACACGAACTTGACCAAACATGTTGATGGCCTTGCGAGCATCTTCCAGCGAGACATCCGAAGGCGTAGTGACAACAATTGCGCCATTGATCACAGCAGTCTGAATCAACGAAAGCGCTACATCGCCGGTACCAGGAGGCAGATCGATGATCAAATAATCGAGGTCGCCCCAGTCAACTTTGCGCAGGAACTGCTGCATGATGTTGTGCAACATCGGACCGCGCCAGACCAGCGGCTTATCGCCAGGGTTCAATAGCCCCATAGACATGAACAGCACACCGTACTTTGAAATTGGCCTGATATGATCCGCGTTGCCCATCGGCACTTCGAGAGAACCCATCATCAAAGGAACATTGGGACCGTAGACGTCCGCGTCCAACAAACCAACCTTGTGGCCCAACCGAGCCAAGCTGATCGCCAGATTTACCGATACAGTGGTTTTGCCAACGCCGCCCTTTCCGGAACCGACGGCGATCAAATTGCGAACGCCCGCAATGGGCGTCTGAGGAGACTGCTGCTGTGGATGCATGAACCTTGATGGTAACGCGTGGCAGAAGGCTGCGGCAAAATCTTCGACGAATTACGTTGACCGTGCGACTACGGAACGCTTAAGAGGGTGTGTTGCTCTATTGGATAGAAACGAGATGGTCCGGGCGTGAGCACGGGAATCAGCCCTCGAGATGCAGGGTCCCAAAGGTAGCAAAGGTTATATCCGCAGGCCTCCTCAGCAGACCGCCCTTCGAGGGTAAGAAATGGATCCTTAGGGAGTCCAAGCAGGTACCCCAGTTCAAACTGACTAAAGAGAACACCATTAAACTCACTAGGCATATTCAAGATCCGGATCTCTCTAGTACCCGGCTGGGGAATTGGAGCAATATCATACGAAAAGACATCTCTGCTATCGGCGCGGATGGCGGAGGCGAGAAATGCAGCTCGTTGGTAGGTTGCGCGATACACGTTCGCGTTATACACACCGACTGCCATACTCAATCCCACAAACGCGGCTAGCAACCAGCCTGATCGTCTGGCGTTGCTCAAAGCCACTGCGACCATTACCATCACAAAGAATGCGGGCATGTATACGTACCGCGTATGCTGAGCCGCCGGGTCAAGCCAACTGACCAAGGTCGCTACAGGTGCCGTACTCAGAATCGCGAACACAGCAAACCAACGGCCCCGCGCCGAAACCGAGGCTCCCGCGAAGACGCTCGCGACAAGCAACACCGCGAAGCAACCTAGCACGACCCGCACTGAACCTGGCATCGGGAACATTTGGTTGGATGCCATCAGCGTGACTGGGAACAGTTTTGTTACCAGAGATTGCAGCGTGGTCATCGTAAATGAGAGATGCGGTGACCCGACTCCTGGATGATCCGGATAGCCGCCAATGCCACGAACTACGGCAAAACGAACCAGCAGCAACAATAGACTGACAATGAACGTGACACCAGCCAACTTACCAATGCGC
>JBDTUY010000321.1:0-6135 GCA_040007495.1 Acidobacteriota bacterium | reverse complement strand
CAGGCAGTGGCACAGTAAAACAATAGTTTTGACTTCATATAATACTTCTCCTGAACTAGCTTCTCCGAGTCGGACGACCACGGTCGTCTCAATAAAATACAGGTGCACTCTGGGAGCCAATTCAGGTTGTGCTTTGTCTTGTGTGTCTTAGAGGTGAGGCAAACGGGCTGGCAGGTAGAAACTTCCTAGTTGATGGCTCTTTTGTGAAGCAATGTGACCGCGGAAGGGCACTCAGGTCGAGGTTGAGATCAGGCGTTGTCCATAATGGCGCTTCAGTTGCTACACATGTAAGGTAAAGACCTTTTGTTGTGCGCCGGTAGTGAAACTGACATAACCGGAGACGGTTTGGGGTTGTAGCCGTTTGCGGAATGTATTTTCTATAACTTGCGACCAATTTTTGATCAGGAAATCAATAACTTGACAAAACAACACTAAGATCTCATAATGACAACAGGCTAAATTAAACACGGGCAATCTTCCCCTCAGCACAGAGGGAGGAGCCGCCGGAAGGAACCAACATTTCAATGAGTAAGATTATTGGCATCGATCTTGGAACTACCAATTCGGTTGTAGCGGTGATGGAAGGCGGGCAGCCCGTCGTGATTCCGAACCAGGAGGGCGGCCGGACTACGCCGTCGATCGTCGGTTTCGCCAAGAGCGGCGAGCGCCTGGTGGGGCAGGTTGCCAAGCGCCAGGCCGTGACGAATCCGGAAAACACAATTTATTCGATCAAGCGCTTCATGGGACGCAGATTCGATGAGG
The DNA here is from genome assembly GCA_040007495.1 of Acidobacteriota bacterium. Taxonomy (GTDB): domain Bacteria; phylum Acidobacteriota; class Terriglobia; order Bryobacterales; family Bryobacteraceae; genus Palsa-187. The sequence continues at coordinate 5,373 of JBDTUY010000321.1, read as the reverse complement.
TCACGGAAGAAACCAAACTGGTCCCGTATAAGGTAGTCGCGGGCGATAAGGGCGATGCTCGCGTGGAGGGTGGCGGTGAGAAGCAGTCTCCGCCGGAAGTCTCCGCGATGATTTTGGGCAAGCTGAAAGAAGCGGCCGAGGCCTACCTGGGCGAGAAAGTCACGCAGGCAGTCATCACTGTCCCCGCGTACTTCAACGACGCGCAGCGGCAGGCGACCAAGGATGCCGGCAAGATCGCGGGTTTGGAAGTGCTCCGCATCATCAATGAGCCGACGGCTGCGGCGCTGGCCTACGGCTTGGATCGCAAGACCAACGAAACCATCGCCGTGTACGACTTCGGCGGCGGTACGTTCGACATCTCGATTCTGGAAGTCGGCGACGGCGTGGTGGAAGTGAAGTCGACCAACGGCGATACCCACCTGGGCGGCGACAACATCGACCATCGCATCATCGAATGGCTGATCGGCGAGTTCAAGCGCGATCAGGGCATCGATGTTTCCAAAGATCAGATGGCGCTGCAGCGCTTGAAAGAAGCAGCGGAAAAGGCCAAGATCGAGCTTTCGACATTGTTGGAAACGGAAGTGAACCTGCCGTTCCTCACGGCGGATGCTTCGGGTCCGAAGCACTTGGCGGTCAAGCTGACGCGCGCTCGTTTTGAGCAGATGATCGCCGACATCATAGACCGCACGATTGAGCCTTGCAAGAAGGCGCTGGCCGATGCGGGCTTGAATCCGTCGCAGATCGACGAAGTGGTGCTGGTCGGTGGTTCGACGCGTATCCCGAAGGTGCAGGAAGCGGTTCGCAACTTGTTCGGTAAGGACCCGAATCGCAGCGTGAACCCTGACGAAGTCGTCGCGGTGGGCGCGGCGGTGCAGGGTGGTGTGTTGGGCGGCGAAGTGAAGGACGTGCTGCTGCTCGACGTAACGCCTCTGTCGTTGGGCATCGAGACGCTGGGTGGAGTGTTCACCAAGCTGATTGAGCGCAACACGACGATTCCGACGCGCAAGAGCGAGACGTTCTCGACGGCTGCCGATAGCCAGAACTCGGTTGAGATCAAAGTGTTCCAGGGCGAGCGTGCGATGGCCAAGGATAACCGGCTGTTGGGTGTTTTCCAACTGGTCGGGATTCCGCCCGCGCCGCGCGGTGTGCCGCAAATCGAAGTCACGTTCGATATCGATGCGAACGGCATCGTGAACGTGATCGCGAAGGACAAGGGCACGAACAACGAACAGAAGATCACTATCACGTCGTCTTCCGGCTTGAGCAAGGAAGAGGTGGAGAAGATGGCGAAGGACGCCGAATCGCATGCGGCCGACGATCGCAAGTTCAAGGACGAGATCGACGCTCGCAACCGGGCGGATTCGATGGTCTACCAGGTAGAGAAGATGCTGAAGGAGCATCGCGACAAGGTCAGCGAGGCCGACGCCAAAGCGGTGGAAGATTCGCTGGAATCCACTCGCAAGGTGATGTCGTCGGGCGGCAGCGTGGAAGAAATCAACAAAGCGGTTGACGCGCTGACGCAATCGAGCCACAAGCTGGCCGAGGCGATGTACAAGTCGACCGCAGAGCCGGGGCCGCAAGGCGATGGAGCGGCGGCGGGTGCCGGAGCTCCGGGTGGCGACAGTAAGAAGAAGGACGATGTGGTCGACGCCGAGTTCGTGGACGTGGACGAGAAGAAGAGCTAAAAGCAGGAGTCAGTAGTCAGGAGACAGGAGTCAGAAGCTTGAGTATTCGGTGGCTGACTCCTGTTTCTCGTTCGTAGGCTGTTTTAAATCTGCGAAGAAGAGATCTAGATTTTTGCGCGTTGCGGTGGGTGGCGCGTTCTTATGTCAGGCAACATGGACTTTTATAAAACACTGGGAGTCGAACGCGATGCGTCTGCGGAGGATCTCCGCAAGGCCTACCGCAAACTTGCGCGTAAGCATCATCCGGACTTGAATCCCGGTGACAAAGCTGCCGAGGATCGCTTCAAGCAGGTTCAGGAAGCCTACGATGTTCTGAACGATCCGAAGAAGAAGCAGATGTACGATCAGGTCGGATTCTATTCGGACAACGCGCAACAGCCTGGACCGGCTGGTGCTCGCGGTGGACCGAACATGGGGTTTGGCGGATTCGATTTCTCGGAGTTCACCAAAGGTGCGCAGAGGGGGCCGGAACCACCGGCTGACAGCACGCATTTTCACGACATTTTCAGTCAGTGGTTCGGAAAGCAGCAGGGTTCGGCACAAGCGGCTCCGCAGAAGGGCACGGACCTTGAGTACGGACTGAATATCGACTTCTGGCAGGCGGTTCGAGGCACGCAAGTTCGCTTGAATGTCACACGGCAGGAGAGCTGTGTTACTTGCGGCGGCAGCGGACAGCGCAGTGGGAATAATGCGGTCTGTCCTGAGTGCAACGGCACCGGTAGCGTGACGCAGATGGCCGGGGCGATGAAGTTTAGCCTGACGTGCCCGCGTTGCGAAGGGTCCGGACGATTGCGGAATCGCTGCTCGACTTGCCACGGCGATGGGCGGATCTCTAAGAACGAAGTGGTCGAGGTTCGCATTCCGGCGGGAGCGCAACAAGGCTCGCGGCTGCGGGTCGCGGCAAAAGGAAATTCGGGAACGTTTGGCGCGCCCCCTGGGGACCTGTACATTACGGTTCGAGTGGAAGAGCATCCGTTCTTTCGGCGCGAAGGTGACGATATTCACATTACGGTTCCGGTGCGGATCGACGAAGCAGGCTTGGGCGCGAAGATCGAAGTGCCGACGGTGGATGGCCGCGCGATTCTGAAGATCCCGCAAGGCACCAACAACGGACAGAAGTTCCGCTTGCGCGAAAAAGGTGTAGCGAATTCGCGCGCTGGTAGCCGCGGCGATCAGATTGTGGAGATCGCGATTGATGCTCCGGATGTGCGCGATGAACGGACGCGCGACCTGCTGCGTGAGTATGCGGAACTGCATCCAGACGATCCTCGCGCCGCGATGTGGCGGCAGGATATCTGGGGTCACGATCCGGCGTCGACGGAAAGTAACCCGGGAGGCCGAGTCTAACCATGGCACGAGCACGCAAAGCCTCCGGGTACATGATCTCCGCGGTGTCGGAGAAGTACGAACTGCATCCGCAGACGCTGCGCTTGTATGAGCGCGAAGGCTTGCTGAAACCGTCGCGCAGTGATGGCAACACGCGGTTGTATACGGAAGACGATCTGGAACGCCTGGAAGTGATTCTGAAGCTTACGCGTGAGCTGGGTGTGAATCTCGCAGGCGTCGAGATCATCCTGAACATGCGCGAGAAGATGTCAGAGATGCAGAAGCAGATCGAAGTCTTCGTTTCGAGTCTGAATCTGGAGATCACGCAATTAACGCGACCGGTGGATAATCAGGAACAGCAGGGGCATTCTCTGATCCCGACCATTGATGTGAAGCGCTCGCGGCGGTAAGACTGATACGTTCAGCGATCGCTCGATTGCTGTGATATGCTCTGGCCATGCGACTGCTTGCATGCCTAATCCTTGTTTTCTCCCAGATGGCTTTTGCGCAGGCGCCTCCGTCTCCCGATGCCACCCCAGTTTTGGGGGCGGCAATTGCGAGCGGAAGGCGTACAAAGATGGTCCAGCCGGTGTATCCCGTGGAGGCTAAGACCGCACACATACAAGGGGCGGTTCGGATGCGCGCGACGATCGACAAAGATGGGTTGGTGGCCCATCTGGACGTGTTGGAGGGTCCAGGTGAACTACGCCAAGCGGCGGTAGATGCAGTGTCGCAGTGGACCTACATGCCGTATAAAGTGAATGGCGAGCCAGTGCAGGTGCTCACCGAGATCACCGTGAACTTCGCCTTGAACTAGCCGCGTTGGGTGGAAGTAGGCAGGATCAATGGAGGATTCCCCCAAGTGAGATGGATCGCTCTACTTCTTTCAATATGCCTGGTCAGTCCTTTTTCTCTCGATGCCCAATCGAGCGTTACCGATTGGCAGCGACTCGCGGTGCTGGCTTCCGGCGATCCAATCCTGGTCAAAACGAAACCAGGTGCAAAATATCATGCTCGTTTCATTCAAGACCGTCCCGACGCACTGGTTATTGAAGTCGATGAGCGCGCGTTTCCTGGGCGCAGGCAGGTCCGAAGGGAACTAGTGCGTGCGGATGTAGCCGAGGTTCGGCGGTACAGTCCGGGGAAGTCGACACTGGTGGGTGTAGGGATCGGGGCGGCGGTGGGTGCCGGAATCGGGACTGCGATCGACAACTCGGCTAAGTCGAATGAAGATGGACGGCTCGGGACGGTGGTGTTTGTGCTTTTGGGGACGCTGCTCGGGTTGATTGTCGGAAGACACACTGCCCTTGTCAAAGGCGAAGTGATCTATCGCGCGCAGTAGTGGCTTAGGTCACTCACTGTCGTTCGTGGCTGGCCGGGTGGTATCCGAGACCTGAGCTTCTCGGCGCAGCGCTACTTCGCCTGTTTTGCTGCGCCGACTCCAGCACCCTGCGGACCCTGGGCTGTCATCGTTTGCCCATCAGGAAGCATCACGGACACGAATAGTGCTCCAGCCTCGCCGTTTGTCATAGGATTGCCGACCACGGTTACCTTGTCCCCTGGCTTAACCATCGTCTTCTTCCAGCCTGCGCGCACCAGATAACCGGGCGCAGTCATCTCCACGTTCCAGGTGACCGCTGCCTGTCCTTCTTTGCCGGGCACCTCAAGCTCAATGTAGCAATGCGGATTCTGCCAACTGAACTGCTTCACGGTGCCCTTCAGGGTGACCGTGGTCTTGCGGTCAAACCCCGCCATGGAATGGTGCGCAGATGCTGGAGGAGCCAGCAGCAGGCCCAGGGTGAACGCAATGGTGACAATGACTAAGTTCTTCATGATTGACTCCCGGCTTGGTTTAATGGCTACTTGTCGGAGTTGGTGCTGAGCAGATGCCCGTTGAGATCCGGCAGACATGCCGCTTCGGTGATCTCTTGATCGTCCACGCGACGCCAGCGCTTGGTCCATTGCCACTCGCCTTCAAACGTCTTGGGATCGGTAATTGTGTAGGCGATCTGCAAGGACGCCCCATTGTCGATCAGGCGCATGCGTTCCACCACATGCAGGGCGTCGCTGGCTGGAATGCCGTTGTCGATCCAATGATGATCGTTGACGAAGCCGGTGGTGTCGACCACCAGAGTGTCCTTGTCCCAGTGTCCGATCGACTCGCCGCTAAAACTTGAGATGATCAAGTCGGGATCGGTATGCTTGCGGCCATCCATATAGATGATCCGGACGCTGTTCATGAAGCCGCTGATCATGTGAATCGACGTGGCGTTCTGAATCATGGCGATGGGCCAGACGCGCGTCATGATCATGGGAACACCGGCAGGCCAGCAGTGGCCGATGTCGTCCTTATAAGACTTTC
>JBDTUY010000320.1:0-6154 GCA_040007495.1 Acidobacteriota bacterium | reverse complement strand
CCTGGCAGGTACTGATCGGCGAAGGTGCGTACCTCGACAAGAACCCGTACAGTTCCTTCTTCTACCTGTTCACAGGCCTGCACGCCGCGCATTTGGCCGGAGGCCTGATCGCACTGGCGATCGTGATCTTCGGCAAGACTGCACGCCGCGAATTGGTGGACGTAGCCGCTTACTATTGGCATTTCCTGGGCGTCCTGTGGGTGATCCTGTTTATTGTTCTCAGCAACTAGCCTACTCTTCATGCCCATTGACCGCACCGCCCAAATCGCGCCTACCGCGCGCGTTCACCCCGACGCCATCATCGGACCCGGGGTCTCCATCGCCGACTTCACAATTGTCGAACAGGACGTAGTCATCGGTGCCGAATGCCACCTTGAACCGCACGTTTACGTCAAACGCTGGACCACTCTCGGGGCACGCAACAGAATCTCAGCCGGAACGGTCCTCGGAACCGACCCTCTGGATAAAAACTTTACCGGTGCCCGTAGCTATCTGAAAATCGGCGACGACAACATCATCCGCGAGCATTACACCATCTCGCGCGGCACGGCTCCTGAATCGGAAACCACCATCGGCGACGGCAACTACATCATGACCAGCGGCCACATCGCGCACAATTCGCACATCGGCAACCGCTGCGTGATCGCTAGCTGTGCCCTGGTCGCGGGCCACGTCGAAATCGAAGATCAGGCCTTCATCTCCGGCGGCGTCGTGATTCACCAGTACTCGAAGATCGGCCGACTGGCGATGATCGGTGGCAACACACGAGTCAACCTCGACGTACCGCCATACTTTCTCTACACAGGCTTCAACGTCGAGCCCTGCGGACTGAACAGCGTAGGACTGCGCCGCGCAGGCTTCACCCAAACCGACGTCCGCGCTCTGAAAACTGCCTACAAACTGCTATTCCGATCCAAGCTCAAGATTGACGAAGCCTTGACCAGGATCGAAGCAGAGGCCCCAACCGGACATACCCGCCATTTGATTGAGTTCGTCCAGTCCAGCAAACGTGGGATTTGCAGAGAGTAGCGGAGTTGGCCGTTGATTGTTTCACTAGCGCCGTAAGTCCGCCCCTCGCTCAGCCTCCATCAAATTCGTCAAGACGTCGTTAATTCGGGTCAGATGGCCTTGGCCCTTGGATTTCAGCCATTCGAGTACACGAGGATCCAGCCGGACGCTGACGGCTACTTTCTTTGGCACATCACGAAGCCGCACCAAATTTGCCAATTCAGCACCGGTCAAGCGCGGCGCATCGCTGAGGTTCAACTTCGTATCCTCTCCGCTTGCCTGCAATGCAGCCGCACGGCGCAGAGCCGTCTTTTCCTTCTCAGTCCATCGCCTGTTTCTGATATCTTCGGAACTCATGCTTTTCAGCCCTACGGGCTGAGATAATACGGACAATTTCTTCTCCATCCCGATTCTCCCTATACGCGTGGACCACCATTAGAACGGCAGAAGAGTTAGGCTCGATGCTCACCCTCCCGATCGCATGCCAGCGCTGCTCGCCGCTGGCGTCCACCCGATCCAAGCCGACCAAACAGTATTCATCCTCAAACACCAGCACTCCAAATTCAAATGAGATCCCCTCGTGTTTGCGCTGGTTCTGCCCGTTCTTTCTTTCATCCCATTCGTAACGCACTTCGTATATACATAGTGTATCTCATGCCCTGAACGGGGATCAGAAGAATGCCTGCTTTGATATTCCAATCTGGAATATCAAACGTCAGGCCCCTCACTGTCTTTGCTCGAGACGGATCTCAATTCATCGGGGATTACTCTTGGATTCGCTCTCAAAAAATCTATCGTGCGTTCGTACTTCCTTCGCACATTTTCTTTCTGAATGCCTTCTGGCATCGTCTCACTGCCTTTGAGCATCGTCTCAAGGTGAAAAATACAGGAATTCTCTCCGCACGAATCGGAATGATTTCCTATCAAGCAAGCGGTTAGCTCATCCGGAGCGCCTTTGGGTCGTCGCTCCTTCATCTCCTGGATCGTCCAGTCAATTTTGTGCGATTTGTAGTGCACAGGGGGCGGCGCTACGTTCAAGGAGTGAAGACGATTCGACGCACTCGGGCACAGTATAAGACCGATCCAGTCCTGTCCCTCACCATAGTCGTAGGCTTCAACAAGCGCCTTGCCAACGAAGACTCGTTCTTCGAAATCAGCATAGAGAAGATCACATGAAATTGCTCCGCGCAGTGGAATTCTTGCTCCAAGCAGGAGAGAGGCAAAGCGACGACTGGCCGTTTCGATGGCCCAGAAACTCTCTGCGGAATCGTCTTGGGCCACAATCAGAAAGGTGTCAGAGAACCAAACCGATTTTAGGCTTTCACTCCATCCATCGATCTGCCGACACCAATATATTGCCTCGCTAATCTGGCCGAGTGCCGCACCCACGTTCACTGCGGCGGCCCGCGCACGAAAACCAAGCAGGTCAAAGTACGCTACCCACCGGCTAACCTTGAAAGTATCGTCGAATTTCATTGGGGGATAATTCCTTTACAGCAATCATAAGCTGAAGCATCCCGCGTGATAAAATGATACAAAATGGCCCAAATCCTGCCATCCATCCTATCCGCCGACTTCGCCCGCTTAGCCGACGACATCGCTCCGCTTGAAGCAGCCGGTTGCCGTATGCTGCACGTTGACGTCATGGACGGCCATTTCGTGCCAAACATCACGCTGGGTCCGCCTGTAGTGGCTTCCCTGCGCAAGGCGACCAAAGCCATTCTCGACGTCCACCTGATGATTGAAGCTCCAGACACGTTTGCTCCTGCGTTCATTCAAGCTGGAGCCGACCAGGTCTCCGTGCATCAGGAAGCCTGCCTTCACTTGGACCGCACTTTGCACATGATCCAGAAAGAGGGCGCGAAAGCGGGCGTGGTTTTGAATCCGGGCACGCCGGTCGCCTTGCTGGATGACGTCCTGCACATCGTTGATTTCGTCCTGATCATGAGCGTCAACCCGGGCTTTGGGGGGCAGAAGTTCATTGCGCACTCCTTGCACAAGATCCGTCAGCTGGCGCGAAGGCGGAAGGAACTCGGATTGCACTTCCCTATTGAGATCGACGGCGGCGTAGGGCCCGAAAATATAGGTACGATTGTAGAGGCTGGCGTGGAATGGCTGGTAGCCGGGTCGTCTGTGTTTCACAGTGTGAACCACAGGGGCGATCCTGCGGCTGCCTACACTAAGTTGACACAATTAGCCGGGGAAGTTACTACGATTCAAATCTGACTGTGGCGGTAGGATCTCCGGAACCGCTGTTTAAATGGGGTTGACCATGAAATTGTTGGCTTTGAACCTATCTAGGGTCTGCACTTGGAAGACGGTTGGCTATGGCGCGGTCGCCTTGGCGATACTTAGTTCCAGTGCCCCGTCTGCATACGGCAAGTTTGGATTCAGGCACAAGAAGTACGAGAGTCCCATCACGAAGGATACCGAGCAGCCCGACAAAATCCTGTTCGACAAAGCCATCAACGACCTGGAACATGGCCGCTATGAGTTAGCCCGCATCCAACTCCAAACGCTGATCAACACCTACGATTCCAGCGAGTTCCTGGCCAAAGCGAAACTCGCGGTAGGCGACTCCTGGTATCGCGAAGGCGGAATGCGCGGTTTTTCGCAGGCCGAGGCGGAATATAAAGACTACATCCTGTTCTACCCGACCATGGAAGAATCGGCCGAGGCACAGAAGAAAATCTGCGGGATTCACTATCAACAGATGGATAAGGCGGATCGGGACACGAATCAGGCCCTGCGAGCCGAGCAGGAGTGCAAGCAGTTCAAGACCCAGTTCCCCAATTCGAAGTTCATTCCCGAAGTCGACCAGATGTTGCGAAACACACAAGAGGTACTGGCCGATAGCGAAATGACTACCGGCATGTTCTACATGAAGCGGGGGTCCTACAACGCTGGCTCGAATCGATTGGGGGGCGTCGCCGATCAGTATCCGCTGTATAGCAAGGCCGACGAAGCTCTGTGGTTCGATGGACAGGCTCTCAACAAGTTGGGACCGAACTTCCGGAGGCAGGAATCCAACGCGCTGGTGCGGATCGTCCGCGATTATCCGCTCAGCAAGTATGCCGACGGAGCCAAGGCTCGCTTGAAGGCGCTGGAGGTCACGGTCCCGGAGCCTGACCAAGCCGCAGCCGCCCGCATGAAATATGAGCTGGACCATCGTGAGAGGCCGGGGTTGATGAGCCGTACCTTCAGCTTCATGCGCCGCGGACCCGATACGTGGACCGCAGCCAAGACCGGCACGCCGCAGATGAAACAGCCTGTAAAGAACCTTCCTCCTCTGACCCCGTCAGTAGGTCCGAATGCAGGATTCACAGGCGACGTCACGATCGCTCCGAACACGGATCCGAATGCGTTGGACAAGAATCCGGATGCACGTCAGCCGCAACCTGCGCCGGCGAAGTAAGTTGCATACGACTCCGATTCGATTGACGTTCGGCACGGGTAACCAGCAGGAGCACACTGCCGACGCATGAGCACGATTTTACTGGCCGACGACAGCACGCATGCGCTCCGCATGGGGGAGCACATCCTGCGTGAAGAAGGCTTCCTGATCGCAACCGCACTCGATGCCGCATCAGCCTTGGCGCAAGTTGTAGAATCCGATCCCGACCTGGTGATCGCCGACGCTTTTCTGCCCGGTCGCGACGGCTATCAACTGTGTGAACAATTAAAGCGCTGGCGTCCCCACATACGCGTCATCCTGACGGCCGGTTTTTTGGAGACCATCGATGAAGATCGCGCGCGTCAAGTCGGCTGCAATGGCGTATTGCGAAAACCGTTTGAGGCTTCCGTCGCGATTGCGCTGATTCGGCCTCTGGTGCAAGAGGCGATCTTAGAGCGTGGCTTATTGGGGGAAAAGGTCGCACCGATCAGCGCGCTTGCGATCCCGGTATCAGACGCCTTATTCGGCCCGCCCAAGCCACCCGACCCGGAAAAAGTGCAAGCCGCGGTTATGGAAGCCCTGGAGGCAGCCATGCCGGATCTGGTCCGTGACATCACCGAAAGGGTTTTGATAGCCTTAGGTCACTAGCCCGATTCTCCACCACTATGCCTGATAACAGTTTTGATCTCGTATCGCAAATTGACATGCCGGAAGTAAGCAACGCCGTACAACAGGCGTCCAAGGAAATCCAGCAGCGCTTCGACCTGAAGGATTCCCGCTCCTCAATCGAGTTTAATGAGAAGGACAAGAAGATCCTGCTCGCCAGTTCCGACGACTTTAAGTTGAAAGCCGTCAGCGAAGTACTTGAACAGAAACTGGTGAAGCGTAAGGTCCCGCTAAAAGGCCTGACCTACGGCACCATCACCCCCGCCTCCGGTTCGAGCGTCCGCCAGGAGATCACCCTGCAGGCCGGCATCCCGATTGAGAAGGCGAAGGACATTGTCAAAGCCATCAAGGACAGTAAGAAAAAAGTCCAGGCCTCCATCCAAGGAGATCTGGTGCGGATTTCCGGCAAGGATCGAGACACCCTGCAGGATGTTATGCAGTTCCTGCGCGGCTCCGACTTCGGCATCGACATGCAGTTCATCAACTTCCGGACCAATTAGGAAGGCGGGTCGCCCAGCCCGCGCGGAGGCGCCTCCGCCTCAAATAACTCGTGTGATCGAAAACTACTTCAACTACTTCACCGAGATCGAGGAACATTTCCAACGCGCCAGAGGCACCAGTCTCTTTCTGTTATCCCCTTTGGACTGGGCTCTCATCGAAGCCTGGAAGAACAGCGGCATTCCGCTCGAAGCCGTACTACGCGGCATCGACCAGGCGTTTGAGAAGTGGCGAGCCAAGCCGCCTCGCGCTCGCATTCAACTGGTCAACTCCGTCGCATACTGCGCCCAGGCAGTTGCCAAAGAAGCCCAGGTGATGGCAGATGGTGAGCGAGCACCACGCCGCGAAGCGCCTCCGCCCTTCGTGGAAGGCGACGTAGCAACGTATCTTCAGCGCAATGCTCTCGCGCTGAAATCAGCTGGATATGACGACTTGGCGGATTCGCTCGACGCACTTAATACGCCTGCAGCCGTAGGGAATCTGGAAGAACTCGAACAGCGCCTAACCGTCCTGGAAGAAAAGATGATCGCTAGGGTTCGTTCGACAGCCAACGATGAAACGCTGTTAGAGATCCGCCAGATGCTCGAC
>JBDTUY010000319.1:0-6183 GCA_040007495.1 Acidobacteriota bacterium | reverse complement strand
CCCAGATTATCCGAAGGGCGGCCAGAGCAACTGGAAGGCATGTTCCCCAAAACCGGCTCCCGTAACGGCTTTACATCCACAACGGAATGGCCGGTTATGAAAGTCATGAACCGGCTGCGGGATTGGATCCCGCGTTCCAATCTACCGTTAGGCATCGCCGTCGTCCGCGAAATCGAACCCTTGGGCGAGGACCAAGCAAGCTGCACTGACACCGAGGCCAAAGCTATCAGGGATTTGCCGCGATTGCCAACTAATCGACTGGCGCCTCTATCCGGTGGCCTCACCTACTAGGCTCAGCGAAAATCTACAGTACTGGTACAAAGAACCTATTCCAGCGAACGACCTGCGCTGTCAAACTCGTTATCCAATCCAATATCTCGCATTATCTGAAAACGCTTCCAAACAACCATGAATATTACAAAACTCTCGTTTCTTGCGTTATTACTGGCAGGCCACGCCAGTGCGTCGCTTATCACGTTCACTGACCAGGCAGCGTTTCTGGCGGCGATTGCTCCTGGTTATTATCAGGAGACATTTGCTTTTGCCTCAAGCTCTTTCCCTGTACCGCTGGCGAGTCCACAGTCCTTGAGCGGAAATGGGTTCTCCTATCAAATCTCAGCGGCCAACGGCTTGGCCTCGAACTTCGGGTTCGTTCAAGCGGCTAACTCTCCCGACGCGCTGATTGTCAGTTCGTTTGGCGGCGGGATTACGGCGCTGGGAGGAAACTTCTTTTACGATAATGGCGGGTCCGTGGCGAGTGGGACATCCGGGACACTGACTGCCTCCAACGGCATCGACCCCGACGCCGTCATGAACATTAGCACTGTATTTCCGGAAGGGCACTTCAGCTTTTTTGGGTTTATTAGTACAAGTGGACCGCTCACCTCGGTTTCGACCTTTCGCACAACCACAAACTCGAACTTCCCTGGCTTCGCGGGTATCGACAATCTGATCGTGGGAACCGCTGCTACGCCGGAACCGGGCAGCTTCGCATTGCTGTCGCTAGGTTTAGTCACCCTTGCGTACTTCTGGCGAAGACACTCAGCAGCCTAACCGAACGGTGAAGCCAACCGCATCAGACGTTCACGATGTCAATGACCTTCGACTCCGCAGCTAAGGGCTGGCTAGTGTACTGCGTCACTCAGAACGAGCATTATGTTTAACCGCTCCCTATGGTCGCGGCTCTGTAACTCACTGTGAACAGGCAGCGTCGATACTGAGCCGCGACCACAGGGAGCGGTTGGAATTTGTGGCGCACTACACTAGAATCCTAGCGGCGGAACCATCGTTTGAAGTGGTGGGCGAGGCGCAAAACTCAGGCGACGTGCTGCAGCGTCTGTCCAACACGCCGACCGTCGTGCTGTTGCATTGCTGTGTAAGCGAGTTGGTATAAGTAGACATGGCGACTTCCAGCGGCAGGATCTTGACGTTTGTGTTGCTCACAGCCAGCGCGTCTTTCGCGTTCGGGCAGGCACCTGCCGCTCTGGCTACTCCTGCTACCTACGTCGGTAGCGCCGCGTGCCTGGGATGCCATTCGGGGATCTATGACCGTTGGAAGAAAACCCGCATGGCAAACGTGGTGCGCGATCCGAAAGCCGATCCGGGTGCGATTCTTCCCGATCTGTCCAAGCCCGATCCGCTAGTGAAGTTCACTAAGAACGATATCGCCTTCGTGTACGGCAGCAAGTGGAAGCAACGCTACTTCACGAAGATCGGGGACGACTATTTCCCGCTGGATGCACAGTGGGACATCACACATCAACAGTGGCGAGCATATATGGTGGGTGCGAATACGGATTGGTGGGTGCCGTTTTTCCCGGCGGATAACAAGCAGCGTCCGACCAGCCAGCTGTGCGATGGCTGCCATTCGGTGAACTTCAATATCCAGACCAAGGCCGTGACAGAGTGGAACGTGGGTTGCGAAAAATGTCACGGACCCGGGTCGCTGCACGTGCGGCAGCCATCGCAAACAACAATTGTGAATCCAGCGCGTTTGGATACTGTACAGGCCACAAACGTTTGCATTCAGTGCCATTCCCAGGGCGAACCCATCACCGGTCAGATCGACGGCCGCCAGATCAACGGTAAGTACTACGATTGGCCGGTCGGCTTTCAGGTCGGATTGGATTTGAAGAACTTCTGGAAGCTGGAAGAATACAAACTAGGTGAGCAGACGTTCACGCATTTTGCCGACGGCACTGCACATAAGAATCGGATGCAGGGTAACGATTTCGTGCAGAGCCAGATGTATACGCACGGGGTCACGTGCAGCAGTTGTCATGACGTTCACGGCACGTCGAACAATGCGGATCTGCGCAAGCCGGCCAACACCGTGTGCCTCGGATGCCATGGGCCCAGTTCGCCCAACGGTCCGCATGCCCCGACCATTGAAGCGCACACGCATCATGCAAAGGGTAGTGCGGGCGATGATTGTGTCGGATGCCATATGCCGAAGATCGAGCAGCAATTGGCCGATACCAACGTCCGCAGTCACACCTTCAAATTCATCCCGCCCAGTTCCACGGATTTGCTGAAGGTTCCAAACGCGTGCAATGCCTGCCACACGGATAAGACGACCAAATGGGCAACCGATGAGTTGAAGACTTGGTCCAATGTGTCCCCGTGGCGTGTCGCAAATTAAGGATCACGCCGGAAGTCTAAGCGACGCCAACAGTTTCAAGTTCGCGAGTTTCGTCCATCAGGATACCGACTCCGAGCACCTGCCTCGGTCGTCCGATGCGAAGTTTGCCTTGATTGAAATCTCGCGGTCGGACTTTGACCAGTTCTGAAACGCCGTCCACCAGAAACCCGATCAGGTTGATGCGGTCGGTTCCGCTGTCTCCAAACCCGCTGGTATCCACAATCACGACGCATGGATTGCGGCCCGGAACTCCTCGGCGTAAACGGAGTTTGGCACGCAGGTCAATCACATCGATCTCCGTGCCCTTAAACATGGTCTTGCCGGCGAACCATTCAGGGGACGCATCCTGGCCACCTGCCGCCAGCCCTTTGGCCAAAAGCTGGGGTCCAGCATGATCGACGCCTTCGTCTCGCACCACAACCTCATGACCGGGTAGCATGCCACGTAGACACGAGGATTCCATCGCAAACTCGTTGCGACCGATGCGGAAGGTGAGGTACTCACCGGCAGGATATTCAGGATAGGAAGACGCGGCCACGTCGGACTTATCGGCGCGGTCGGACGGAGTTTTAGAAACGACTCAGTTGTAGGAGGCGGATGTATCCGCCTCCTACTTTTGGGAAGTTTCGCTGACCAGCTTACTCGCCAGCGGCCTGGTCTGGCCCGCGTATTTGTTGCTGGCCTTCTTGTAATAGGGAACGGAGACGGGTGTGGTGAGCTGCTCAAACGTGAAGGAGCAGATCCGCATTCCGGGATACAGCGCCACCGGCATGCGGCCCAGGTTGCTGAGTTCCAGCGTTGCGCGTCCACGCCAGCCGGGATCGAACAGGCCCGCCGTTCCGTGCACGATGATGCCGATGCGGCCCAGGCTCGAACGGCCTTCCAGTCGGCCCAGAACATCGTCGTCCAGCTCCAGTGTTTCCAGTGTGATGGCTAACGCGAACTCGCCGGGTTGCAGGATAAACGATTCGCCTTCGGGAACCTCAATGGTCCGCATCAAATCCTGAACGGCAGTGCCGGCCTTCAGGTCGATTAACGCGTGGCGGCTGTGTTCAAAAACGCTAAACTCATTGCCCAGACGGAAATCGACCGAACAACTTCCCATCTGCTCGGGTGGGAGCTCCGGCGAGATGCGGATTTTCGCCTCCGCCATGTAGCGCCGGATATCAACATCGGAGAGCACCATTTCTATAATGATAGGCTAAGTCGAGGCGCTCTTCGCGCGATGGCACATGGATTGCTTAGTGCGGATAGCCTCAGTATCGGGTCGAAGTGCGAAGTGTTTGGCCGTGCGCACACCGAGCCTGCCACCATCGGGATGCTTCTGCGGATGTTAGCGAAGTGACGACCGGTGTTTTGAACCAAAGACCATTTGAGTATGCAAATTTCTAAGCCGGCGCCCGAGGGCGATCGCAAGATCCCGTGGTGCTTAGCCATTGCGCTGTTCGTCCTGGCAGAGTTGTTTTCGTTGAACGTGTACCGCGCCGCCACGCAGTCCATCACCACCGACGAAGCGTTTTCCTATGTCCACTTTATCGATCCGGACCGCTTCGCGCTGTTGCGTGACTATAGCGCCAATGTCCATTTTCTCCACGCGCTGCTGGTCTTTTGCTCGGTTAAACTTTTTGGCTTATCGGAGCTGAGCCTGCGGCTGCCGTCGCTGTTGGGATGCGCGTTGTATTTCTCCGCAGTGTGGAAGATCTGCCGACGCCGCTTCGGGAACCGGGTTGCGTGCATCGTCGGCGTACTGCTGCTGACCGCGAATCCTTTGATTGAGGATCACATGTCCGCATCCCGAGGCTATGGCTTGGGGCTCGCGCTATTTGCGTGGGCGTTCTATGCGGCGTGGCTAGCGATAGAAGCCGACCATCCGCCCCAAAAACATTTATTGCAAATCGCGATTCTTTCGGCATTGAGCGCTACCTCCAATTTGACGTTCCTGTTCCCAACCGCGGCGCTGATGGCTGTGGTCGCTTGGATGCTGTGGCAAAGGTCCGCAGGGGTGAGGCCGGTTGCCCTGCTGAACGACCTGTTGAACAACATGGTTGGGCCTTGGTTGGTGCTGGTCTTCGTGGTGATGGTGATCCCGTTGAGCCGGGTAGGTCCGAATACCTTCTATTTCGGTGCGGCCACGATTCACGACGCAGTGTTGAGTTTGGTGCAGATGTCCGGCGGTGGAGCATACATCTCCGGACCAGAATCGTCCTGGATCGGGGCGGCGTTGTTTATCGGCTGCCTGGCGCTTTTTGCGGTGCTATTCCGGCGATCGAAGCAGAGTCCGGTCAACGCGCTGGAACTGCTGACGGCAGGGACATTTGTTGTGACAGCGGTCGGATTGGTCGTTGGGCACGTGGTGCTGGGCCTGGCCTATCCGTTGGCTCGGACGGGAATTTACCTGTTGTTCCTAGGGCTGTTGAGTGGTTTGTGGATCGGCCGTTGGCGGCTCGGACTCGTGGCGTTGATTCTGCTGTGCATCGGGATGCTGCACGGCATTCGGACCGACCGCTATCAGGAGTGGGAATTGGACGCCGATAACCGGCAACTTGCGCAGGCCCTCATGTCGCGTCACCAGGAGGGCGAATCCACGCGCGTTTTCACCAGTTCATTCTTGGATCAGTCGCTGATGTTCTACCAACGCATGTACGGGTTGAATTGGATCAGCGAGATTAATTCTCTAGATTGGAAGCCAGGCTACGATTACGTCATGCTCTGGTCCATAAGTCACGACGAGCTTCAGACCCGGGGACTGCGTCCCGTATATACCGGGCCCAGAGGGGCCATCCTGGCGGTGCCGAAATGAGCACCATCCTTCATATCCTGTTGGCGGCTACGCTGGTGGCGGTGACCAGCGTTGTCGTGGGAAAAGTTCTGCTGCGTTGGGCCGGGCTTGCTCTTAGCGCCTTAGAGGAAACGGTCTTAGGCGGCGTGCTCGGCTCGACGTGTCTGGCGGCAGCCTCGTTTGCACTAACGTTCGCAGGCCTCGGTAGACGCGGTGTATTTACCTCTGTCGCGCTGATCTTGATTGCGGCCTCCGCTTGGAGTTTGTGGAGGACGAATAGACGCGAGCCGGCGGCGGGCGTGTTGAGCAAGCTACCGCTGGGCTGGGGGTTGTTTTTTGGGACCGTCTACGCCGTGTTTGGCACGATGTACCTGATTGTCGCGATGGCGCCTGAGACCAGTGCCGATGGGGCGGGCTTTCACTTGGGTCGCGTCTCTGTGTGGCTCCACGGATTCAGTTTTCGATCCGCCCCGGACGCGCCGCTTCCGGATGGAATCGAGTCGCTGTTCGTTTTCGCATCCGCGATTGGTCACCACTCGGCTGCCACATTGGTGGAGTGGCTGTATCTAATGGCGCTTCCGGTGGGGATGATGCTTTATGGGCGCAGGGTTCTACTTAACGGCCTGGGTCAAAACAATTTTGGTCAAGCACGGGCCGGAGCGGTGGCCGGGATGCTGGTGCTGCTGAGTCCGATTGTGGCCAGAGTCGGGACTATTGCGGCCCCGGACGTTGCAATTGCATGTGTCGCATTCACGCTCTTCTG
>JBDTUY010000318.1:0-6187 GCA_040007495.1 Acidobacteriota bacterium | reverse complement strand
CGGAAATCCCAGAGAAGATCTTTTCAGCCGGACGTTTGGATCTGAACACCAGCGGCCTTCTAATCCTGACCAACGATCACGACTTCGCCGAGGCGATCACGAATCCAGAGTCGCATGTTCCTAAGACCTATTTGGTCAAAGCGTCAGTGCTGCTGTCCGACGTCGCCCTGCAACAATTACGCCAAGGGGTCGTATTGAGCGACGGCCCTACGCGACCCGCTCTCGTCAGGCGTATTCGAGATAGCGATCAATATAGCTTCATTGAAATCATGATCAGCGAAGGCCGCAATCGTCAGGTGCGAAGAATGTTTGAGGCTGTCGACGCAAAGGTGCTGAAGCTGGTCCGGACTTCTATAGGCCGCATTGAGATCGATGGACTGCCGATCGGAAATTGGCGGGAACTTACCTCAGAAGAATTAAAGAGTCTGCGGCCCAAGGATGTTTAGCTGCACGACTTAGGTCGTTGAGTTCTGTGTCTCGGCCGTAAGGCTCTTACCGGACACACGGCTGCCATAGCGCATCAAACGCCGCGCAGCATAGTGCAAGGCGGCACCTACCAGCATGGATACCTGCCAATGCGACAAGACGCCCGTGACCGTAAATGGTCGCGTCAGATTCAGATCGGAAGCCAAGCACCACACGCCCAGCACGTAAAACATCACGGCCATAGGCAGTAGAATCGCATTTGCGGCCAGCGCGATGTGCCGATTCTTCCCTTTGTGTTTGCCAACAGGAAGCCCCTGGCCGAAACGTAAACGTATGATCATGGTTTGGGCCTGCCTTCAGTCTAGCGTCAACAGGGGAGATTCGCCAAAGGACCCAATCGTTACCGTCCACTCAACGAAAATGACCCCAGGGCTACGCCCAACGAACCAGGCTGATAGGATAGTGGGACATATAAGCCGCAACCCGCTGCTGCGAGGTTGCCTTGGCAAGAATTAGTAAGGTGCACGCGGGATAACGTAGGGGAGGTCCAGCGAATGAGCCGACAGGGAACGTGGGTTTCACAACCCGGTCTGATTCTAGCAGCCCTGATATTCATGGGCATCGGCGTCCAAGCGCAAAGCGCTGCGCCCGCCAATGAGTCGCCCTTTGAAGCCGAACAGCGTCTTCGTTCGAGCGCCAACTCAGCACCCAACAATGTTGCCTACCAACGCGCTTATGCGGAGTTCTTGGAATATTATCGATCCAAAGATGCCCGTGCGGCCTACGCGAAACTAGTCGACGCATTGAGTCGCGAAAACGCACCAGCCTCGGAGAGGGCCGCTGCGGCAGAAAAGCTTGCGATGCTGGATCTTCAAGCCGGTGATCGCAATGCGGCTGCTCTCCACTTGGCAGCCTACAACGCTGCTGGCGGCACAAGCCTCGTGCTGCCCAATCGAGCACCGCTGGTGTCGTCAGAGTCTGTCGAAATCCCTGGGCCTTTGCGTTCCTTCGCGCGCATGACAGCGATTTCCAGCGACTTGGCTCGCGATGAGGTCCTCCCCGCCCTGGCACGCGCAGTGGTGAACAACGGATACCGTGCACGATCTGTTGGCGAAGGACTGGAGCAGACCGAATACCTCAGCCTGGTCCTCCGCTACTTAACGCAGGCTCGCGAACTTGAGGCGCTCTCCGGGGCAAGCAAAATCATTCGCATTACCCAATGTGACTCCAACGAAACCGGCGTGTTGCTCCGCGTGATCGGCTACAGAATGCGCGGAGGATGCGGCGCGGATGTTGTCCTGGAAACTATCAACGCATCCCGCGCGTTCCTCACCACAGATTCAGGATTCCCTTTGGGCGAACTGGAACTGGCTCTGCGAACCAACAGGCCCTTTGTGTTGGACTATCATCCAACCCAACTTCCTCTCATCTACACCCGAGCCTATTGGCAGCCGCTCAAAGAACAAACCGATCAACCCTTCATCGATTACTTCATCTCTGATCCGTCATTGGCACGATTGTACGTCGGCCTCTCAAAGATCGACCCGGAGACTGCGGACGATCTGAAAGCGACCATGCCGGTTGCCCGTTTCAAACTGTTCGCACATGTTCTCGATTTCTACGGCGCCATGTTCCGCGTGCGCAACGGGAAGGCGATCGTGCCCGGAGGCGCGCGCACGGAACGGGCCTGGGAAAAGCTAAATGGGGCTTCGCCAGAAAAGGGAGCAGCCTTCTTTGAACGCATGCTGATTCAGGATGACGGATGGCTCGCCAGCTATTACGATGCGCTGGCGCGCATTCACGGTCCCGTGCAAACGTATTTGCTGGACCCGGATCGTGTGCAGCGATTCTATGAGGCCATCCGTGGCAAGGTCACAACCCCTGGTCCCGCACGCCCTGTGTTCCGGTCCAATACCGACATGCTGCTACTCACTACTCGCCTGCGAATCGATCCGGACGGAAAGCCTCATTTACCGGGCGGACTCGACACCTGGAAGCATCTATTTTCCGATCCACCCAAAGGATCCAAGGTCGACGGAAAAATCAAAAAGGACGCGTCCAATTGGAAAGATCCTGACCAGGTCTTAGAGGCCTTGTTCGGATTGAGCAGGAAGCTTGCCGAGAACGAACACCTGAAGATCTTCATGGCATTAACAGATCTTGATCGGCGCCGAACGCAGCCTCTGGAGCCTGCCGTGGTTGAGCAATTGGCCCGCCGCTATGGCGACATGAATGCGCAGTATCCAATTCTGTCGGAAGCCCCAGCCTTACACGGGCAAACCATGCTCTCGTTTCTGGATACGGCGGAAAAGTTGGGCGAAATTCGGAATATGACGCGGCGTTCCGACGCCTTGGGTCTGTTCCAAGGATTGACGGGACTATGGCAGATCTTCTTGCGGCAAGGGGTCTTACCCCAGGATCAGGCCGATGCCACCCTGACCGCCATCGTGGCCGGATTTGCGAATCAGGACAACGACCGCCAACTCTTCGATGCGGGACGCGCAGGCGTGCAGACGCTGCTGCGAGCAACGAAAGCTCCCGTCCAAGGACCAGCGCAAGCGGGCCGCATGCAGGACCAGATGATGGACCTGTTGGCCGGCACCAAAGCTCCATCAGGATCTAACGCGTATCAGCAAATGGCTCGCGACTTGATCCGAGTGTTTGAGGCGCAGCGGCTTCTATCGTTGGACACTCTGTTCGATCTCGCCGACAACTTGGAAGCCGGAAGCAAAGGGCAATCGATGAACGCTGCCCTGGCAGGTAGGCTCGCAAACCGGATCGCCGAGATTCAGCTACCCCAAGGTGACCTGACCCGTGCCGAAAAGAACTTGAACGCCTATGGATATTGGGCTGACAAGCACGTGGACGATCAGCGCAAATTCAACCTTCGACGCGATATAGAGAAGGCCGGTACGAATGCCCAGGAGCTTGCGGACCTGCGGGGAGCACTGACACCATTTCTTCGCGACACAATAGTCGGCTTCAACTATATGCACTATGCGCCGCCCGGAGCGCAGATACTACACACCAATCCACTGTTCGTGCGCAGTCATGATTTTGTCGGTTATGCAAACTCCAGCCGCGCCTGGGGTACTACTGAAGTCTACGGCTCCGGTTGGCCCCGAAATGCAGGTGGTCGTCTTACGGGTTCGCTTTCAGGGCTCCCCTATGCGCTGGCGCAGGCCGAACAGAACTTCCTGGTTCCCACCAAAACGCAGGCGCTCATCTGGAACGATCTGGTTCCGCAGATGATGTTGACCGCCGTCATTCCTCGCTTCTGGAATGTCTCCCAAGATCAGGTCCATTGGGTCGGCTTGCATATGGCATATGGTGAATCGTTGCTGGCAGAGGCTGCGCTGAGCCCTCAACGAAAAGCGAAAGTACTAGATGCTCTCGACCTTCATCTATCACCGCGCCGCTTGAAAACGGTGGACGACGATCTGTCCGCCGGAGACGTTGCCGGTGCTCTCGACAACGTGCTGCCATCGGAGCTGTATCTGTTGGCACGGAACCTTGCGACATCTGAACCGGGCGCGAACAGCACATTTGCAGCAGAAATCAAGCGGATGTCGACGGCTAATGCACACGAACTGAGCGATGAGATGATCTCGAGGGCCTTTGGCACGCCGAAGCCGATGCTGGCCAATTCCTACGAGCCTGAGCTATTGAACCTGCGCACTTTCCCGACCTTGATGGGCTACTCCACCCGCATTCTGGCGGAAAGTTGGGAATCGAATTTACTGTACTACGCGGCCCTCGCCGACCAGATTCACGCAGGCCCGGGCGACCTGAATGTGCTGGTTCCGGAGTGGACACAGTTGACGGTTGAAAATATTTTTGCCACGCATTTGGAAGATTGGCCCGCCCTATGGCGGAGCTTGCGTGTTGTCGGCGACAAAGTGCGCAAGGAAGCCAATGCGCAGGCGGTCGCAGGTACCGTCGGTTACGCTCCAGGAGGAGAGGCTCAGTGATCCTAACCCCAGCGATTCGAATCCCCACCAAGCCCCGCCTCGTCAGAGCGGGGATGAATGCCTGGGCGATGGCTGCCGCCTTTCTATTTCTGGCACCCCTGATTACTGCCCCGGTCCACGCGCAAGCCGCTCCCACGGACCGCCCAACGTTCCGCGTCAAGGTGGATATGGTGGTGCTCAGCTTCACCGTCATCGACAACAAAGGTAAGTACGTCAACGGGCTGAAATACTCCGATTTCAAGATTCTGGAGGACAGCATCCCGCAAACGATGGCGACATTTTCCGAAGGCAATCAACCGCCGGTTGAGATCGTGGCTGGCGTGGCAAAGCCGATGACGGCAGCTGCCCCGAGTTCGGTCGATTCTAAGGCCGACGTCCGATCCGACGCCTTCACCGGGACCAATGTCTTTGTGTTGTTCGACACCAGTAATTATATGTACCGGACGTTTGTGTACGCCTCCGACGCGATTGCCGATTTTATTCGCGGCCTGGACCGCGCCGACTCCGTCGCCGTTTATACGTACAGCAAGAATCTGACCCGCGCCGCGAGTTTGGACAAGGATCACAATCAGGCAATCTTCGGCCTGCGCCAAGCGGTCGCCGGAGACGATTCGGCGCTCTACAACGCATTGCTCTTGACCCTGCGCGATGCAGCCAAGGTCGTCGGACGCAAGGTAGTCATTGTCTTCTCCAATGGGCCGGACAATGCGAGCATGGTAGCTCCGGACGACGTTCGGGCGGTGGCAGAGGACGAAGGCATCCCCATCTACGTGATCTCCACCAATCAAGTGAACAACGATTCGATCTCGTCAACCGTCTTCAAGCGCCTAGCCACCAACACCGGTGGCAAAGCCTACTTCGCTGGGACCTGGCAGAAGCAAGTGGAAGCCTTTGAAGCAATCCGCGAGGATCTGGGCAACTCCTACACAGTCACCTACTATCCACAAGCGAACCCGAACGAAGGTTTCCGCAAGCTGAATGTGGAATTAGCCAACGAAAAAGAAGCCAAGGACAAGAAGTACAAGGTCCAGGTCCGCCCCGGATACCGGCCCAGGGGTGGATTTTGATCTGTAGTTGAGCATATCGGATGCTTGAAGAATTCTAGACACGGGTCCGCTTGTCCTTTTTCCCGCGTGTCTACGGAAGTGGCGAAACTGCCCTGACAAAACCCGGTGACGACAAAACTCGGTGACACACGGAACGTTTCCTGTTTATTGCCACTCAATAATCTTCCGGATACGCGAGCCTTTGCTCTTCCGCGATCTCCATCGCCTCGCCTATCTGGATCAGTGGCCCCTTGCCGATCCCCGGGCAGTAGTCCCCTAATTTATTCCACGCCGCCCGGTCTTCCACGGTTTCAGGCCAAAATGGAAAGGTTCGACATTGCGTCGGCTTGGCCGGATGAATGGAGCAGCCGCCGCCCTCCAGAAACGGGCATTGGCGATCGGGTGGCTTGCGAAATCGACGTTGGTTCGCGGTGCGATAAATGTACTTGTCTTCAAACGCCGCAGGCTGCATCCGCACAAACTTAGCAGCGCGCAGGATGTCGTCATCGCTTAGATAGACGAAGCCCGACTGATCGCAACAGTTTGTACAGCCCTTCTGACACTCGAACCGCAAGGCACCTGGATTATTTTGCGGCTTCTTGCGCTTAGTTGGAGACGTGCCGGATTTCATAAAAAGAGAACTCCCGTCCTATGGCTTGGCGCGATGCTCCACCTGTTGATCGGCTTCCGTCTTCGTCTCCGAAACCAGTTGCCGCACGTCAACCTGATAGATCGCCGGCTTGC
>JBDTUY010000317.1:0-6199 GCA_040007495.1 Acidobacteriota bacterium | reverse complement strand
CACAATCTTCCCCAACCTCGGATACGCCCTCCGAGCATTCCCTTCATACACAGCGTGTAAATCCGCCGCGTTTAGGCCCAAGCGGTCGACGTACAGCTTTGTGTCGTCGTAGTAATCACCCGTCTCGGGATCGATGCCGCGTACTGCACCGACCATTTCTGAACCGAACAGAATGCTATCTAGCGGCATCACTTTGAACAGCAGGTCTATGCCCGGTTGGTGATAGACGCAGGTGTCGAAGAAGACGTTCTTCATGACGTATTCGGTCAACAGAGGCTTTTTCATATCCTGCGCTAGGCCCCGGTAGCGACCCCAGTGGTAGGGGACGGCTCCGCCGCCGTGCGGGATGATCAGTTTCAGGGTTGGGAAATCTTTAAACAGGTTGCCTTGCAGCAGTTGCATGAACGCGGTGGTGTCGGCGTTGATGTAGTGTGCTCCGGTGGCGTGGAAGGCCGGGTTGCAGGAAGACGTGACATGGACCATAGCGGACACGTCCAGCTCCACCATTTTTTCGTAGAACTTGTACCAATACTTGTCGGTCAGGGGCGGCGATTGCCAGTGGCCACCTGAGGGATCGGGGTTGAGGTTGCAGCCGATGAAGCCTAGCTCCTTGACGCAGCGTTCCAACTCAGGGATCGAATTCTCCGGAGGCACGCCAGGCGATTGTGGCAACTGGCAGACGCCCACAAAGTTCTTCGGGTACAGAGTGCAAATGCGATGGATCAGATCGTTGCAGACTTGCGACCATTCGATGCTTGTGGCTTCATTGCCAACGTGATGCTCCATCTTGGAGGCGCGCGGCGAAAAAATCGTCAGGTCCGCGCCGCGTTCGCGCTGCAGCTTTAACTGAGCCTTTTCCAGGCTCTCACGCAGTTCGTCGTCGCTGATGTGAAGGCTTTCTGCACCGGGGCTGCGTTTGCTGGCATTCAGCGCGTCAATCTGAGCTTTGCGAAACCCTTCAAGCTGCGTAGGAGCGGTGGTGTAATGGCCGTGGCAATCGATAATCATAAGGTCGAGTTGGGAAGCGTGTGGCCCAATCAGGGCGAACCACTATTCTCGCAAAGACCCCGCGCGAATGTGGAACGAAAAGCAGCTACGAACGAGGTTGCGCCAACTGGGGAGCTTTGGCTAGCAGAGCATCTTCAAACGCATAGTCAGGCTTCGGGAATTCGTTGTTGCGCAGATACCACTTGTAGGTTTCTTTTAGGGCCAGCGCAAAGTCGGTGGGCTTGAACTTCAGCACGCGCTGCGCTTTCGCGGTCACCTGCGTGATCGGTGGCAAGTCGAAGTACTGTCCGAAATACAGTTTTGGACCCATCGGATTGCCGCCCGCGCGCAAAATATACTCGCGGGAAATACGCACGAATTTCGCTGGCTTGTTGCAAGCTTTGGCGTAGGCTTCGACTGCTTCGGTCTGAGAGATCGGACGCGCATTTGCGATGTTGAACGCATGTCCGGGCGCAGTTGGGATATCCAATACTTTTACCGCCGCCTGAGCCAAGTCCTTCACGTACACGAATTGCATCAGCCGGCGACCATCGCCAGGAAGAATCATGGTGCGGCCTGCGCGCAGACGATCCCAGAAAAATGCTTCGCGATAGCAAATATTGCCCTTGCCTGGACCAAACACAAAAGGAGGCCGGAGGGTCACAACAGGCAACCCGATGCGTTGATGGAGACGGAACAGTGCCCGTTCACTCATCGCCTTGTTGCGGACGTACAGATCCGGAGCATCGTCCGGACCCAAGGCGTCGCTCTCCTGATGATTTAGACCGTCGCCATAGGCCGCAACGCTAGACATGAAAACATATCGCTGCAGACTATCGCCGACTGCGCGAGCCGACGCTTCTACGTGACCGGCAGTTGTTCCGCGCTCCCAGTCGTACACCAAGTCGAATACCGCCTCGAATTTGGTGCCGGCCAGCGCCGCTTTCACAGCCTGCGCATCATTTCGGTCCGCCTGAATATTCTTCACGCGCCGGCCCAGGTCGTGCTTGGGGCGGCGATGCAGAATCGTGACCGCATGTCCGGCTGTCAGCAGTTCAGCAACAAGCGTACGGCTAATAAATCCGGTTCCGCCGATGACAAGACAATTCATCAGTTTAGTTCACAGCCTGGAAGACGACGTTGCCGCGTTCCCGCGAGCCGGACCAAGAGTTCGGCAGCACACGAGAGGCGAACGCCGGTCCTAGTCGTAATACTCCAGGCCAAGATGCGTAATCAAGTCTTCACCGCGCATCCAGCGCAGCGTGTTCTTGAGCTTCATCAGCTGAATGAAGATATCGTGCTCCGCATACAAACCCGGAGCCGTCATCGGAGCCTTGAAGTAGAACGACAGCCACTCCTGGATGCCGCGCATGCCGGAGCGTTGCGCAAGATCCATGAACAGCGCGAGGTCGAGCACCAGTGGTGCTGCCAAAATAGAATCGCGGCACAGGAAATCGATCTTGATCTGCATCGGATAGCCCAGCCATCCGAAGATGTCGATGTTATCCCAGCCTTCCTTTTGATCGCCGCGCGGCGGATAGTAGTTGATCTTGACCGAATGGAACAGGTCGCCGTACAGCATCGGATAAAGAGGCGGCTGCAGGATCGAGTCCAGAACGCTGAGCTTGGTCTCTTCCTTGCTCTTGAACGAACCTGGATCTTCCAGCACTTCGCCGTCGCGGTTGCCGAGAATGTTGGTCGAGAACCAACCCGACATGCCTAACATGCGAGCCTTCAGGCCCGGGGCAATCAGCGTCTTCATGAACGTCTGGCCGGTTTTGAAATCCTTGCCGCAGATCGGAACATTGCGGTCCCGTGCCAAATCCAACAACGCAGGAGTATCGGTGGTCAGGTTCGGCGCGCCGTTGGCGTAAGGCACGTTGCACATCAACGCCGCGTAGGCGTAAATCTGGCTGGGTGCGATCTCGGGATCGTTCGCCACCAAACCCGCCTCAAATGAGGCCAAGGTTTGATGCACAGCAGCCGACCGGTGGAATACCTCAGTCGAACCACACCACACCATCACCAGGCGCGCGCAATTGTTGTCCGTCCGGAACTTCTCGATGTCGGCGATCAGCGCCTGCGCCTTCTCCATCTTGGTCCCTTGCTTCTGGTTGGGACCGGTGATGCGCTTGACGTATTCCTGATCGAACACAGCCTTCATCGGCTTGATGGCCGAGAGCGGTTCCTTCAACGAATCGATCTGCGCACGCTCTAAAACCTTGGCGTTGACGGCCGATTCGTAGACGGAATCTTCAAAAATATCCCAGCCGCCAAATACCAGATCATCGAGACTGGCCAGAGGCACAAAGTCCTTGATCATGGGGCTGCGACCGTCGGTGCGTTTCCCTAGGCGGATCGTAGAGAGTTGAGTGAGTGATCCAACCGGCTGCGCGGTTCCGCGGCGCACGGCTTCCACGCCTGCAATGAACGTGGTAGCTACGGCACCGAGACCGGGAATCAGTACGCCGAGCTTCCCTTTCGCAGGCGCAATTTGGACGTTATCTTGAGGCAATTCCTGGACTCCTTCTTGACTTTCCGGAATGAAGACCTGATCGGCGCAGCAACCAAGCATGAGGCAGGGCGAGAGCTCGAAAGGCAATTACGTATGTCTACGTTATACTAACACTTCATGCCGAATCGCGCGACTCCAGCGGTTTCCGCCACGATTCCGACGATGCTTTCCGTCATTCTGGCAGACGACGAAAAGCTCGCGTCCGATGAACTCGCGTTCCTGCTGGAACAGTTTCCGGATATCGAGGTCATCGCTACAGCTTCCAACGGTTTAGAAGCGGTAAAACTGATCGAAGACCTGGAGCCGGACCTGGTTTTCCTGGATGTACAGATGCCCGGCCTGGATGGCATGGGCGTGATCCGGAGGCTGCGGGAAAAGAACATTCCCCTGCCCCATTTCGTGATGGCGACTGCGTATGACCAATATGCGGTGGAGGCATTTCGGTGGGAAGCACTCGACTATTTACTCAAGCCAGTCGATGCCGAACGCCTGCAAGTCGCCGTGGATCGCGCGCGCAAGTTGGTTGCAGAGCGGGCCAAGGCCGCGCAAGTCCCGAATGAGGCAGAAGGTCAGATATTCAGACAATCCGCCCAGCGGACCAAGCTCCTAGTGAAGAACAATCAGCGCAATTTGATCGTGGATGCGCAGGATCTAATCTTTGCTTCCATTGAAGACGGACTGATCACCATCGTCGCGGGAAGCGGAGCCAATCAGATAGAAGGGCAGTCCAATTATCGAACCATTGAGGAATTACAGTCGAATCTCGATCCGGATACTTTTTGGCGCGCGCATCGGTCCTATCTGGTCAACATCAACCGCATCAAGGAAGTTGTGCCATGGTTCAAGTCGAGCTTTCAACTCCGTATGGACGATAAGAAGCAGACCGAAATCCCCGTCAGCCGAGCACAGACGAAGCGGCTGCGGAGTTTGTTGAAGATTTAGGAATGATGTGGCGCGAGCTTTCCGTCGTTCGGATCCGTGACCGGATGGCTTGCATTGGAGCTTTGGCTCCGCTATTAGCGTTGGTTGGGAGGCTGAAGCCCCCGTGCTCGATAAATCGCGCGCCACATCGGCCTAACTTTTCGTGAGAACCCCCAGCCAGGTTTTGACAGCACTCTGATGAACAAATACTTAGACGACCTAAACGTAGGCGATACATTTCACACGGCAACCGCTTTGATGACGGAACAAGCCATCATCGACTACGCCATCCAATGGGACCCGCAGCCGATTCACACAGATCGCGAAGCCGCCGCTGCTGGCATGTTCAAGGGAATCATAGCCAGTGGCTGGCACACAGCTGCCGTCGCGATGCGGCTTACGGCAGACGCGAAGATATTGGGCGATACCCCAATACTCGGGATGGGAGTCAAAGAGTTGCAATGGTCGAAGCCGGTCCGGCCGGGCGATACCCTGCGCGTGGAGATTCGCGTGGACGCTATTACGCCCTCCAAGTCCAAGCCTGGTTTCGGCATCGTCAGCTTCACATCCAGGACGTTCAACCAAACCGGGGAGTTGGTGTTCCTGGCCTGCCCCAACTGCTGGGCTCCACTGCGACCGGTTGGAACCTAGTGCTATCGGCAAGTCTGTTCTGCTTCGATGCTGAACCAGCGCTTTCGCGCTACCTCAACGTTAACCGGTTCAAGCCAGACGATACTCTTGCGCCAGGAAGCATCTGCGGACCTCTTGCACCGATTCCTCCACGCTCTGAGGAGTGGTATTCACAACGAAAGGTTCGAGTCCGCCAAGTTTTTCAAATGCCTGGTATAACCCTTTGATCGGACCCGAGCCTATTAGCTCGCGTCCCTCTCGACCTTTCGCCCTCTCCATAACTTGATCGAGAGACGGTCGCAGCACCACCAGCTGCAATTGCACAGCCGCCTCGGTAGTACCGTGAATAAACGGCTCTATGGACCATGGACCGATGATCCCGTCCACGACCACATCGTATCCGCCGCGCGCGTAGCCGAGTAGGCTGCTTACCAGGACACCAATGACGACCTCATTCTGTTGGGCCGCGTCAGGGAGGAATGGCAGGACGAATCCCTTGCGAATACAGGTATAGAAGCCATCCGTTGCCAGGTGCACCGTCGGCCGGTCCGCCGTGTCGGCAATGATTCTTCCAATCGTCGTTTTTCCAGAACCTGGGGGACCGCTCAATATGAGAACGCGTCCAACGTGTTTCTCTGCCTCCAGGGTCGCCATGTTTGGTGGTTGCATAAAAGGCAATCTTACGCGCGAAAAATTCCTAAAAACAGTCTTGCGAAAATTTCGGAACTGCCCCGTTTTTCGTAACTTGTTGACCACTAGGGAAATAAATTATTTAAGGGTTCCAGACGGCTGGGGCCGACCGCAACCCGATCAGCACCATGCTCTTCTGCACACTTGCGAAGTTCCCAAGCGCGGATGATGCAGTCCTGGTGGGCTCTCGCCAACGGCACCACTTGTGGCCCCCTAATTGCTATGCTGAGTTGACTGGAGACTTGACCATGAGAGATCGAGACGATTCATCAATACCGTATTTCCTGCTGGGCCTCGGCCTTGGTGCCGCGCTGGGCGTTTTGTTTGCCCCGAAGACCGGAGCCGAAACTCGGCGAATCATTCGCGATAGAGCGGAAGAGAGTGCCGATTACCTGAAGCGGCGTGGAGACGAACTGCGGGAAAATGCCGCCGACGCGGTAGAACGCGGCAAACAGC
>JBDTUY010000316.1:0-6213 GCA_040007495.1 Acidobacteriota bacterium | reverse complement strand
CGAGATCGACGCAGTTGAGTAGCTGCGGCGATGGAACCAAATAGCCAAGCTAACATTAACCCAACAAGTATGTGTTCGCGCTCACCGAACTTATTGCTTGCATACGGAAACAAGCAGTACAGAGCGACCACCATGAGTAAACCTATGGCCTCGGGCCTCCGTGGGAGCAACTGGCGGAGGATTGCATTCGTCCGGTACAACGCGAGGCCGATCAGAAAGGAAAGCGTAAGGATCAGCGCCGGCTCTGCGCGCAGTCCAACCAACCGGCCGAAGGCCGCGCACCCGGCACCGAACAGAAATGGTGGCGGAGTATTTGGCTCCACAATATCTCGATACAGTTTCGCGCCATCCAGGATGGCTTCCCCCGAAGCCGCAAAGAACCCGGTGTCACCGTTAATTGGGTTGGTGAAGAGCCAGGGAACGGAGAATAGCAGCAGTAAGGCTCCGGCGATCCAGTAGGGGAGATCGGATCGAACAATTTTTGGTCGGCCCGCTGACCGAAGCATTGGGCTTGACTCCTGACCCGATTCGCCAGCTTGTGGCTTGGCTATCATGCCCCATACTCCCCGACTGCCGCTTGATCCCGCCACCATCCGAGCGTCTCTGTCAGACCACTGCGCAGCGTATGCCGTGGGCGAAAACCAAGGGTGCTTAGAACAGACGTATCGGTAACCACACAATCTGAAGCAGCAAGTTGTACATCAGAACCAGTCTGAGGAGCACTTTCAAGCCCGGCCAGTTCCATCAATATCTGCGCTATCAATCCAAGTGCAACTCCGTCACCTGACCCGATATTTACGGGACCCTCGTGGTCGCTATCCAGCACTGTCACGATCGCCCCAGCCACATCGTCGATGTGAAGAAAATCACGGATGGCATCCGGCTTATTGCAAACTGGAGCTTCCCCGCGCAGCATCGCGCTGATCAAAGATGGAATCAAACGCTGTGGGTTCTCTCCCGGACCGTACAAAAAGAACGGGCGGCACCAGGCCTGCTCGAAACCGAGGCTGTGCGCCAACTGGGCTTGCATCAGTCCCAGCGATGCTTTGGCCGCTCCATAGAGCGACGTTGGTCCGAGTGGCGAGCCCTCCCGATACGGACCCGGGCAAGTCCAATCATATTCCGCACACGTCCCGACGCCGACCGCTCGTTTACCGCCGCTGCGACCGAATACTTCCAGCAGGTACAACGACGCAGTCAACCAGGCGGTATTTATGGGTGCCGTCCAGTATTTCCCATGTTCAGTAATCCATGCCAAATGCAGAAGATGCGTAGGCCGAACCGAGCTGACGAGAGCATCCATTGCGGCAGGATCTAAGACGTCGGCCCTGTGCCAATGCACGCCGCCCGCTTGTCGAACATCGCCTCTGGATACGGCGTGTACACGATAGCCGCGCTTCACCAGACGGCCCAGTGTGCGGCTGCCGATGAACCCCGAGCCTCCGGTCACCAGCACCGTCTTCATGACTTCGATTCCTGCAGAGCAAAGGCTCCGCTCGTTGCATAGTCCAGGTAGTTCGCGTCCCTCTCAGATAGAATCGGCTCTGCGATGGGCCAGGTGATGCTGAACAGAGGATCGTTCCAGCGGACGCCTGCAGCAGCCTCCGGCGCGAAGTAATCATTCATCTGATACAGCAACTCCGTGTCGTCGGCTGTGGTTTGGAAGCCGTGGGCGCAGCCCTTCGGGATGTAGATGGCCTCGCGATTGTCCGCTGTGAGTTCGACCGCGATCCACTTAAGATAAGTCGGCGATTCGGTACGCAGATCCAGCACCACGTCGTACGCCGATCCACGAACACAACGAACCAACTTCACCTCGGCATGCGGAGCCAACTGGAAATGCATCCCGCGCAGCGTCCCCTTGTGACGATTGAACGACGTGCTCGATTGGACCATCGCGCCTTCCAAACCAAAGTCGGCAAACTCGCGTGCGCAGAACGTTCGGGCGAAAAGTCCTCTTGCGTCCGCATGCGGCTCTGGTGTGATGCGGTACACGCCAGGCAGTTCGCAAGGGATGCATTTCATGGGAAGAACGTCCTAAAAGATTTCCAAGTGCGGAATGAAGGTGACAAACTGCCCGCCCCAGCTTCGGATGCCGGACATCTGCTGTGAAATCTCGTCGCGCAAGTTCCACGGCAGGATCACGACGTAGTCCGGACGTTCTTCCAGCAGGCGATCCGGGCTATAGATCGGGATGTGAACACCAGGCAGGAAGAGGCCAGCCTTGTGCGGACTCTGATCCACTGTAAAAGGCAGCAACTCCGGACCGACTCCGCAATAATTGAGTAGCGTATTGCCCTTGGCTGGCGCGCCGTAGCCAACTATTTTCTTGCCAGTTCGTTGACAGACGATCAGGAATGTCAGTACATCGGTCTTGATGCCGACCGCCTTCTTCCCGAAGTCCGCATATCCGTCCAGAGTATGTAGCTTGGCTTCTGTCTCCTTCTTTCGGGCGCACAATAACCCGTCGCCGTCTGATTTGGATTCGTCAGCGTGGTGGCGGACGAACACCCGCAGGCTACCGCCATGCGTCGGCAATAACTCGACGTCAAACGCCGACAGCTCGCACATGGCCAGAGCCTTCTCCAGACTCAGTAACGACAGGTAGGAGAAATGTTCGTGATAGATGGTGTCGAACTGATTTTGCTGGATCAGGTTCAGCACGTGAGGGAACTCCAGCGTCGCCACCCCACGCGGTTTGAGCGCGATTTGAATCCCTTTTAGAAACTCCAACAAATTCGGCACGTGCGCCACCACGTTGTTCGCTGCGATCACGTCCGCTTGCACACCTTCTGCTTGCAGTTGGCTTGCGAATCCGGCATGGAAGAATTCGGCGCGGGTCGGGATGCCTCGCTTGCGGGCCACCTGTGCAACATTTTCCGCTGGCTCAACGCCCAATACGGGGATGCCCTGCTGTTGGAACCATCGCAACAAATACCCATCGTTGCTCGCGATTTCCAGCACCAACGATTCCTGCTTTAGCGCGAACCTCGCAACCATCATCTCCGCATATGCGCGAGCATGTTCCAGCCAACTGGCCGAGAACGACGAAAAGTAGGCGTAGTCACGGAAAATGTGATCCGGAGATTCGACCTCGCCAATCTGCACCAGGAAGCACTTCGAGCACACATAGACATGCAGCGGGTAGTGCGGCTCCATCTTGTGTAGATCTTCAGAGTTCAGATACGAGTTGGCCAACGGCGAATGGCCAAGGTCAACGAAAGTCTCCGTCAGCGGTGACGCGCAAATTCGGCAGTGTCCCATATGACCTATTGACGGAGGCTCGCATTCATCAGCGGACGTGTCGTCGGCTCGTCAGCAAGCGCCCGTGCCAATAGCTCCAACTCGACGGATTCTGCCTGCCCTTGGGTCTCTGCTGTGGCTTGAGCTTGCAGGAAAGCCTCAATCTGGGAACGTGTTAACGCTTGCATGAACCCACGCTCTGACCCGTGAGCCCGATAGGCGCGGTACCACTCCATGGTCGCCTCCAAGGCCTGTTGCAGACTCCAACGCGGCGTCCAGCCCAGGTCTCGCTTCGCCAACGATGAGTCCAAATCCAGGTTGGTGGCTTCGTGCTTCGGTTCATGGGAAGGCGTACACTCCCAGCGTGCACCTTCGCCCCAAACTCGTGCGGCTAACTGAACCACTTCCAAGACGGTGCAACGCTCATTCTTGCCAACTTTCGCCTGTTCTGGTCCAAAGTTATATGCAGGCGAGCATTCGCCTGACTTGTTCCACAGCGCTTCCGCCAGTTTCAGATACCCCTGCAGAGGTTCCAGCACATGCTGCCACGGGCGCACCGCTTCCGGACGCCGCAGCACCACCGGATCCCCGGCCGCAAAGGCGCGCAGACAATCCGGGATCAGCCGGTCCTCAGCCCAGTCGCCGCCGCCAATCACATTCCCAGCCCGAGCCGTCGCGATCGCTGGACCTTCCGAATAAAAAGATTTCCGATACGCCGCAGTCACCAGCTCCGCGCAAGCCTTGCTGGCCGAATATGGATCGTGACCTCCCAGAGGGTCGGTTTCGCGATAACGCTGTCCGGTCTCACGATTGTCATAGCACTTGTCGCTCGTGACCACCACAATTGCGCGCACACTACCCTTAGCCCTCGCCGCTTCGAGTACATTAGCCATTCCCATCACGTTCGTCGCAAACGTTTCGATCGGCTCGGCATAAGACCGCCGCACCAATGGCTGAGCCGCGAGATGGAAGATGATCTCTGGCTGTTGGATCGTGATCAGCGCCTGCAAGCTCGCGAGGTCGCGGACGTCGCCCCTGCGGTCATCGACGAAATCCGCGACGGAGGTTGCCTCAAACATACTATCCGGGGTCAGAGGGTCGAGCGCGAAGCCGCTCACCTGGCTCCCCATCATTGCGAGCCAATGGCATAGCCAACTGCCCTTGAACCCGGTGTGACCTGTGACCAATACCCGCTTCCCACGCCAGAACTCGGCGTCCGGCAGACTCGTGTCACTGGACTGTCCAGTTTCCGCGGGTTCGGCTCGCGCGACGTCCGTCCATCGACGCCACGGCGCGGAGCCGCTGGACCACAGCGCTTCCAAGTGATTCTTCTCGCGCAGCGTGTCCATCGGTTGCCAGAAACCATCGTGCCGATACGCGACCAGTTCGCCCGAGTGCGCAAGCCGCTCCATCGGTTCCTGTTCCCACACGGTCTGATTGCCGTCGATCAGCGGGAGCACACTCGGATCTAGTACGAAAAAGCCTCCGTTGATCCAACCGCCCTCGCCATGCGGCTTTTCCAGAAATCCCTTCACGTTGGCATCGTCCAACTGCAGCGCACCGAAGCGCGCCGGTGCACGGGTGGCTGTCACCGTAGCCTTCTTGCCGTGACTCGCATGAAACGCTGCCAGCTCACGCAGATTCACATCGGCCAGTCCATCCCCGTAGGTCAGGAAGAATGGCTCCTTACCCAGGTAGCGCTCGACCTGCCGCAGACGCCCCCCGGTCATCGTCTCGACGCCGGTGTCGACCAGCGTCACCTTCCATTTTTCCGCGCGGCTGCAGTGCGTCGTGGTCCCGCCACCTTCGAAATCGATCGTGATATCTGAGGTGTGCAGCGCATAATTCGCGAAGAACTCCTTGATGATATAGCCCTTGTAGCCCAAGCAGATGATGAAGTCGTCGAACCCATCGGTCGAGAAGCTCTTCATGATGTGCCACAGGATCGGCATGCCGCCAATCTCCACCATGGGCTTCGGGCGTAGCTGGGTCTCTTCAGATAACCGACTGCCAAGACCCCCGGCTAGGATTACGACCTTCATACCTTAGATATCGGCCCTAGTACGCCGACGCTTTATATCCCAAAACTGTTGCTGGCAAAGGCGATAGCTGGTTGACCTCGGCGATGGACTAGGCGTCTGGCTACACTAGTTGTAGGAGCAGCCATGGCCGACGGAATTGAGGAGCGCGAGGAGACCCAGCGCCGCCTGGAACAAGAGACGCGCGAGGATCGGGATGACCGCGTGTATCGGGATGAGCGAGATCCCTGGGAGCCGGAGCGTACGGATTCATAGCGTACAGATCCTGCCAGACTCAGCATTAGTGAGATATTCTCTTAGAGACTCTACAATCAGAACTAGCCGGAAATCTTGCTGGTTCACCGAACAGGGGTGCGTCGAGTCTCCTACCACTGGACGCTGAAGTTTGTTCGATCGCAAGCTAACAGGTACCTTAGCGGGGCCAAAGTCAATCAGTGTCTTTGGGGAGAGCCTGAAGGTGCGAAGCTGAGATTCGGGGGGGCGTTCAACTCCCACCTACAACGACCAAGTTCCTCCAGCTCTGTCCGATAGCGAGACGAGGGAGATCGAGCTAGCAACCTGGAACAGCTCGGGACGTCCTTAAAGCATGTATCGTTTGAAGGAAAATACGCAAAGGGCGTAAGCTGGCGTGGAACATGCGCGTCACAAGAGCCCGACGGCACCTTCTACTCCCATTTTCAGGATTCCTCTCGGTTTGCCCCAGCCCGGGCACTGTGTTATCTATGAAGTAACGGAAGTGCCAGCTCGGAAACGAGCCAAGGAGTGAATCAACGTGGAAACCGGAAACCGCCGCCTGATCCGGCCGTCTTTAACGCCCCCAACCCACGCTGGTTCCGGCGCGCCCTCTTTTCAGGAACAACCCCGTGACAGTCATGCGGCAGAGGCTAGCCCTCGCGACGCGATCCGGAAGGATTCGCGCCCACCCCGTAAG
>JBDTUY010000315.1:0-6237 GCA_040007495.1 Acidobacteriota bacterium | reverse complement strand
CAGTCCCCCGACCTCCTGATCGCGCTTCGCGTCTGGCGAACACGTCTTCCACGGACCCGTCGCGCCGCCCCTGGCCAGTTTCGGCGCACCACACTTGTCATCGCCCTGGCCTCCGTTGCGATTCAGCAGCGCCGCTCCCTGACCATTCGCATCGAAGCTCAAACTGAACGGATAATCCAGCGAATGATGCCCACCATCGGTCGGCAGCCCGGGTGCGACCACCATCTGCCCCGCGTTATCACGCACAATCCACATCTGCGATTCGGCACTGCCGTCTGCATTCCGGTTTAGCGACACCAGAAACTTCGCCAGATCCTTCGGCGCGCCAGAATACGTGATCACCGCGTTATGGAAATCGTTCTGCACTCCATTGGAATCCTGGATCTTCCGGGCCTCTGCCATCCCAGGACGCCAGTAAAACGCGGTCACGTTGTAGCTGGGACCCAATAGAAAATAGGTCACACCGGGTCGGCCTTGTGAATCCATGGCAATTGACAGGTCTTCGCTTGGAGAACCCCGTTCCATAGACTCGGCCACTGGCAACTTCTCTTTCCTTCCACTTTGACGGGTCATCCGACAACGCTCCAGAGAGCAGATACGTCCCGTCCGCATCAATGCTGTGGAGCCAATACAACTGTCCATTGAACATCGCCACCGCACGCCCAAGAACTGTGATTTCCGGGACCGCCAGCCGATGCTTCATCGTCCAAGTCGCCCCGTCGTCGGACGACACATAGAGTTCGATCCCGGCCTCGCCCTCAGCCACCGTCGCCCAAGTGCCCGCCGAGGCCGCCGACCCTTGATCGTGCGCCAGCGTGATGTAGTTGCGATACACCTGGAAGGTCGCAACCTTGACAGGTGCCTTCCAGCGATACGCAGCACGATCCCAGTGCAGAAACCATAGCTCGGCCTCCTTCCCGTCGTTGAAAGTGGGATCGAGCACGGAGTACAGAATCGCCGGGTCGCCATTGCCATCCAGTTCCATCGAAGTGCTGCGAGCAAAGTTCGCCTGCGCATCTTTTTCGAGAAACGCCTTGGGCGTAGCCAATGGAATGGTATAGCCAGTAGGCGGAGGACCCGCGATCACTTCATTGGAAGCGGCCGCACCAGGCATATCGGCATGCACCCGGTACTGATACGTACCCATCGCATCAATCGCCGCGTCGGTGTAAGTCTGCCCTTGCGGAAGCTTAGTGAGAGGCTCATATTTCCCACCAGCAGGCCGCCGCTCAATGGCCGCTGGACCTGTGATTCCAGTCCAGGAGATGCTGACTTGTTTACTGGATGCCGATTGAACAGAAAGTTTTGGCTGCGCCAAGGCAACAGCCGTAAAGGCAATAAAAATAAGGGTCCGCACTCCTCAACCTAACACTGGAGATGTGCGTTTGCCAATCGGAATCGGAAATGATGTGGAGCGCGCACTCTTGAGAGCATTGTTGGCACTTAGTGCCAACAAGTTTGAGCTTGGTCTTTAGCTTGAGCTTGGGCGTCGGCAGAATTGCCGACGTTGCACGCCAAGCGCGTGCGTCACCTCGCTAAGCTTAAAACGGTACGTCGTCGTCGCCAATCGTATCATTCATCGGCGGAGCCGACTGCGCCGCTGCTCTCGGTCGAGGAGCACTACGCGGAGCCGGTTCCTGCGAGTACTCGTCCGGACCGCCACCACCTGGGCCTCCGCCTTCGCCCTTGCCGCCGAGCAAGATCACGTCGTCCGCGACCACTTCCGTCGCGTAGACCTTCTTGCCGTCTTTATCGTCGTAGCTACGCGTCTGGATGCGGCCTTCGACGTAGAGTTGCTTACCCTTGGTCAGGTACGGAGCCAGATTCTCGCCGCGCCACAGGACCACGTTCGTCCAATTCGTTTCTTCTTTCCATTCGCCACTCTGCTGGTCTTTCCAGCGGCGGTTGGTAGCAACCGAAAACTTGGTGACCGCCGTCTGCGAGGCGGTGTAGGCGGTTTCTGCATCTCGTCCGAGATGTCCAACCAGGATGACTTTATTGACGCTGCGGCTTGCCATGATTATCGAAATGTACCATAGGTCCCTTGGAGGAGTCAGGAGTCAGGAGTCAGGAGACAGGAGTCAGGAGACAGGAGACAGGAGACAGGAGACAGGAGTGGAGAATGCAGAATTGAGAATACGCGGTGGCCCCGGTTTCGGAACGAAGTGCAGGTACGCGGGATTCTCACTTCTAAATTCTCACTCCTCAATTCTGTCTCCTGACTCCTGTCTCCTTCCGCTACAACACCTGCGTCGATCCTCTCAACAGCCACTCGAACATGTCGAAGAACGCATAGGCGGTGACTGCCAGGCAAACATACGCGGCGGTCTTCCAGATACCTTCATCGGTCCGGGAATAGTTTGGTGAACCCGCGATGTACGCGACGATGAAGCCTCCAATGAAGCCCCCGATGTGGGCAGCGTTGTCGATTCCGGAGATGATGAATCCTTGGATCAACACAATCACCATCCACTGCACGTACTGGCCCCGCATAGCGCCGATCATGGAATGCTTTTCTTTGGTCCCCAGCGCTACCATGGCTCCAATTAAGCCCGTAATACCAGCGGACGCGCCGATGGACAGCGAGTATGGGCTCCAGTAGAGGCTGGCCCCAAAGCCAGCCGCACTCGCGATCAGGTAGATGGTGATGTAGCGATAGCGGCCGAAGGTGTCGTCCACTGTGCGGCCTAGCTCATATAGGACCCAGGAGTTCATGCCGATGTGCAGGATGCCGCCGTGCAGGAAGCCGGCTGTGATCAGCCTCCACCATTGGCCCCTCTGAAAAATGTAGGGAGCCCATTTCCCCCCGAAGTCCACTAGCGCCTGACTACTGGGGTCCATTTGAATTCCGCCCCGGCTGGCTTGCGCGTCGCGCAAGATCATTGCCAGGTAGAGCAGTGTATTGAAGCCCAGGATCGCCGTGGTTAGCAACCGATCCCCCGGAATTCCGAACATATCGCCCGGGCTGCGCCGGTCGATGGCCTTTGGACCTATAGCAACCTCGCAGTAGGGGCAAGTCTTGTCGTCAGTCGTAATGAACGCCCGGCAGTTCGGGCACATGCGGCGATTATCCACTTATTGATTGTAAGCGGAAGCAGGTTGGCAGCCGCCATCGCGTCTATCACGAATTGCGCTCGGGCTTGTTACAATCCTTGCTATGAAGGGCAACCCTAAAGTTATCGCAGCGCTGAACGAAGCGCTCCATGAAGAGCTGACCGCGATCAATCAGTACTTTCTGCACGCGGAAATGTGCGAGAACTGGCACTATCAGAAGCTGGCCAACTTCATCAAGAAGCAGTCAATTGATGAGATGAAGCACGCCGAGAAGATTATTGAACGCATCCTGTTTCTGGACGGTATCCCCAACCTGTCAGAAGCACTGGCGATAAAGATCGGTTCGACGGTAAAGGATCAACTGGCCAACGATCTGAAGCTGGAACTGGCCGCCGTCGAGATGTATAACAAGTCCGTCGCGCTTTCCCGTGCGGAAGGCGACAACGCGTCCAGTGAGCTGTTTGAGTTCCTGCTGAAGGACGAAGAAATGCACGTCGATTGGTTGGAAGCTCAGATGCATCAGATTAAAGAGCTAGGCTACGAACGTTATCTGACCGCGCAGACCGACGGTGCCTAGAAAGTCAGCGTTGTAAGCGAAGGCAAGCGGGAGGAGCCGGTGGGCCTTTCCGCTTCTCGCCACCCATATTCAACCCTTCAATTGCCGAGCTTGCCAGCGGCATGCCGCAGTCGTTGAATTGCTACAATCAAGTCAGGGCGCCGGTTTCGTGGCGCGCTTTTTGGGCATGCAGAAGACAGAAGCACAGCATCGGGACGACATCGTACGTGTAGGCCGGTTCATGTACGAAAAGGGCTGGGTTGCGTCCAACGACGGGAACATTTCCATCCGCCTGGATGAAAACCGCATTCTCGCCACCCCGACCAGTATCAGTAAAGGCATGCTGCGCCCCGAGGATCTGATCATCACCGATCTCGACGGCAACAAGATTTCAGGCGAGCGGGAACGAACCTCGGAAATGGGCATGCATCTCACCATTTACCGCACGCGCCCTGACGTGAACGCCGTTGTCCACGCGCACCCCCCAGCTGCAACCGGATTCGCCGTCGCGGGCCGAGCCCTGAATGTCGGGATTCTGCCCGAAGTGATCGTAAGCCTGGGTGCTGTCCCCTTGGCCGCTTATGGTGAGCCGGGAACCGAAGCCCTTTCCGACGGCATGATGCCGTATCTGGCAAACTACGACGCCCTGCTGTTGGCCAATCATGGAGCCGTCGCGTATGGCGATTGCATCGACCGCGCGTTTTGCCGCATGGACACGATGGAGCATTCCGCACGAATCACGCTAGTCGCCGAACTGCTGGGCGGCCCGAAAGTTCTGCCTCGCGTCGAAATCCAGAAACTGTTCGAAGCTCGCGGACGCTACGGCGTCAAATCGCACAACCGCTTCGAGCCCGGCTGGCCTCTAGCCGCGGAAGATATGCCGGATGCCGAAGAATCCAGACCGGCAACGCGAAATCGCTCCGAAATGATCGAGCTGACACGCGAACAGTTGCTAGCCATCATAGACGACGCCCTACGCGCCACCCGCGCATAGTCAGTCTTCTGTGGCGCGCGATTCATCGAGCACGGGGGCTTCAGCCTCCCAAACAAACCCGCCTGCAAAGCAGGATGTGACGCGTCGCACCCGCGAATCCGCCACCGAGGCAAATCTGTGAGTAACGCGTCGCATCATCAGTAGAATCCTCTCCCAAGTCCGAATCACCGACGAGCCGCCTTGTCCGCAATCGGGCGACGGCAGGGAGCGGAGTCTTCCCGAACCGATTGCGTGATTTTCAGCACGCCGCTCCCCGCCGTCGCGGTTCGTCGGGGATTGCCGAAGCCAAAAGCCTTGCCCTGTTACTCACCGATTCCACCACTGTTCAGTCCACTTCTTCCATAGGCGCTACCATGGAGGTAGGTATGGGACACAGTCACTCTGGAGCGCACGGCCATAGCCACAGCCATTCCCACTCCCATGGATCCACTGGCAAGATCCTGATCGCCTCCCTGATCCTGACCATCGCCTTTGTCCTGATCGAAGTCGTTGCTGGCTTCTGGTCGGGCAGCTTGGCGCTGCTTTCCGATGCCGGTCACAACTTTACCGATGCGTTTGGCCTGGGACTGGCCGCTGTCGCTTACCGTTTGGAATCCCGCCCTGGCGATCATATTAAGACCTTTGGTTATCAACGCACTGGTGTGCTGGCGGCCTTCGTCAATGCTCTTCTGTTGGTCGTCGTCTCCGTTGGATTGCTGTGGGAGAGTTACCAACATCTCCTGCATCCGGAGCCTGTGCAGGAATCCATCATGCTGTGGGTCGCGGCCCTGGGCATCGTGATCAACCTGCTGATCGCGTGGAGCCTGATCGGGCATGGTCATAAGCACGACCTGAACGTTCGCGCGGCGTTTGTGCATCAAGTGGGCGACGCAGCCAGTTGCGTCGCGATCATTATAGGCGCTCTGGTGATTCATTATACCGGCTGGATGTTTGTCGATCCTCTCCTCTCCATCGTGATCGCGGTCTTTATCATCTGGACATCGTGGGATTTGTTTAAAGACTCATTGAATATCCTCCTGGAAGGTCTGCCCAAAGGCTTGAATCTTGCCGACGTCATCCAGGAGGTTCGCTGCATAGCGGGTGTCGGCGACGTACACGATCTCCACATCTGGAGCCTGGGTTCGGAAGCCCGCGCTCTCAGCTGTCATGTGTTGATCGACGACATGCCTCCCTCGGAGAGCGACGCCATCTTGTGCGCCGTGAACACGGTGTTAGCCGACCGCTTCGACATCCATCACACCACCATTCAGTTCGAGCACAAAGGCTGCGCACTGACCGAAGTGAACTGCGGCGGCGGCCGAAGACCTCATCAACACGCAGCGGATTGAGTTCGCGCGCTAGAATCAGGGTATTATCATGACGCTAGACCGAATCACGCGTAATCCGCAGCTTATGGGTGGCAAGCCATGTCTGCGTGGAATGCGTGTGACCGCAGGTACCTTGGTCGGATTGGTCGCCGCAGGGCATTCGTTCGCCGACATTCTCGCGGCGTACCCATACGTTGAAGAGGAAGATATACGGCAGGCACTAGCCTATGCGGCCTGGAGGATCGAAGAGATCGAGGTCCCGCTTCCGGCAGCGTGAAACTCCTCATCGACATGAACCTAAGCCCCCTATGGGTCGGGTTCCTGAC